>DVON01000033.1 GCA_018713585.1 Candidatus Pullilachnospira stercoravium | reverse complement strand
CTCGGAAAAATATACCGTAATCATACGGTTCTGCTCCAGATTATGGGCAAACAGGGAGCAGGAAGATATCTTCCCTTCCCGGACAGTAAACCGAAGTTCCAGCGGTCTGGCTCCTTCCTCCTCTGTATATTTTACATATACCAGAATCATGTCAATACCATCCGTGAGCTCGGAAGGGCATGCCAGAAAAGCTTCCGAAAATTCTCCCTTTGTAACTGTGCCGGTTTCACTCAGTTCCAGATCCAGACTATTCATATCCATTTCTCTCGTGAGCTTCTTTTTGGTGTAACACCCGTAAATTCCATATGCCGTCAGCATCAGCCGGGAGCTGAGTCTGTCCGTACTGCGGCGGCCTCCCACATCCGCCCGTCCTTCATCTCAAAGGTTCGTCCGCAGCGGAGGGCCACCTGCGGATCGTGGGTCACCACCACAATGGTCATTCCCGACCGGTTCAGCTTCTCAAAAAGATCCATGATACCCTCCGAGGTGGCGGTATCCAGCGCTCCGGTGGGTTCATCCGCCAGCAGCACCGCCGGGGAATTCACGATAGCTCTGGCGATGGCAACCCGCTGCTTCTGCCCGCCGGACATGGTTCCCGTCACCTGGCCCGCATACTCCTCCATCTCCACCTTTTTCAGCGCCTCCAAGGCCAGCGCTTTCTTTCCGTGGATCTTCTTTGCGGAGAAATCCAGCGGCAGCAGCACATTTTCCATGGCGGTAAATTCCTCCACCAAAGCGAAATCCTGCAGCACGATTCCGATCTGCTCATTGCGGATCCTGGCCATCTCCCGGTCCCGGGCCGCCTCCATCTTTTTTCCGTTCAGCTGATATTCCCCGCCGTCCAGGGTATCCAGACAGCCCAGAATATGCAGCAGGGTGGATTTTCCGCAGCCGGATTTTCCCATCACGGCCACCAGTTCCCCCGGCTCTACGGAAAATGTCACATCAGAAAGAGCTTCCAGCTGGTTGGGCTTATCCTTATTGTATATCTTTTTTATATGACTGCACCGAATCATTGCTTCTTCATTTTTCATATTCTTTCTCCCAGCCGCTACTTCTCTTTATAAAGCGTTTCATACACCGACCTGTCCCGGATGATACGCAGCGGAATCCAGCAGGCAATGGCCAGATTCACGGCCGCCACCAGTAGTCCTCCTGCCGCCTGCATCCAGCCCAGCCGGATCACCGTTCCTCCCACAGCCCAGCCAAACCGCTCCATCCCCCAGGCGCCCAAAACCGCAAGGACAAAGGCGATTCCCGTCAGCAGCCCGCTTCCTCTCACATGGATTCCCAGACATCCTTTCACTGACAGTCCGCAAAGCTGATAAATCCCATACCGGTACATCTGGGTTCTCGCCGCAATGGCTCCCGCGCTGATCTCACTGAGAAATGTCACCAGAAGCGCCACCAGGAATACCGGGACAATCTGCAGCATATCCTCCCGGAAACTAAATTCTGTGTTTTCCCTCAGTTCCTGGAAATCCACTTCCATCTCCACCGACTGGAGCATCATCCCCAACATATCGTCCTGGGCCTTCTTCTGGCTTTCCATCATATCCGCCGGGCGGGACATCCAGGTAAGGTTTCCCATCTCGCCGGAAATCACCAGGCAGCCCAGATTTTCCTTTACCCGCAGCAGCTCGCTTTCGTTAATCAGCAAAAGCTGATTGCTCCCGTATTCCGGATTTGCCGACTGGAACAGCCAGGAGGAATCTCTCCGCTCCGGATCCCCCACCTGAAATCCCGGCACATACGCGTCCGCGTCCAGAACACCGCTGACCACCGCCGGAAGATGTACATTCTCAATGCCCGGATCCACCGGAATCGCGGATTCCAGATCCAGCCGGTCTCCCACCTGAAGGCCGCTGCCCTGAGAGACCACCACATGCAGAATCTCCTCTCCGTCACAGTCCTCCAGCCACTGTCCTTCCTCCATCCGGGGCCGGTAAGCGTCTATGATTTCCTGGTCATAGGCCCGCACTTCCAACGGAAGCTTTTCCTCCCCGAAATTCACCTCCGCCATAACCGAATAGCAGCTGACGAAAGTGCTTCCCGGAAGCATCTCCTCCAGTTCGGAAGAATCCTGCACAAACATTCCATCCTGCTTCACGATCCCATGATGGAAGAATACGGTTCCCGTCCCGGCGGAAAGGGTCTCTATGGCCGCATAACCGGCATACTTTTCTTGGAAGATGGAGATACAGCTTATAGAAATAAAAAAGGTAATCACCAGCTGTACCACGATCAGAAGATTCATCCACGGCTGGCCTTTCAGCCCTCTCCACGCCAACTCCCATTTTCTTTTCATACCGTTCACCTATAACTGTTCTTTCAAAGTCTGCCGGTTCAATTCCAGCGCAATCACCGGAACCAGAACCAGCAGGGAAACCACCAGATACGCCGCGCCGAACTTTCCGTAAATACTGCCTGGGAACAGGCTCCAGATGTCTGTATACGTCTTTGCCAGCGCCGGGAGAACCAGCAGGCGGAAGCAGACAAACGCCAGTGGGATAACAGGAACCAGCAGCAGGATACATTCCCCCAGGTAATAGCAGGCCGCCCGCAGCCGGGTCAGGCCGCAGAGCTGAAAAACAGCCAGATTCTTCTTCCGCTTCATCAGAATATACCGATACAGCAGCGCGAAATTCAGGGCGGCCGCCAGCAGGATAAACCCATTGATCAGAAGAATGGTGTTGTAAAGATACAGCTGGTTAAAATCGTAAATCTCCCGTTCCGGAAAAATCACCCGGTCACCCAGCTGTGCCGCCAGGGTCTCCTTCAACTGATCGTACTGCTCTCTGGTGACCGGGTCGTGGAAGTAAAGTAAAATTCCGAAATCATTGTAAAGAGCAGTATCATCTTCCAGAGATTGATACGGTATCAACACCGCTGCCGCCCAGCTTTGGCTTCCGATCACTTCGTATTCCTTCCCCAGAATACTCAAAGTACCGTTCGGATTCTCCATATCCTTCAGCCACCCCTGGATTTCCTGATCCATGCCATTATAAGTCAGGGCAACCGCTTCTCCCTTTTCCTCCTGTTCCTCGGAAAAATATTCCGTAATCATGCGATTCTGCTCCAGATTATGGGCAAACAGTGAGCAGGAAGATATCTTCCCCTCCCGGACAGTGAACCGAAGTTCCAGCGGTCTGACTCCTTCCTTCTCTGTATATTTTACATATGCCAGAATCA
>DVON01000293.1 GCA_018713585.1 Candidatus Pullilachnospira stercoravium | reverse complement strand
TTTTCATGGAAAATACGTCTGGAAATAGAAAAAACAACCCGGCGGAAAAGCCGGAAAAGTACATAAACATCGGCCTTCTGGCCCATGTGGACGCCGGAAAAACCACTCTGGCGGAGGCGATCCTGTACCTGCAGGGCAGCATCCGGAAGCTGGGGAGGGTGGATCACAGGGACACCTTCCTGGACACGGACGCCATGGAGCGGGCCAGGGGAATTACCATATTCTCCAAACAGGCCCGTCTGACCCTGGGAGACTGGCAGGTGACGCTTCTGGATACTCCCGGACATGTGGATTTTTCCGCGGAGATGGAGCGGACGCTGCAGGTGCTGGACTGCGCGGTGCTGGTGATCAGCGGGGCGGACGGCGTGCAGAGTCATGTGGAGACCCTGTGGCGGTTGCTGCGGCGTTATGAGATTCCCACCTTCCTGTTCATCAACAAGATGGATCAGCCGGGAACGGATCGGGAGGCGCTCATGGCCGGGCTGAAAGCCCGGCTGGATGACGGCTGCGTGGACTTTGGCGAGGACAGGAGTCGGGAAGCGTGGCTGGAAGAGCTGGCCATGTGTGACGAGGAGCTGATGGAGCAGTACCTGGAGGATGGCGGGATCGAAGCGGAGGATATTTCCCGGCTGACTGCTGAGAGAAAGGTATTTCCCTGCTATTTCGGCTCTGCCCTGAAAAACGAAGGGGTGGACAGGCTGCTGGAAGGAATCCGGCGCTACGCCCGCCTGCCGGAATATCCGGAAACCTTTGGGGCGAAAGTATACAAAATCGGCAGGGACGCCCAGGGTGCGCGGCTGACGTATCTGAAAGTGACCGGCGGCTGTCTGCAGGTGAAAAAACCTCTGAAAGGGAAAAGCCGGGAGGGCGAGTCCTGGGAGGAAAAAACCGATCAGATCCGCCTGTACTCCGGAACGGGATTTCAGATGGTGCAGGAAGCCCGGGCGGGAATGGTCTGCGCGGTGACGGGACTGACGAAGACGTATTCCGGTCAGGGGTTGGGGGCGGAGCCTGCCTCTGAGCTGCCGGTGCTGGAACCGGTGCTGACTTACCGGCTTTCTTTTCCTGCGGATGTGGATATCCACCGGGCCTACCGGATGCTGCGGCCGCTGGAGGAGGAGATTCCGGAACTGCACATGCTCTGGGACGCCTCCGCCAATGAAATCCGGGTACAGGTGATGGGGGAGGTGCAGATCGAAATCCTGCAGAACCTGATCAGGGAGCGGTTTGAGCTGGGCGTCGGTTTTGACGCGGGAAGCATTGTCTATAAGGAAACCATCGCGGACACGGTGGAGGGAGTGGGGCATTTTGAGCCGCTGCGCCACTATGCGGAGGTTCACCTTCTTCTGGAGCCCGGGGAGCCGGGCAGCGGACTTCAGTTTGATACCGTCTGCAGCGAGGATGTGCTGGACCGGAACTGGCAGCGGCTGGTGCTGACGCACCTGGAGGAAAAAGCGCACCGGGGTGTGCTGACGGGTTCGGAAATCACGGACATGCGGATTTTGCTGGCCTCCGGCAGGGCGCATCAGAAACACACCGAAGGCGGGGATTTCCGCCAGGCCACCTACCGGGCAGTGCGTCAGGGACTGATGCAGGCGAAGAATGTGCTGCTGGAGCCGGTGTATGATTTCCGGCTGGAGGTTCCCTCCGCCCAGGTGGGCCGGGCCATGACGGATTTGCAGCGGATGAACGGAACCTTCGGACCGCCTGAGCTGGAAGGGGAGATGGCCGTATTGACGGGAAGCGCCCCGGTGGCCTGCCTTCAGGGATACCCGGCGGAGGTGACGGCCTACACGGCGGGCAGGGGCAGAATGGCCTGCACCCTTGGCGGTTACGTTCCCTGCCATAACAGCGAAGAGGTGATTGCCGCCGCCGGCTACGATCCGGAGAAGGATACGGAAAATCCGGCGGACTCGGTATTCTGCGCCCACGGCGCCGGATTCGTGGTAAGCTGGGAGCAGGTGCCGGAATATATGCACCTGGACAGTGTGCTGGCGCCCGTAAAGCAGGAGGAGAGCCGTCAGGTGATGGAGAAGGCCCGCCAGGCCCGCACCCGCCAGGAGTGGATCACCCAGGAGGAGCTGGAAGAAATTTTCGTCCGCACCTACGGCCCCATCAAGGAGCGCAGATTCGGCATGAACCGCAGCGCCTCCGCCGTCAAAAACGGCACCGAAAAGAAACGGTCTCTGACTTCTTTGGCACCCCGGCGGGCACCGAAGAACAGAAAACCGGAAAGGGAATACCTGCTGGTGGACGGTTACAATATTATTTTCGCCTGGGAGGAGCTGGCGGATCTGGCCCGAACAAACATCGAGAGCGCCAGAAACAAGCTGATGGATATTCTGTGCGATTACCAGGGCTTCCGCCAGATGACGGTGATTCTGGTGTTCGACGCTTACCGGGTGGAAGGCGGCCAAGGGGAAGTTTCCCGCTACAACAATATCCACGTGGTATACACAAAGGAGGCGGAAACCGCCGACCAGTATATCGAAAAAACGGTTCACGAGATGGGAAAACAGTATCAGGTGACTGTGGCCACCTCGGACGCCACCGAGCAGGTGATTATCATGGGACAGGGGGCCCGGCGGCTTTCCGCCCGGGATCTGAAAGAGGAAATTGACGCTGCCCGAAAGGAGCTGCGCCGGGAGCATATGCAGCTCCGTTCTTCGGATAAAAATTACCTGCTGGATCATCTGCCGCAGGAGCTGGCGGAAATGATGGAGGAAGTCCGTCTGGGCAAAAGAACGCTGCCCGGCCAGGATGAAAAAACGGAAAATGAGGAGTGACCTATGAGCGGAAGATGGATGCTGGCAGCGGCGTTGCTGGTGCTGGCAGGCGGATTCTGGTTTTACAGCCGCCTGATAAAGAAAGATGCGAAAGGGGCGGAAAATCCTTTCCCGGCCAGGGAACGGTGGACGGGCCTGGGGCAGCTTGCCGCGTCCTGTCTGGGACTTCCATTGATGATTTCTCCCTTTGCGGCGATGCAGTGGGGCTGGGTGCCTGCCCTGGCTGCCGCTGTGGGCGGGGGGATTCTTTTCGGGGCGGCACAGAATCTGGCCGTTTCCGGCTGCCTGATGGTACAGGAGGGAGAAAACCGGGAATCAGCGGCAGAGGGCCGCGCCATTTCCGGGGGGAAGCGGAGGGCGGCTGCGGCCCTGGTCTGGCTGCTGGCTGTGATGGCAGCGGCCGCTGCCGGGCATACGGCGGCCGCCAGTTTCCGGGGATTTGTGGAGACGGAATCCGGGGAACTGCTGCGCAATTCCGTGGGTGCCGCCGGGGCCGCCTCCTGTGTGATTCTCTGCGTGGGGGCCGCCGGTCTGGGAATTGTGTGCCGGTACCGGAATGTGAGCCGCCTGGTGAAGGCGGTGGCCGTATGCCTGGTGATTCTGGATTCTGCCTGGCTGGGAAAAACGTATCCCATTTACCTGGAGGAAACGGTCTGGCTTGTGGGAATTTTTCTGCTTGCCTTTTTTTCCGGACTGATTCCGGCCTGGGTGCAGACCAGGCCCAGGGGGCAGATTCTTTTGGTGCTGGCGGGGATTGTTCTGGCGGCGGGATGCGCGGGAGTTCTGGCGGGAAATCCGCAGCCTGCCGTGGAGGCCTTCGAAATGCCGGACAGCGCCTCCGCCGGTCTGTGGGCATTTCTCGCGGTGCTTCTGTGGGGAGTTGTCAGCGGGTTTGACGGGGCGGCGCTGGCGGTTTCGCCGCTGAGATACCAGAAACGGTCTGATTTTGAACGGGCGGCAGTGGGAGTTGCGCTGCTGAAAAGTCTTTGTGCCGTACTGGTGCTTCTTCTGTCCTTCGCTCTGGTCCGGGCAGACGCGGCGGCCATGGGACTGGAGGAAGCGCCGCAGTTTTTCGCCGCAGCAGCCGCGGACCTTCAGGCAAAGGCAGGGATTCCCTATGATTTCACCATTGCCCTGTTTCTGATGGCGGCCTGTAGTTTCCTGCTGGCTGTGCTGGATACGGCGGTGCGGACCGGCACGCTGGCCTTCCGGGAAATGACCCGCAGGCCGGGCGGGAAGCGCGCCGGCGGACAGGCCGGCTGGGGAACTGGAGCGGCCGCCACGCTGATCCCGGCATTTGCGGCGGCTATGCTGGCCAGGCATCTGGCTGCCCGGGTATTTGCCGCTGCCAGCTTTGCCGCCGTGCTTTTGCTTCTGGCGCTGTGCGGGATTTCCCTTCGCCGCCGGGGCAAAAAGGGCTGGATCTTATGGATCGGAGCGACGCTTCTTCTGGCAGGAGCTGTGCTGTCCTGCCTGCTGCCGGCCATGTGAGGATGTAATTTGCGGGCTTTACATTTTCCTTCTGCGGGCGTAAACTGGTTGTAAATGCAGTGGGTAACCGTCCGGTCTCCTTTGCGGGACAGCTGAAGGCTGAACGGTTACAAATGAAGCGGTACAAAGCAGTTGGCCGGAAGGCCGCGGAACATGAAGGAAAGGGAGGCGGCAAGGTGACGGAAGAGGAATCCAGGCTTTATGAGAAGGCGGTTCGTCTGGCCGCCAGCGCGCATAAGGGACAGGTGGACAAGGGTGGTACGGACTATATCCGGCATCCGCTGGCGGTGGCTTCCATGTTGGAGGATGGCCGGGACAGGATCGCGGCGGTTCTTCATGATGTGGTGGAGGACACAAAGGTAACCCTTGAGGAGCTGGCCAGGGAATTTCCGCCGGATATTGTGGAGGCCGTGAGACTTCTGACCCGGCAGCCGGGGCCGGATTTCACTTACCGGGGTTACCTGGAGGAGATCCGGAAAAATCCCATGGCCCGCCGGGTGAAGATGGCGGATCTGGCCCACAACATGGATCTTGGCCGGATTTCACACCCGGGGCCTGAAGACTATGCCCGGAGGGAAAGGTACCGGAAAAGTATGATTTTTTTGCGGCAGGATAAGGAGAAAACCATGGAATTACAAGCGATTCATCATGTGGCAGTGATTGTGTCGGATTACAGAAAATCCCGGCATTTTTATGTGGATCTTCTGGGATTTGAAGTAATCCGGGAGAATTTCCGGAAAGAAAGAGGAGATTATAAGCTGGATCTGAAACTGGGGGACTGTGAGCTGGAGATTTTCGGTATCCCGGACAGCCCGCCCCGGCCCAGCTATCCGGAGGCCTGCGGCCTGCGCCATCTGGCTTTCCGGGTGGAGAACATAGAGGAAACCATCGCATGGCTCAATGGACTGGGGATCGCCACGGAGCCGGTGCGGACGGATGAATTTACCGGTAAAAAGATGACCTTTTTCAAGGATCCCGACGGTCTGCCGCTGGAGCTTCACGAGTAAGGGGAAAAGAGGAAGATGGAAGAGAAAAAGCATTTGTTTTCAAACCGGGACCTGCGTCTGCTGCTGGTCCCGGTGGTGATTGAGCAGGTTCTGGCTTCACTGATGGGAACGGCGGACACCATGATGGTCAGCAATGTGGGTTCCGCGGCTATCTCGGCGGTATCCCTGGTGGACTCCATCAATGTGCTGGTGATTCAGGTGTTTTCCGCCCTGGCAGCGGGCGGCGCTATTATCTGTTCCCAGTACATCGGACAGGGGGATACGAAAAACGCCCGGTATTCCGCCGAGCAGCTGCTTTTGGTGACCGCGGGAATCTCCATTTTTCTGACGGTCATTTGCATCGGGTTCAATGAGCCTTTGCTCCGTCTGATTTTCGGGGAAGTGGAAGCAGCGGTGATGGAAAATTCCATGACCTATTTTTTCTTTACCGCTCTGTCTTTTCCGTTCATCGCCCTTTATAATGCAGGCGCGTCGGTATTCCGGGCCCAGCAGAACACAGGGCTTCCCATGACGGTGTCGGTGATTTCCAATCTTATGAACATTGTGGGAAACGCGATTCTTATTTTCGGTTTCGGCATGGGTGTGGCCGGCGCGGCCATTTCCACGCTGATATCCCGCATTTTCTGCGCTGTGGTGATTTTATGTTATCTGCGTCTGCCCCGCCAGCAAGTGGTGGTGAACCATTATATGGGCATCCGCCCCAGCGCCAAAAGGATCCGGACGATTCTGGCGGTGGGTATCCCCACCGGTGTGGAAAACGGCATGTTCCAGTTCGGAAAGCTGGCTATTCAGTCAACGGTGTCCACCCTGGGAACGGCGGCCATTGCTGCTCAGGCCATGACCAATATCCTGGAGGGCCTCAACGGTATTGCCGCCATTGGCGTAGGTATCGGGCTGATGACCGTGGTGGGTCAGTGCATCGGAGCAGGAAGAAGGGATGATGCCGTTTATTATATCAAGAAGTTGTCCGTGATTTCCGAGATTGTGATTCTGGCGGGCTGCCTGCTGGTTTACGCAGCCACAAAGCCGGTGACCATCATCGGCGGTATGGAAGCGGAAAGCGCCCGCATGTGCCTGTATATGATGGGTTGGATCACCATTGTAAAGCCCATTGTCTGGGTGTTCTCCTTCATTCCTGCCTATGGTATGCGGGCTGCGGGAGATGTGAAATTTTCCATGATCCTGTCCTGCGCTTCCATGTGGATTTTCCGGGTGAGTCTCTGCATTTTCCTGTGCCGTGTCATGGGCTTCGGCCCCATGGGTGTCTGGATCGGCATGTTTACGGACTGGACGGTGCGGGGAATCTTCTATACCATCCGTTTTCACCGCAGAAAATGGCTTGACCATCACCTGATCGGATCCTGAAATCCCCTGCGGGGATACCTTTATGGCCATTCGGCCAGAAGTAGAAGTAATGAAAGGAGAATTTCCAAGATGAAACGCTCTTGCATGACAACTCTCTGCTATCTGGAAACTGAAGACAGCTATCTGATGCTGCACCGGATCCGGAAGAAGGAGGATGTGAACAAAGGAAAATGGATCGGCGTCGGCGGCCATTTTGAGGAGGGAGAGAGCCCGGAGGACTGTCTGCTGCGGGAAGTCCGGGAGGAGACAGGTCTTGTGCTGACTTCCTGGAGGTTCCGGGGGCTGGTGACCTTCACCCAGGAAGGGTATGGTACGGAATATATGTGTCTTTATACGGCAGACGGATTTTCGGGAACGCTGAAGGACTGCGACGAGGGAGAGCTTTGCTGGGTGAAAAAGGAGGAGCTTTCCCGGCTGAATCTGTGGAGTGGGGATCTGATCTTTCTGGACCTTCTGGCCCGGGAGGCGCCCTTTTTCTCCCTGAAGCTGGTGTATGAGGGAGACCTGCTGCGCAGAGCCATTCTGGATGGAAAGCCCCTGGAGCTGTTTGAGGTGCTGGATGAAGAAGGAAATAAAACCGGGCAGGTGAAGGAGCGGGGCTGTGTGCACCGGGACGGCGACTGGCACGCCACGGCCCATACCTGGATTGCCCGCAGGCATAGAGATCGCTGGCAGGTGCTGCTGCAGCTGCGAAGCAGGGAAAAAGACGTATATCCCGGCTGCTTTGACATTTCCTCCGCCGGCCATGTGGATGCGGGCGACGGTTATCAGGAGACGGCGCTGCGGGAGCTTTGGGAGGAACTGGGGATTGCGGCCGGTCCGGAAGACCTGGAATTTCTCACCCTCCGGTGGGGCCAGACGGATCAGGAATTTTCCGGAAAGCGGGTCGTGGACCGGGAAATCGCGGCGGTGTATCTGTATACCCGTCCGGTGGCTGCCGAAACACTGCGCCTGCAGCCGGAAGAGGTGGAGCGGGTGGAATGGATGGATCTGGAAGTACTCGAGCAGCATGTCCGCGCGCAGGATCCGGCATTCTGCATGCAGATGGACGAAGTGGATTTGCTGAAAAAGGCTTTACGCCCATGACCATCGGCATGGAAAGGAGACAGAAATATGCGGGAACGACTGACCCCACAGGATGTGGAGAAAATTCAGCAGGAAATCGACCACCGGAAGCTGGTGGTCCGCAAGGAGGCCATCGAGGCGGTGAAAGAAGCCAGAGCCCAGGGCGATCTCAGCGAAAATTTTGAATATTACGCGGCGAAGCGGGAAAAGAACCAGAATGAAAGCAGGATCCGCTACCTGGAGCGGGTGCTGAAAACCGCCGAGATCATCACCGATCATTCCGGCGAGGACGAGGTGGGCCTGGACAATACCGTCACCCTCTATGTGGAGGAGGACGATGTGGAAGAGACGTACCGGCTGGTGACCTCCATCCGGGGAAATTCCCTGGAAGGGCTGATCAGCACAGAATCCCCCATCGGGAAGGCAATTATGGGCCACAAGGTGGGGGACCGGGTGCTGGTGCAGGTAAACGACCAGTACGGCTACTATGTGGAAATCCGGAAGATTGAGAAAACCCGCGACGAAAGCGGAGACAGAATCAGAAGCTACTGACAGACAGCCTGGGACACGGCGAGGATTTAAGACAGATACGGCATGAGAAAGAAGATCATCATAACAGCGGGGGTTGTGGTGCTGGTGCTGACACTGGTTCTGGTGATCGGCGCCAATCTGCTGGTGAGCGCGGCTCTGGTTCCCTCTTTTATGGAGAAGCTGGAAGCCTTCCAGACCATCACGGAGGACAGTATGGCGGCGCTGGTACATACGGATGATATCACCTCCAACCAGCAGGAAGCGTATTCAGAGACAAGCCGGTGGCTGGAGACGGTGGACCGTCAGACACTTTCGGCAGAGACGGCAGACGGATACCGGCTGGTGGCGGAGGAGTTTCATCCCCGGGAGGAGAGCAGCCGGTGGGTGCTCCTGCTTCACGGGTATACCGGCTGGAAGGAGGCCATGTATCCCATCGCCATGGAATATGTACAGAGAGGTTTCCATGCGCTGGTACCGGACATGCGGTGCCAGGGAGAGAGCGAGGGGGATTTTATCGGAATGGGCTGGACGGACCGGCTGGACAATGAGATCTGGATATCCCATATCCTGGAGGAGAACCCGGAGGCCCAGATTGTGATTCAGGGGCAGTCCATGGGAGCTGCCTGCGCTCTTTTGATGAGCGGAGAGGACCTTCCGGACAATGTGAAGGCTGTGGTGTCCGACTGTGCCTACACGGACGCCTATGAAATGTTCAAAAAGCAGATGTGGGAATGGTTCCATCTGCCATCCTTTCCACTGTTGCCGGTGGCCAATCTGATGCTGCAGCTGCGGGGAGGCTATGATCTGAAGGATGCCGCCCCCATCCGGGCGGTGGCTCACAGCCGGATTCCCACCCTGTTTATTCACGGACTGGAGGACGAGATGATCGACCCGCAGATGACCCGTGATCTTTACGAAGCGGCTTCCTGCCCGAAACAGCTGCTACTGGTGGAAGGAGCGGGACACGCCCAGTCCCAGGATAAGGATCCCCAGCTGTACTATGGGACAATTTTTGAATTTCTGGATGACAGTCTGGATCTCCGGTGATTTTGTGACAGGGAAGGCGGAATGGTTACATTTCCGGAGTAAAATCTGTGAGATTTCTGTGGATATCCGGGGAGGATTCGGGTATAATAGGTAATACCATGTGGATAACACAGGAAACAATCAGGAGGTTTTTACGTATTATGACACTGAAGGAACGTATGAAGAACGGCATGCTTTTCTATGAGCATGGCCACAAGGATCCGGTGGATATTCAGCAGGAGAAGGAGCTGGAGGCGGAGCGCCGCCGGTGCAAGGAGATTATGTTCGACTACAACAGCACCAGACCCAGCGAGGACGAAAAGCGCAAAGAGATTCTGAAGGGAATACTGGGCGACTGCGGAGATCATGTATTCATTGAAAATCCGGTACATATGTCCTATGGCTCCCACGTTCATCTGGGAGAGCATTTCTACGCGAATTTCAATCTGGTGATTGTGGATGATATGGATGTTTACATCGGAAACCGGGTAATGATCGGCCCCAATGTGACCATCACCACCACCGGCCATCCGGTATATCCCCTGTACCGGGAACTGGTGGCCCACTATTCCCTTCCGATTCATATCGGCGACAACGTCTGGATCGGAGCCAACTCCGTGATCCTTCCCGGCGTGACCATCGGAGACAATTCCGTGGTGGGCGCGGGCAGCATCGTCACCAGGGACATCCCCGCCAATGTGGTGGCCGTGGGCAATCCCTGCCGTGTGATGCGTCCCATCACAGAGAGAGACCGGGAATACTATTTCCGCGACATGAAAGTGGATTTCCCCTATACGCTGCGGGAAGAGTAAAAGCGTATACCAGATGCCATGCAGACTCCAGCTGCATGGCATTTTTGACTCCACAGAAAGCCGCTTCCCTGCTGAATCCGGAGGATAGACGGAAAAATACAGGAAAATACGGGAACTGCCCCGGCACAAGGACTTGCAGGCATAGTTTGGAACAAATGGTGAAATACTATCCGAGGAAGCCCCTGCGGGGATACCTTTATGGCCATACGGCCAAATAGAGGAAAGGAGATTTTCTGGGATGAATGGGAATGCGGAGCTTTTAAATTTTGTTTATCAAAATGCGGAGATGGGCGTGAATACCATGAAACAGATCATAGATCTGGTGGAGGAGGATGGTATGAAGGAGCATCTGCGAAACCAGCTGGTGAACTATGAGGATTTTCAGCAGGAAGCGAGAAAGCTTCTGAATGAAAACGGATACGATGAGAAAGGAATCAGCGCTCTGGACCGTCTGAAGACGTACCTGATGATCAACATGCAGACAATGGCAGATTCTTCCTCCTCCCATATCGCGAAAATGCTGATTACGGGAAGCAACATGGGAATCGTGGAGGCGGCCCAGAATCTGAAAAAGTATGCACATGCGGATAAGGATGCTGTAAAGCTTATGGAGCGGCTGATGAAAACAGAGGAAAAGAATGTGCAGGAGCTGAAACAATATCTGTGATGTAGTTATTTGAAAAAGCAGAACCCCGTAAGGATACCGGTATGGTCATCCTTCGGGGTATTTTTCTGACGGGTAATGAAAGGTCGGTCTCAGATTTTTCACCGGTTATTCATGGATCGCGAAGGTGTGGAGCAGGTAAGCCGGAATTTCCCCGGAGCCTGGATTTTCCCGATCAAAATGGAAGAAATGGTCACAGTCACCAGTGAACAGCCGATTTTTACCAGCGGAATGTAAGTGGCTGATAAGAGCAGAACCACAACATCTGTAAACAGGTAAGCTTTTGAAAGCGTCAGCGGTGTTTTGCGGGATAGGATCAGCGCCAAAGCGTCATCGCCTCCGGTGGCACCGCCAGCCCGAACCACCAGTCCGACGCCCACTCCTACAAACAATCCTCCGACAACAGCCGCAAACAGCGGACGGTGGCCAAGGTTGGGAAGAAACGGGCCTGTAAATTCCCAGAGAGAATAGAAAAGGGCATAACCCGCACTGGAAATCAGCGCGTTTTTCAGAAAGCTTTTTCCGAGAATCCGTAACCCTGCCAGGTAACACAAAAGATCCAGGACAAATTCGCTGATTCCCGGTGAAATGTGAAACCAGTGCTTCAGGAACAGGGTCAATCCCAGAATACCTCCTTCAGTGATTTTGCTTTGACTGTGAATATTAAAAAGTCCAAAGGACAGAATCATTACGCCCGTCAGCAACACGGCATAACGTTTACATACCAGGATCCTGCCCTTGTTTGGGGTAACCATAAAAAACTCCTTTCTTTCATATATTCTTATAATATTTCCGGAGATACCGCAGAAATTTTTCTTGCATCCGGATGTCTGCTGCGGTATAGTCAGTATAAAGAATATAGTTGGTATATTGTCAAGCTCTTTTTGAAAAAAAGAAAACTGAGTCGTGACAGTTCAGCTTTCCACTGTTCCGTGAGGGCGTTGTCGTTGTGTGCCGGTGGCACACGTTTAGCGCCGACCGGAACAGAGTGTAGACCGCGCTGCCTTGGCAGCGGGATCCCGGGGACTGAGTCTTCCTTTTCCCGGGAGCTTCCGGGAGCGGATAAGTGTCAAAAACGGATTCAAAGAAAGGAGGGGAAGGATGGCAACTTTGTTTACCGTAGGAGAGATGGCAAAGCTCAGCAATATTTCCAAACAGACACTGATCTTCTATGACAGAAAGGGCGTGTTTTCACCGAATTATGTGGATTCGGACAACGGCTACCGGTACTATTCCGCGGACCAGCTGGAACTGCTGGACAATATTCTGATCCTGAAAGAAATGGGATTGTCTCTGGAAGAAATCAAAAGTTTTATGGAAAACCGGTCGGTGGAACTGGCGCTGTCTCTGATGAGGGAACAGAAACAGAAGATGGAACAGCGGATGGAACGGATATGGAAACTGCAGAAAAAGTTAGATGACAAAATCGAGGTTCTGGAGGCTTTCCGGAAAGATGAAAAACGGATTGTCTTTCTGGAAAAGACAGAGCCGGAATATCTGCTGCTGGAATCTGTAGATGGCTGCGGAGACCTTCTGCAGCAGGATTTGGCTCAGAAGCGGCTGCTGCGCCGGGCAAAGCGGGAGAATTACCCCTATTATTATCAGATCGGAGCCATGTATTCCCGGGAGAGTATGGATGCCGGAAACTGGCATCAGGCCTCTTTTATGTTTCTGCTGCTGGAAAAACCGGTGAAGGATCCGCTGTGTATGGAAAAGCCGCCGGGACTTTATGCCAGAGGCTATCATACGGGGCCGTATCAGGAATCCGGAAACACCTGCAGGAAGGTATGGGAGGCAGTTGGAAAAAGTGATTATCGGCCGGGAAAATATGCTCTTGAGTACTGTATTCTGGACAGTCTCACTTCACGCAGCAGCAAGGACTATGTGACGGAGATTCAGATCCCGGTTGTATAAGGAAAATACCCATCCGGAACAAAAAGGCCGGAAAAATGCCCCCTACGGGGATACCTCTATGGCCATTCGGCCAATAATAATGAAAAGGAGAAAACGATGGAAGGAAAATTCAGATTTGGAATCATGGGAGCAGGAAATATTACCCGTCAGTTCTGTGACGCGGTACAGCGCACCGGCATCGCCGTGGTGGCGGCCGTGGCGGGCAGGACCCCGGGGAAAGCGGCAAAACTGGCCGGAGAATTTCAGATTCCCGGCGTTTATGAAGATTACGAGGAGATGCTGAAAAAGGAACAGCTGGACGCTGTGTACATTGCGGTTACCACCAACGCCCATTACGAGCTGGCTATGCTCTGCCTGGATTACCGGATGCCGGTACTCTGCGAGAAAGCCATGTTCCGTACATATCAGGAGGCAAAAACCGTGTTTGAACGTTCCAGACAGCTGGGAGTGTTTGTGATGGAGGGCATGTGGAGCCGTTTTCTTCCCAAAATGGCAGCGATCCGTCGGTGGATTGCGGAGGGAAGAATCGGAAAGGTGACCATGGCCCAGGTGGATATCGGATTCCAGGCACCCTTAGATCCGCAGAACCGGTACTTTAACCGGGATCTGGGAGGCGGAGCCATGTATGATCTGACCGTATACTGCTATGATATTCTCACCGGAATTCTGGAAAAACCGGTGAAAGAAGTGGATATCCAGACCATCTGGACGGATACGGATGTGGATGGAGCCGAGCTTCTTCAAGTGAAGATGGATGGCTGTCTGGCCCGGCTCGCGGCAAGCTTTCTGACAGACCTGGGTGATAAGGCGGTATTTTTCGGAAGCAAAGGCCGGATTGAGATGAAAAATCCCCATTACGGACAGGAATGTTGGCTGTATGAGGATGGCAAAGAGCCGGAGGTGTTTGCGGAGGATCATGAGGAAAACGGATTTGTTTACGAGATCCGGGAGGTGGTGAACTGTGTCCGCAGCGGAGCCATCGAAAGCCAGGTGGCGCCCCACAGCATGACCCTGGAGGCCTCCCGTCTCTATGACCGGATTCTGGAAACGAAGGAGGCGGCGGAAGTGATCTCTCTGTCGGAGCTCGCCTGAGAAAATCCGAAGAAAAACTTAGTTTTTTCTGACAAAACGGGAAAATTTCAAAAAGATAATTGACAGAGATGACGGCAAATGCTATATTATCTTCAGGCAATGAAAAGGGAGTAGCTGAACACCGTAACGGTGGTTTTGAAAGCGTCATCCGATGCTCCGAGAGGGCATCCGTATCAAATGAAATAGCAAGACTTTTATTGTAACGGCATAGTTATGATAAAAGTCTTTTTCATTTCATGGAAAATTATATTCCAATCCTTTTTTCATGCCGCACCGGTGCAGTCAAAACTAATGAAAATTATGATACGATAGTACCCGTCGGAAAAAATGGCGGGCAAAAAGAGGAGATTAAATGGAAAATCTGAATTATGTGGAAATTGAACAGGCAAAAAGAGCAGGCCAGCGGGCCCTGGAGAGTCTGTATGACGTTCAGGAAAGCCTGGGAAGCGCCAGAAACTGGGGAATTTTCGACTTACTGGGAGGGGGATTTCTGACGGATATGATGAAACATTCCAAAATCAAAGACGCCGCCTTTCAGATGGAGAACGCCAGAGAGCGCCTGCTGGATTTTCAGCGGGAACTGAAGGATGTGAATCTTCCGCTGGAGCTGCGGATGGAGGTGGGCGGTTTCCTCTCCTTTGCGGACTTTTTCTTCGACGGACTCATTACGGACTATCTGGTGCAGTCCAGGATCGGGGAGGCGAGGGAGCAGGTGGAGGATGCCATTTATCAGGTGAAACATCTGCTGGAACGGCTGGAGCAGCTGTGAAAATCTGCTGCCGGAAAGCCGGCCGGTTACGGAATACGGCCTGATTTAAGGAAGGAGGATTTTTATGGGCTGTCTGGGTAATTTACTGTGGTTTCTTCTGGGGGGCTGTCTGAGCGGGCTTGGCTGGCTTCTGGCGGGAGCCCTGTGGTGTGTGACGATTGTGGGAATTCCGGTGGGGCTGCAGTGCTTCAAATTCGCCTCCCTGTGTTTCTTCCCCTTTGGAAAAGAAATCCGTTACGGGGGCGGCGCCGGTTCCCTGCTGCTGAATATTTTATGGATCCTGCTGACGGGAATTCCGCTGGCTCTGGAATCCGCGGTGCTGGGATGCCTGCTGTGCGTGACGATTGTGGGAATTCCCTTTGGCCTGCAGCATTTTAAAATCGCGAAGCTGGCGCTGATGCCCTTTGGCTCCGAAGTTGTTTAAAACAACGGTAACCGTCACAGGAAAATATGAATCCCCAGGAGGGATCCCTTTATGGCCATCGGGCCAATACTGATGAAAGGAAAGCAAATGTATGGAATTGGTAATCAAAGATCTGCAGAAAAAATTTGAAAAGAAAGAGGTACTGAGAGGCATCGATTTTTCCTTTGAGGACGGGAAAATCTATGGCCTGCTGGGAAGAAACGGAGCCGGAAAAACCACGCTGTTCAACTGTCTCAGCAGGGATATCCGGTGCGACGGAGGAGAATTTTTCCTGCGGGAGAACGGGGAGGCGCGGGAAATCGGGGCGGAGGAGCTGGGCTATGTGCTGTCCACTCCTACCGTACCGGAATTTCTCACGGGAAGAGAGTTCGTCCGTTTCTTTCTGGACATTAACCGGAAAAACATCGAAAATCTCAGGACGGAGGACGAGTATTTCCAGCTGATCAATCTGGAGCCGGAGGACCGGGACAAACTGATGAAGGATTATTCCCACGGAATGAAAAACAAGATGCAGATGCTGATCAACATCATCGCCCAGCCGAAGATTCTTCTGCTGGATGAACCGCTGACCTCCCTGGACGTGGTGGTGGCGGAAGAGATGAAGCAGCTGCTGCGGAAACTGAAGGAAGGACACATTCTGATCTTTTCCACCCACATTATGGAACTGGCGCTGGATCTGTGCGACGAGATTGTGGTACTCTCCCGGGGAACCCTGGAGAGGGTAGAACGCGGAGCACTGGATGAGGAAACATTTAAAGAAAAAATCATCGGAATACTGAAGGAGGGAGACCATGCTTGATAGTTTTATCATATCCTTCCGGCTGAAAATAACTTACCGGGTCAACGGATTTCTCTATTCGCTGAAATGTGTGCCGTTGTTGGGAAGGCTGCTTCCGGACCGGCTGTACTGTGTGCGGGGGCTGAAGATTCTGGCGGGGATTTTTGCCGGCCTCTGGGAACTGGTGTCCATGTTTCTGGGAAAATTCCTGTATCTCTGGCTGATGGTTCTGCTGCCGGCAGGGCTTTATAAAGGTGACCAGGGGGAGATTTTTATCCATATTCTGGCGATGCTTTCGGTGATCGGCATGTACGCCAACACCTACATGTTTGATCCCTCCAACGACAAATATTATGCCATGTTTCTGCTGCGGATGGACGCCAGGAAATATACTATATCCAATTATATCTACACGGTTTTGCGCCAGGCGGTGGGATTTCTGCCCATGCTGATTGTGGCTGGAATGCAGGCAAATCTGGCTGTCTGGGAGAGCCTGATGTTCCTTCCGCTGATTCTGGGCGGAAAGCTGGCGGTGGCGGCCTGGGACCTTATCCGCTATGAGAAAACCGGGGACGCGGTCAACGAAAATTCCCTGTCAAAGGTGGAATGGATTCTCATGGGAGTGCTGCTGGCGGCCGCATATGGTCTGCCCGCTCTGGGAATTACGATTCCCGCGGCGGCTGTCCTGGCAATGGCCGTGGTCATGCTGGCGGCAGGCCTGACCGGCGTCGGAAAGATCCGCACCTTCCGGTACTACCGGGAAATGTATCAGCAGATTCTTGCCGGAAAAAGGTATCAGATGGATTCGGCGGTTCAGACCATCGCCAATCAGGATAAAAAATACATCAGCAGCGACCGGAAAATCACCAGCAGCAAAAAAGGATTTGAGTACTTCCATGAACTGTTTGTGAAAAGACACCGGAAAGTTCTCTGGAAATCCACCTGGCGGATGACGGCTTTTGCCGCGGCAGTGTGGGCAGGCTGTACGGCCCTGGTGCTGTTCTTTCCGGAGGTCGGAGAGGGGGTCAACCGGTTTCTCATAAGCTCCCTGCCATACTTTGTTTTTATCATGTACAGCATCAACCGGGGGTCTCTGACCACGCGGATCATGTTCATGAACTGTGATCACATGATGCTTACCTACGCCTTTTACCGGAAACCGGAGAATCTTCTGAAACTGTTCGGAATCCGTCTGCGGGAGTGTATCCGCCTGAATCTTCCTCCGGCGCTGGTAATCGGCGCGGGGCTGGCCATACTTCTGTATCTTACCGGCGGGACGGAAAATCCGCTGAACTACGGGATCCTATTTGTGTCGATCCTGGCCATGAGCGTATTTTTCTCGGTACATAACCTGATCTGTTATTATCTGCTGCAGCCTTACAACGCGGCGCTGGAGATCAAAAGCAAAACTTCTTCGCTGGTATCCTCCGTCACCTATCTGATCTGTTTTGCCTGCATCCGCGTCCGCCTGCCGATCTTTGGTTTCGGCCTGCTGGCCATCTGCTTCGCGGCGCTTTACAGCATCGGCGCCTGTGTGCTGGTGTATAAAAAAGGATCGGAAACCTTCCGGCTCAGAACCTGACCGGCGGCCCGGAGTGCGGATTTTAGCCGGGATTTTCCGTAAATGGCTGAAAATGCAAAAATAACGGATGAAAATTAATTGAATTCTCCACTGGATAATGCTACACTAAAAAAGCAGAGAAATGCTTCTGCCAAAGAAAAAGTTTTTTCAGGAGGGTGATGAAGATGAGAATTTTGGTGACAGGCGGCGCCGGTTATATCGGAAGCCATACATGTGTGGAACTGTTGAACGCCGGCTATGAAGTGGTGGTTGTGGATAACCTGTACAACGCCAGCGAGAAAGCGCTGGATAGGGTAGAGCAGATCACCGGGAAAAAATTAACCTTCTATAATGCGGACATCCGTGACAAAGCCGCAATGAACGATATCTTTGACAAGGAGGCGGTGGATGCGGTGATCCATTTCGCCGGTCTGAAGGCGGTGGGCGAGTCCGTGGTGAAGCCCATCGAGTACTATGAGAACAACATCGCCGGCACATTGAATCTGTGCGATGCCATGAGAAATCATGGAGTAAAGAACATCATCTTCAGCTCCTCCGCAACCGTATATGGGGATCCGGCCTTTGTACCCATCACGGAAGAGTGCCCCAAGGGAACATGCACGAACCCCTACGGATGGACCAAATGGATGCTGGAGCAGATTCTCACTGACCTGCACACGGCAGATCCGGAGTGGAATGTGATTCTGCTGCGTTACTTCAATCCCATCGGCGCTCACAAGAGCGGTATGATCGGAGAGGATCCCAAGGGTATTCCCAACAACCTGCTTCCCTATGTGGCGCAGGTGGCCATCGGCAAGCTGGAGTGCCTGGGCGTATTCGGCGATGATTACGATACTCCCGACGGAACCGGCGTGAGAGATTACATCCATGTGGTGGATCTGGCAGTGGGCCATGTGAAGGCGCTGAAGAAGCTGGAAGATAAGGAAGGCGTCAGCGTTTACAATCTGGGAACAGGCCACGGCTACAGTGTGCTGGAAGTGGTACACGCTTTTGAGAAAGCCTGCGGCCATGAGATCAAATACCAGATCAAGGAGAGAAGAGCCGGCGATATCGCCATGTGCTACTGCGATCCCGCGAAAGCCAAAAAAGAGCTGGGCTGGGAAGCACAGTACGGCATCGATGAGATGTGTGCCGATTCCTGGAGATGGCAGAGCCAGAATCCGGACGGTTACAACACGGAAAAATAAAGAAAAAGAAACCGCGGCGTTGCCGGATATTTCCGGAATGGCCGCGGCAAAAAGAAAGCAGCCGAAGCTTTAGGCGTCTGAACGCGAAGCTTCGGCTGTTTTTTCGGTAAACAGGACTCTGTCGGCGGGCGAAAGCATCCGGGCTGCCGCCCGCCGTATATGAAAAATCAGTGGAATACCCGGGAATTCTTTTCGTATCTGGCCTCCGAAGTTACCTGGCAGCCCAGGCGTTTCAGCAGCTTCCGGTCCACATCGGAGAGCATCACAGAGGAATGTACCTGACAGCCCTTCAGCTTCGGCAGCTGTTCCAGAGCCAGCTTTGCCACATCGCTGGAAGCGGCGCTGCTGGAAAGGGCGATCAGCACCTCGTCTGTGTGCAGCCGGGGATTTTTGCTGCCCAGGTAGGAAGTCTTCAGGGTCTGGATCGGCTCGATGCAGGAAGGAGAAATTACATGGGTTTCATGGGGAATTCCTGCCAGCTCCTTTAAGGCGTTCAGAAGCACCGCCGCGCAGGCGCCCAGAAGATCCGAGGTTTTTCCTGTAATCATGCGTCCGTCCGGCAGCTCCATGGAAGCGGCGGGACCTCCGGTGAGCTTTTCCCTCTCCAACGCGGCGCCCACCACTTTTCTGTCCTCCGGGGAAATGTGCACCTGCTTCATCAGCAGCTCGATCTTGTAGGCCTCAGATTCCTGACGGCTTCCGTCTGCCAGTCCCATGATGGCTTCGTAGTATCTGCGGATGATTTCCTGGAGGGATGCCTGACGGCAGGCCTCATCGTCCACGATGCAGTTTCCGGCCATATTCACACCCATATCTGTGGGAGATTTGTAGGGGCTTTCCCCGAAAATCCGTTCAAACATGGCTTCCAGCACAGGGAAGATCTCCACATCCCGGTTGTAGTTGACGGTGGTCACCCCGTAGGCCTCCAGATGGAAGGGGTCAATCATATTCACGTCGTTGAGGTCTGCAGTGGCGGCCTCATAGGCCAGGTTTACAGGGTGCTTCAGCGGCAGATTCCAGATGGGGAAGGTCTCAAATTTGGCGTATCCGGCCCGGATGCCCCGTTTCTGCTCATGGTACAGCTGGGAAAGGCAGGTGGCCATTTTTCCGCTTCCAGGTCCGGGAGCCGTCACCACCACCAGCGGGCGGGAAGTCTCGATATAGTCGTTTTTGCCGTATCCTTCGTCGCTGACAATCAGCGGAATATTGTTGGGATATCCCTCAATGGAGTAGTGGATATACACACGGATCCCCAGCTTTTCCAGCCGCGCCTTGAACTGCGCGGCACTGTTCTGGCCGGTATACTGGGTGATAACCACGCTTCCCACATACAGCCCTCTTTCCTTGTAGACATCGATGAGACGCAGAACATCGCTGTCATAGGTGATGCCCAGATCCCCGCGCACCTTGTTTTTCTCGATGTCACCGGCGCTGATGACGATGACCACCTCTGCCTGGTCTGCCAGCTGCATCAGCATCTGGAGTTTACTGTCCGGGGCGAAGCCGGGCAGCACCCGGGAGGCATGGAAGTCGTCAAACAGCTTGCCTCCGAATTCCAGGTACAGTTTGTTGTCAAATTGGCTGATGCGCTCACGGATATGCTCAGACTGCATGGAAAGGTACTTCTGATTATCAAATCCGATTTTCATAAATCCTGTCCTCCTATATGTTTTTCTGTAGTTCCTAAAAAAAATACATTACTCAGTATACTACAAAAGATTCCTTCAATGCTACTTAAATGTGAAAAAAAAATGAAATTTTCCTTTTTTGACGGAGGGGAAAGGGAAAAGAGTTGATTTATCCACCGGAAATCTTTATAATAATATGGTGTTATAAGGAGGAGATTATGGATCAGAGACCAAGCAACCATAACAATTACCAGGGGCCGGAAGGTCCGGGGCTGGATGGCCCGGGAGGACCCAAAAACCGGTCGTCGATCCTGATTCTGCTGGTTTGTATTCTGGCCACGCTGATGATCTGGACCACCTTCAGCAGTATGATGCAGGGTACCACATCCCGGGAAATTTCCTACAGTAAATTTCTGGAGATGCTGGAAAATAATCAGGTGGCTGCTGTGGAGGAAGAAGGCGGTATGCTGACAATCACACCCCGTGAGCAGAAGGAACAGGGAGTGGAGTATCAGTATTCTACAAGAATGATGGAGAGCGGGGGAGAACTGGTCAACAGGCTGGAGAATGCCGAAGAGGCCAGTGGTGAAGAAATTGCGTTTAACAGCCGGGAGCCGGATACCACAGGCTCTCTGGTATTTTCGCTGTTTACCCTGCTTGTGCCGGTGATTCTGCTGTTTGTGGGTATGAACTGGATTATCCGGAGAATGAACAAGAGCGGAGGCATGATGGGCGGCGTGGGAAAAAGCCGGGCCAAAGCATATGTGCAGAAGGATACGGGTGTCACTTTTAAGGATGTGGCCGGAGAGGATGAGGCAAAGGAATCCCTGCAGGAGGTGGTGGATTTTCTGCATAATCCGGCAAAATACACGGCCATCGGGGCGAAGCTTCCCAAAGGAGCGCTTCTGGTGGGACCGCCAGGAACCGGAAAGACCCTGCTGGCTAAAGCGGTGGCAGGAGAAGCCCACGTTCCCTTTTTCTCCCTGTCCGGTTCGGACTTTGTGGAGATGTTCGTGGGTGTGGGAGCTTCCCGTGTTCGTGACCTCTTTGAGGAGGCCAAGAAAAATGCCCCCTGTATTATCTTTATCGACGAGGTGGATGCCATTGGAAAAAGCCGTGACAGCCGGTACGGCGGCGGAAATGACGAGCGGGAGCAGACCCTGAACCAGCTGCTGGCGGAGATGGACGGATTTGATTCCTCCAAGGGAATCCTGATTCTGGCTGCCACCAACCGGCCGGAGATTCTGGATCCTGCGCTTCTGCGTCCGGGCCGTTTTGACCGGAGGGTGATTGTGGAGCGGCCGGATCTGAAAGGCCGTGTGAGTATTCTGAAGGTACATTCCAAGGACGTATCCATGGATGAGACGGTGGATCTGGATGCCATTGCCCTGGCAACGTCGGGAGCTGTGGGATCGGATCTGGCCAATATGATCAACGAGGCGGCGATTCTTGCCGTGAAGAACGGCAGAAAGGCCGTTTCCCAGAAAGACCTGTATGAAGCGGTGGAAGTGGTCCTTGTTGGTAAGGAGAAGAAGGACCGGATCCTCAGCCAGGAAGAGCGCAGGATCGTTTCCTACCATGAGGTGGGACATGCCCTGGTCAGCGCCCTTCAGAAGGATGCGGAGCCGGTGCAGAAGATTACCATCGTTCCCAGAACCATGGGAGCGCTGGGATATGTGATGCAGGTTCCGGAGGAGGAGAAGTTCCTGAACACCAAAAGCGAGCTGGAAGCCATGCTGGTGGGCCTTCTGGGTGGCCGGGCGGCGGAAGAGCTGGTATTTGGCAATGTGACTACGGGAGCTGCCAATGATATCGAGAAAGCCACCAAAGTGGCCAGGGCCATGATTACCCAGTACGGCATGTCCCAGCGGTTTGGCCTTATGGGACTGGCTACAGTGGAGGATCAGTATCTGAGCGGCCGGGCTGTGCTCAACTGCGGAGATGCCACGGCGGCAGAGATCGACCAGGAGGTCATGAAGATGCTGAAAGGTGCCTACGAGGAGGCCAAGAGCCTGTTGGCGGCCCACCGGGAATCCCTGGACAAGATCGCGGATTTCCTGATCGAGAGGGAAACCATCACCGGAAAAGAATTTATGGAGATTTTCCACAGGGTGGAAGGATCCGAAGAAACGGTGGAAGGGGAAGAGCCCCTTAAGCTGCCGGAAGCGGCAGAGGAGACCGGCGCGGAAGCGGCCGCGGATCCTGTATGACAGTTTTTTGAAGTAATATGAAAACCAGCAAAACCCGCGGAATGTGTTTTGCTGGTTTTTTGTAACAGCGAAGCCGGAAGGCTGAATATTTACGGCTTTTTCATGGCAAGCCAGGAGGAAATTATGTTTGATATTCAGGAAGAATTGAAAAAGCTTCCGGCAAAACCGGGAGTTTATATCATGCACGACGCGAAAGACGCCATAATCTATGTGGGAAAAGCCATCAGTCTGAGAAACCGGGTGCGCCAGTATTTTCAGAGCAGCAGAAATCTGGGTGTGAAAAAAGAACAGATGGTGCAGCAGATCGCGAGATTTGAATACATTATCACGGATTCGGAGCTGGAGGCGCTGGTACTGGAGTGCAATCTGATCAAGGAACACCGGCCCAAGTACAACACCATGCTGAAGGATGACAAGGGATATCCCTATATCCGGGTGACGGTGCAGGAGGATTTTCCCAGGGTGGTTCTGGCGCGGCAGATGAAAAAGGATAAGAGCCGCTATTTCGGGCCCTATACCAGCGTGGGCGCGGTGAAGGAGTCCATGGAGCTGATGCGGAAGCTGTATTTTGTCCGTAACTGCAGCCGGAATCTGCCCAGGGACATCGGGAAGGAGCGCCCCTGCCTGTATTATCATATTCACCAGTGCAAGGCGCCCTGTCAGGGGTATGTTTCAAAGGAAGAATACCGGAAAAATATCGACGGGGTGCTGGATTTTCTCAACGGCGATTATAAAAAGCTGGTGAAAGAGCTGGAGGGAAAGATGCAGGCGGCAGCCGGGGAGCTACGCTTTGAGGAGGCCGGAGAGTACCGGGATCTGATCCAGAATATCGAGAAAATCGGCGAACGGCAGAAGATTACGGGCAGCACCGGAGAGGACAAGGATGTGATCGCCCTGGCCTGCGATGAGACGGACGCGGTGGTGCAGGTGTTCTTTATCCGGGACGGCAAGATGATCGGGAGGGATCATTTCTACCTGCGGGTGGCTGTGGAAACCTCCAGAAGCCAGATTCTCCAGGATTTCGTCAAGCAGTTCTACGCGGGGACTCCCTTTGTGCCGAAAGTGCTGATGCTCCAGGAGGAGGTGGAGGAAATTCAGGTGCTGGAGGAATGGCTGACGAAAAAGAGAGGCCAGAGAGTCCACATCCAGGTGCCCAAAAAGGGGACAAAGGAAAAGCTGGTGGAGCTGGCGGCCAGAAATGCCCAGATGGTTCTCAGCCAGGACCGGGAGAAGCTGAAGAGGGAGGAAGGCCGCACCATCGGCGCCATGAAGGAGATTGCCGCTCTTCTGGGGCTGGAGGATATCGAACGGGTGGAATCCTACGATATCTCCAATATCAGCGGCTTTGAGTCCGTGGGCTCCATGGTGGTGTACGAAAAAGGGAAGCCCAAGCGGAACGATTACAGGAAATTCAAGATCCGGACCGTGAAAGGCCCCGATGATTACGCCAGCATGCAGGAGGTTCTCACCAGAAGATTTCAGAGGGGGCTGGATGAAAAAGAAAACGGCCGGGAGGACGGAAAATTCAACCGTTTTCCGGATCTGATTCTCATGGACGGCGGAAAGGGCCAGGTGCATGTGGCCTGTCAGGTGCTTGAGGAGCTGCATCTTCAGATTCCCGTCTGCGGTATGGTAAAGGATGACAGCCACCGGACCCGGGGCCTGTACTATCAGGACCGGGAGATCCCCATCAGCCATTCCAGCGAAGGGTTTAAGCTGATCACCAGAATTCAGGATGAGGTACACCGGTTTGCCATCGAATACCACCGGCTTCTGCGCAGTAAGGGACAGATTCATTCGATTCTGGACGATATTGATGGAATCGGTCCGGCCCGAAGGAAGGCGCTGATGCGCCAGTTCAAATCGCTGGAAGCCATCCAGAACGCGCAGATTGACCAGCTGAAAGCGGTACCCTCCATGAACGAGGCTGCTGCCCGCCAGGTGTATGCCTTTTTCCATGAAGAACCGTCTGCCCGGGAAAATCCGTGACCATTCAGCTCCCGCGGGGATCGCACTGCGGCGGAGAGGAAGATGTCGCTTGTGCGACCCGCCGCAGGCGGAGAATCCTGCAAGGCAGGATTCTTTCTTGAAGTTGCACATGCCCTGTGCTACAATAAAACAAGAAATTGTGGGAAAAAGGAGGCCAGTTATGAAGGCTGTGAAATTGACCAAGATGGTCGAGGCGCTGAACCTGAAGAACATGACGCCGGAAGTGGATATGGGCCCGATCCGGATCACGGTGCCGGACATTAACCGTCCCGCGCTGCAGCTTACAGGGTATTTTGAGCATTTTGCTTCAGAACGGGTTCAGATTATCGGGTATGTGGAGTTTACCTATCTGAAACATATGGACAGAGAGGAAAGAATCCGGTGCTTTGAGACGTTTATTTCCAAGAAGATTCCCTGTGTGATTTTTACCACCATGACGGAGCCGGATGAAGATATGCTGGGACTGGCCAGGAAGCATAATGTTCCGGTACTCTGCACAGAGCGCACCACCTCCAATTTTATGGCGGAGATTATCCGCTGGCTGACCGTTCAGCTGGCGCCCTGTATTTCCATCCACGGTGTACTGGTGGATGTGTACGGCGAGGGAGTCCTGATCATGGGCGAGAGCGGCATTGGGAAGAGTGAGGCAGCCCTGGAGCTGATTAAAAGAGGACACCGTCTGGTCAGCGATGATGTGGTGGAGATCAGTAAGGTCAGCGATGAGACTCTGGTGGGAAGAGCGCCGGATATCACCCGGCATTTTATCGAACTGCGCGGTATTGGAATTATCGATGTAAAGACTCTGTTTGGCGTAGAGCATGTGAAAAATACCCAGTCCATCGATCTGGTAATCAAGCTGGAGGAATGGGACCGGGAAAAAGAGTACGACCGTCTGGGATTGAAAGAAGAGTATACGGAGATTCTGGGCAACAAGGTGGTCTGCCATTCGCTTCCCATTCGTCCGGGAAGAAATCTGGCAATTATTGTGGAGGCCGCCGCGGTCAACCACAGACAGAAGAAGATGGGATATAATGCCGCACAGGAGCTGTATAACAGAGTACAGGCGAATCTGGCAAGAAAGAGGGAGGATTAACAGATGAAACAATATTGTTTTGGAATTGATATCGGAGGCACCACTGTAAAATGCGGACTGTTCACCACGGATGGAGAGGTCCTTGATAAATGGGAAATCGTGACGGATACCAGCGAAGGCGGAAAAGGGATTCTTCCGGATGTGGCCCGGGCGATTCTGAATAAGATGGAGGAAAGAAAACTGAACAGTGAGCAGATTGCCGGCGTAGGCGTGGGCGTACCCGGTCCTGTGCTGAAAGAGCGGGAGGTGGCCGTGGCGGTGAACCTCCACTGGGGTTATACCATGCTGGCAGATGATCTGGAAGGCCTGCTGGGCGGTGGTATTCCCGTAAAGGTGGGAAATGATGCCAATGTGGCAGCTCTGGGAGAGATGTGGAAAGGCGGCGGCGAAGGTTACCGCAGCCTGATTATGGCAACACTGGGAACCGGTGTCGGCGGTGGAATTATTGTGGATGGAAAGATTGTGACCGGAGCCCACGGCGCCGGAGGCGAGATCGGTCATGCCTGTGTGGAACCGGAAGAGACGGAACGCTGCAACTGCGGAAACAGAGGCTGCCTGGAACAGATGGCTTCCGCCACCGGACTGGTACGTCTGGCAAAAAGAATCCTTGACGCGGATCAGGAGCCTTCTTCTCTGAGAACGGAAGAAATCAGCGCGAAATCCGTTTTTGACGCATACAAAGCAGGTGATTTGGTGGCTGCCAGGATTGTGGACAAGTTTGCTTCCTACCTGGGCAATGCGCTGGCAATCTTTTCCTGTGTGGTGGATCCGGATGTAATTGTACTGGGCGGAGGTGTTTCCAAGGCCGGACAGCCCCTGATCGAGGCGGTGGAGAAATATTTCCGTAGAGACGCATTTACCACTTGTAAGGAGACTCCCATTGTTCTGGCAAAGCTGGGCAATGACGCTGGTATCTACGGAGCGGCTAAACTGGTAGTGGAAGAATAAGGGTAATAACGAAATACAAAAACGGCATCTGCTGCTTTTCATAGTGCAGATGCCGTTTTTGTATTCGTAATAATGAAAGTTCGCGAAGCGGGTTTCCATTGTTTATTGCTGTACCACAGCCCCGGGATCGGTTGCCCCGGCGTCAGGCGCCTGAGTGGGCGCCGGAGTCGCTGGAGCCGGCGTGGTGGTTTCTCCTCCGGAGTTCTCCGCGGGAGGTGTTGTCGGCGTGGCGCTGCCCTCCGAACCGGCATCCGGCGTAGGTGTTGCCGCCGGTGTTTCGGTGACAGGAGCATTGGGATCCGTACCTGCCTCCGGAGTGGGAGTAGGTGTGACGGTGGGAACCGGCGTGGGTTCCGGCGTCGGCGGAACATAATGCTGCGTACACCTTGCGGTGGGGATGGTGGAAACATCAAAGTATTCTGTTCTGGTGGAACAGCCCATACCGGCCAGAAGTCCGCTTTCCGCACAGATAGTTGCCTGCTTCACATTGGAAGGCACCTCGAAGTCGGCGGAGGGAAGCTCCTGATGAATCCTTGACATCACATTGGTCCACAGAGTTTTGTGGAAATTCTTGCAATCATCTTCCAGAAGTTCGTTGGTATCATATCCGGCCCAGACCGCACAGGTATAGTAGGGGGTAAATCCTGCGAACCATACGTCACGGGTGGCTGATGTGGTACCGGTTTTACCGGCTACCGGCATATTGGAGAGCTGGAAGTCATTTCCGGTGCCGCCGCTTTCCTCCACTACGCTCTCCATGGCGCTGGTGAGAAGAAACGCGGTGCTCTCACTGAATACCTGGCGGGTTTCCGGCTCATTTTCCAGAAGCACATTTCCGTCCTGATCCAGAATCTTTGTGTAGAAAATCGGTTTGATGTACGTTCCCTGGTTGGCGATGGCGGCATATGCGGCAGTCAGCTCCAGGTTGGAAACACCGTAGGTAATACCGCCCAGAGCGGTGGGATCCTGCACATCGGAGAAGATCTCGACTTCACCCAGATAATTTTTCACCTCGGACCGTTCGGTTACCCGTTCAAAACCCAACTCCTTCAGATAGTTATAACCTACCCGGGGAGTAATCTCCTGGAAGCACTGTACGGCAATACTGTTGCAGGAAATGCGGATGGCGTCCCGGATCGTCATGGTTCCCCGGTAGCCGCTGTAAGCGTTGCGTACAATCCGGTCCTCGTCTGTATATTTTACCGGCTGGTCCACATAAGTGTCGGCCAGCGTTTTGCCGAAGTCATTGATGGCCGGGCCGTACACAGCCAGCGGCTTGAAAGTGGAACCCGGCTGCCGGTAGGTATCCGTGGCCCGGTTCAGCGTCAGGCTGGCTTCCTTTTTTCCGCGGCCGCCCACCAGGGCCTTCACATATCCGGTATGCTGATCCATAATCACCATGGAGGACTGAGGCTGGGGCGCGAAGCTGAGCCGCTCCGCCACAATGGTGGATCCGTCGGAAAGAACATAGTTCTTATAGGCATCAATATGAGCCTGGGCGTCCTCCTGGGAATCAAACAGCAGATCAAACTGATCATCTTCTGTGTCCATAAAGTAAAGCTTCATCATTTCCTTGCTGTAGTTCTGGGTGGTGCCGTCAGGTTTCTGCACTGTCAGCGCCCAGTCGATACCGATTCTGGTGTTGGCAGGGAAATTTTCTTCGTTCTGGTATTCCTCATCCAGAATCGCCTGGATGTCGGGATCCTGGGTGGTGTAGATCCGGAGGCCGCCGCTGTACAGCGCGTTCTGGGCCTGTACCTCCGTATAGCCCAGCTTTTCCTGAAGATCGTTGGTGATCTGGGAAGTCATCTCGTCGATGAAGTAGGAATACGGCGAGGTTTCCTGCTGGGAATCCGTTGCCTGAATCCGGTCATAGACATTGTCTGCCATGGCTTCATCATATTCGGCCTGGGTGATATACCCCTGTTCCAGCATATTGTCCAGTACCTTTGTGCGCCGTTTGGCGTTTTCGTCCGGATGCCGGATGGGATTATACAGGTAAGGATTCTGCGGGATGGCAGCCAGAACGGCACATTCCGACAGGGTAAGATCACTGCAGTCCTTGCCGAAATACCGCTGGGACGCAGCCTGCACGCCATAGGTACCGGCGGAAAGATTGATGGTATTCAGGTAATTCTCCAGAATTACGCTTTTGGTATCCTCTCCGGCCGCGTCCAGAGAAGCCTCCAGCTGCAGAGCCAGATACTGCTCCTGGAACTTTCTGGTGAATCGCTCCAGTGTTCCCTCGTTGGTCCAGTTGGTGAACACATTATTTTTCAGCAGCTGCTGTGTCAGGGTACTGGCGCCTTCGTTGAAATGGAAGCCCCGGGCCACGCCGTTAAAGAAGGCCCGGACAATTCCTTTGATATCGATACCGTGGTGTTCGTAGAAACGTTCATCCTCAATGGCCACAATGGCATGCTGCATGTCCAGCGGGATCTGATCGATGGAGACCGATACCCGGTTGGCTGACGGAGCAGACAGCTTCTGCAGCTGGTTGCCGTCAGCGTCATAGACAAAGGTGGCATTGCCGCTGGGCATAATATTCACGTCCGAGATATCCGGGGAATTGTCAATGATTGCCCGGAACGCGCCGACACCCATGCAGCAGATGATTACGCACAGGGCCGCGAACGTGAGAAAAAGAATCCGCAGAATACTGACGCCTGCCCGCTTTTCCACTTTGGGAGAGGCGGAAGCGAGTTTTTTACGCTTTTTCTGCGTCGATTTTTTTCCGTAATTCATGATAGTCCCTCCTTTATATTGGATTATTATATCAAATTCCATTTTTTATTAAAAGCCCCAAATAAAAAGTTCACATTTTCCTATTGCGAAAAGGCCGGAAAGGATTTTATAATGAAACGTATCAGTAAGGAAGAGAACAGAGAGGACAAAAGACTTATGCTGGAGCGTTTTAAAACAATTTACATGGGCGGGACCGGAGAAATTGTGGAGAAAAAATCCCGTTTTATCGCCACCGTCCGGCTGACAGAGACAGAGGAGGAGGCCCTGACGTTTATTGAGGCGGTCAGAAAAAAATATTGGAACGCTACCCACAACTGCTATGCTTATGTGATCGGGGAGAGGAAGGAGCTGGTGCGGGCCAGTGATGACGGAGAGCCTCAGGGTACGGCAGGACATCCCATGCTGGACGTACTTCTGGGAGAGGATCTCTATAATGTGACCGTGGTGGTAACCCGGTATTTCGGCGGTACACTGCTGGGAACCGGCGGACTGGTGCGGGCTTATTCCCGGGCTGTGCAGGAGGGACTGGCCCGGAGCCGGATTATAGAGCGGCAGTACGGGACGGTTCTGGAGATCCGGACAGACTATAACGGAATTGGAAAGATTCTGTATCTGATCGGCCAGAAGGGACTTTTGACCCTCGACAGTGAATATACGGACCGGGTGAAAGTGAGGATTCTGGTTCCTGTTTCAGAAACGGACCGGGTGGAGAAAGAACTGGTGGAGGCCACCAGTGGACGGGTGGAACTTGCCAGAGGGGAAAGCTTTTACTATGCCGATCTGGACGGAAAGGTTCTGATGGGAGAGAAACTGACGCCGGAAAAAGAGATGGGCCCGGGAGTCTGAACTGTTGAGCGGACAGCTTACGGCAACGAATTTCTCTGCCGGTTGCCCGGCAGATGTCCGCTCATGCGGGATGGGTTGCTTGCGGGCGTGGCGCGCAAAAAAAGGGACATCATGGCTCGCTAAGAGTATGATGTCCCTGAAAATCAGCAGGTTTCCGGTTTTGGATATTCTTTGCCGAAGGTTTCCACGGTGATGGTGTGGATCTTCTGGGGCTCCAGCGGCATATCCCGGAAGTCGGTGGGTGTGGAAGCGATTTTATCCACAATTTCCAGCCCCTCCGTCACCTTTCCGAAGGCCGCGTAGGCGCCGTCCAGATGGGGAGAAGTTTTGTGCATAATGAAAAACTGGCTTCCGGCGGAATCCGGGTGCATGGCCCGGGCCATGGAAAGAACTCCCGGAGTATGTTTCAGATTATTGGCGAAACCATTCTGGGAAAATTCTCCTTTGATGGAATAACCGGGACCTCCCATGCCGTTGCCGTTGGGACAGCCACCCTGGATCATGAAGCCCGGAATTACCCGGTGGAAGATCAGGCCGTTATAGAACCCCTTCTGCACCAGGTCGATAAAATTGTTGACAGTATTCGGAGCAATCTCCGGATATAATTCGGCTTTCATCACATCGCCATTTTCCATGGTGATGGTAACAATAGGATTTGCCATGTTGTCATCTCTCCTTTTTAAATATGAAGGTATTGGCAGCAGTTCTGCCGGAGGTTGAACTGCCGCGGACAGTAACCTGCCGTTCACAAAGCGGTGCCATTTTTGGGAAGCAGAAAATGTGCTGCCGCTGTCAGTGAACTGTAGATATTATAATATGTGGAAGAGAAAGGCGCAAGAGGAAGCTTGCCGCAGGGGAACCCCTGTGCTATAATGAGCAGAGTCGCTGTCTGCCGGGAAGCCAGGATGTCAGGAAAAACACAGCATTGTCCGGCGGACTTTCAGTAAATGTAACATATCAGTTCAGCCTTCCGGCTTCGCTGTCACGAAAGAATGTACACAGGCTGCGTTCCCCGCAGCCTGGCGGGACAGTGGAAGGCCGAAATTGTTGCCAGTAAATTCGCAGAAAAGGCGGGAAAAGAATGATTATAGAGACAAACAGCCCCGAAGAAACCTTCCGGCTGGGGGAACGTCTGGGACGGCAGGCCCGTGCCGGACAGATTTACACCCTGAGAGGGGATCTGGGGGTGGGAAAAACCGTATTTACCCAGGGAATAGCCAGAGGGCTGGGCATCACGGAGGCCGTATCCAGCCCCACCTTTACCATTGTGCAGGAATATCAGGAAGGGCGGCTTCCTTTTTACCATTTCGATGTCTACCGGATCGGGGATATTGAGGAGATGGAAGAGATCGGCTATGACGATTACTTTTTCGGAAACGGCGTCTGCATGATCGAGTGGGCGGACCGGATCCGGGAACTGCTGCCGGAACAGGTGATTTCCGTGGAAATCGAAAAGGATCTGGAAAAAGGATTTGACTACCGGAAGATAACCATCGAGGGACTGGGTGAGGAAATCCTTTGAGGAGGATACCTTTATGGCCATTCGGCCGGAAAGAGAGGAAACCCTCAGGAGGGTACCTCTATGGCCATTCGGCCAGAATAGGAGGAAATTATGAAATTGCTGGGACTGGACAGCTCCGGGCTGGTGGCATCGGCGGCCATCGTTGAGGATGACACCCTGCTGGCGGAGTATACCGTAAATTATAAGAAGACACACTCGCAGACCCTGCTTCCCATGCTGGACGCCATTGCCGGCATGACGGAGCTGGATCTGGATACCATTGACGCTATCGCGGTGGCGGCAGGGCCGGGATCTTTTACGGGCCTGCGCATCGGATCGGCCACGGCCAAGGGGCTGGGACTGGCCCTGAACAAGCCGCTGGTGGCGGTTCCCACCGTGGACGCCCTGGCGTATAATCTGTACGATGTGCCGGGACTGATCTGCCCGCTGATGGATGCCAGGAGAAATCAGGTGTATACCGGCCTGTATGAATTTCGGGATCATAAGATGGCGACCGTGGCGCCCCAGATGGCTGTGGGAGTGGAGGCAATTGTGGAACAGATCAACAGCCTGGGCCGGGAAGTGATTTACCTGGGCGACGGGGTGGCGGTATACCGGGAACAGCTGGAGCAGCTGACCAAGGTTCCGTTTTCCTTCGCGCCTCTTCACCTGAACCGGCAGAGGGCCGGGGCCGTGGCGGCGCTGGGGGCTGTTTATTATGCCCGCGGACAGGTGGAAACGGCGGCGGAGCACCGTCCGGAATACCTGCGGATGTCCCAGGCGGAGCGGGAACGGGCAGAAAGGGAAGCGAAAAAGAATCATGGTGACCATTAGAGAAATGCAGATCGATGATCTGGAACAGGTGATGCGGATTGAGGAAGAAAATTTTTCAGTTCCCTGGACAGAGACGGGATTTTTCAGTTTCCTGATCCGGGAGGATACGCTGTTTCTGGTGGCCGAGGAAGCGGAAGAGATTCTGGGATACTGCGGCGTGGTGACGGCTTCCGGCGAAGGTGATATCACCAACGTGGCGGTGAAGCGCAGCCGGCAGAAGGAAGGAATCGGCGGCCGGATGCTGGCGGAGCTGCTTGCGCGTCTTGAGGGCGCAGGGGTTGGCACTCTCTTTCTGGAGGTGCGGGCGGGAAATGCCGGCGCCATTCATCTGTACCGGAAACTGGGATTTGAGGAAGTGGGCGTCAGGAAAAATTATTATGAGGCCCCCCGGGAGGACGGTATTGTCATGAAATGGGAGGCTGCTTCCAGTACTGCAAACCATTCCCAGTAGGAAAAAGGATAAGGATTTGGTATCATTGGGCTGTAACCAAAGAACGCCTGAAGGAGGATATCAATGAAAATTTACCGAGACGACAGAAAAGAAAAAATTTCAGCTGTGATCTGCAACAAATGCGGAAAGAGACTGCTGGTGGCCAACGGAACGGTGATGGAAGGGGTCTGCTCTGTGGAGGCGGACTGGGGATATTTCTCTGGGAAAGACGGAGAACACCATTCCTTTGACCTGTGTGAAGCATGCTACGACGAAGTGGTAAAAAGTTTTCAGATTCCGGCGGATGTGCAGGAGTGTGTAGAACTGATTTAGATAAAATGACAGAGGAAGATTATGTTAGATGTTTGTTTGCTGGGAACCGGGGGAATGATGCCGCTCCCCCGGCGTTTTCTTACGTCCCTGATGATGCGGTATAATGGAAGCAACCTGATGATCGACTGCGGGGAGGGTACGCAGGTGGCGGTGAAAGCCAAAGGCTGGTCTTTCAAGCCCATCGATGTGATCTGCTTTACCCATTACCACGCCGACCATATCAGCGGGCTTCCGGGCCTGCTTCTGACCATGGGAAATGCGGAGCGGACCGAGCCGCTGCTTCTGGCGGGGCCGAAGGGGCTGGAACGGGTGGCCTCCGCCCTGCGGGTGATCGCGCCGGAACTGCCCTTCCCTGTTATATACCGGGAATTTTCCGGAACGGAAGAGAAGTTTCAGGTGGGCGGCTACGATATCACCGCGTTCCGGGTTAACCACAATGTGACCTGCTACGGATATACGGTGGAGATCCACCGGCAGGGAAAATTCTCCGTGGAGGCGGCAAAGGAAAAGGGAATTCCCCTGAAATACTGGAATCCTCTGCAGAAAGGGGAAACCGTTGTGGAGGGAGAAACGGTCTATACGCCGGATATGGTGCTGGGGCCGGGAAGAAAAGGACTCAAAGTAACCTACTGCACCGACACCCGTCCGGTGGAGGCCATTGCCCGTCATGCCGCGGGATCCGATCTGATGATCTGCGAAGGCATGTACGGAGAGCCGGGAAAAGAGGCGAAAGCCAGGGAGTACAAGCATATGACCTTCCGGGAGGCGGCAAGGCTTGCCAGGGAGGCACAGCCAAAGGAACTGTGGCTGACGCATTTCAGTCCGTCCCTGGTAAAACCGGAGGAATATATGGCCCAGGTGCGGGAGATTTTCCCCAACGCCTGCGCGGGCAAAGACGGAAAATCCGTGGATCTGGCTTTTGAGGAGGATGAATGATGAGCGATGAAAAAGATATTCTCATACTGGCTATAGAGAGTTCCTGCGATGAGACGGCGGCCGCCGTGGTAAAAAACGGGAGAACCGTGCTGTCCAATGTGATTTCCTCTCAGATTGAGCTGCACAAGCTGTACGGCGGCGTGGTTCCGGAGATCGCGTCCAGAAAGCATATAGAAAAAATCAATCAGGTCATCGGGGAAGCGCTGTCGGATGCCGGCGTTACCCTGGATGACCTGGACGCTGTGGGCGTCACCTATGGACCGGGACTGGTCGGGGCGCTGCTGGTGGGCGTGGCAGAGGCAAAGGCCATCAGCTGGGCGAAAAAACTTCCGCTGGTGGGAGTCCATCACATTGAGGGACACGTTTCTGCCAACTACATTGAAAATCCGGATCTGGAGCCGCCCTTTTTATGTCTCATTGTCTCCGGAGGCCATACCCATCTGGTGATTGTGAAGGATTACGGAGAATTTGAAATTCTGGGAAAAACCAGGGACGACGCGGCCGGCGAGGCCTTTGACAAGGTGGCCCGGGCCATCGGGCTGGGATATCCGGGCGGTCCCAAAATCGATAAGCTTTCCAGGGAGGGAAATCCGGACGCCATTCCGTTTCCCAAAGCAAAGCTGGAGGATGGCCCCTACGATTTCAGCTTCAGCGGCGTGAAATCGGCGGTGCTGAATCATATCAACCGCTGCCGGATGCAGGGGGAGCCCATCTGTGAGGCGGATATCGCGGCTTCCTTCCAGAAATCGGTGGTGGAGACACTGGTGGAAAAGGCAGTGGCGGCGGCAAAAGCTTATGGAATGGACCGGCTTGCCATCGCAGGGGGCGTGGCGTCAAACAGCACGCTGCGGCAGGCCATGGAGCGGGCCTGTGAGGCGGAGCATATCCGTTTTTACCACCCGTCACCCATTTTCTGTACAGACAATGCCGCGATGATCGGCGTGGCTGCTTACTATGAATATCGGAAAGGGACGCGGCACGGGCTGGATCTGAACGCAGTGCCGAATCTGAAACTGGGGGAACGGTGATGAAGGAAAGATGTATGGCGGTGGTTCTGGCCGCAGGCAAGGGAAAACGGATGCAGGCGGCCGTCCACAAACAGTATCTGATGATCCGGGAATATCCGGTACTCTATTACTCTCTGAAATGTTTTGAGGACTGTCCCTGGATAGACGGCATTATTCTGGTAACCGGAGAGGGAGAGACCGGATACTGCCGGAAGGAGATTGTGGAGCGGTACGGATTTCGGAAGGTAACCGCCATTGTTACCGGAGGAAAGGAAAGATATCATTCCGTATATCAGGGACTGCAGGCCTGCGGCTCCTGCGATTACGTGTTTATCCACGACGGAGCCCGTCCCTTTGTGGACGGAGAGATTCTGGAACGGGGACTGGAAACGGTGCGGCAGTGCGGCGCCTGCGCGGCGGGCATGCCGGTGAAGGATACGGTAAAAATCGTTGACGAAGAAGGTTTTGTGATCCAGACGCCCGACAGAAGCCGGGTGTGGAATGTACAGACCCCCCAGATCTTCCGGTTCCCGCTGGTGCTGGAGGCGTATCAGAAGGCCCTTGCAGGTGATTGCAGCAAAATCACCGACGACGCCATGGTGGTGGAACGGTACGGAAATCATCCGGTAAAGCTCTATGAGGGTTCCTATTATAATATAAAAATAACCACGCCGGAGGACCTGGTAATCGCCGATAATTTTTTTGACGAGAAAAATGGAAAAAAATAAAAATTAGGTATTGACAGGAGCGGGATGGGATGCTAAAATAGCTCTTGTCTCTGAGCGAGACAGGCGCGAAAGACCACTGAAAAGATATGGAGAGGTATCGAAGTGGTCATAACGAGGCGGTCTTGAAAACCGTTTGTCCGCAGGGCGCGTGGGTTCGAATCCCACCCTCTCCGTTAAATAAAACTGATAGAAATCAGGCACTGTGGAGAAGTACCCAAGTGGTTGAAGGGGCTCCCCTGGAAAGGGAGTAGGTCGTTAATAGCGGCGCGAGGGTTCAAATCCCTCCTTCTCCGTTCGGCGAAAGCCGCGAGCGAAAGCTCAGAAAAAAACCGAAAAAACATCTTGACAGATGCGGACTTCGGTGATAAAATACAAAAGCTGTCGCAAGACAGAGAACCATGATAACTGAACAGTGAAACACATTCCTCGAAAGTTCTTTAAACAATT
>DVON01000292.1 GCA_018713585.1 Candidatus Pullilachnospira stercoravium | reverse complement strand
CTTTCTGCTGTCTCAGATATTCTTTGGAGACCTCTTTGTTGGAGGATGGAAACAGCATCTGCGGGTTTTCTGCCTGCTGCTCCAAAATAATCTCCAGCAGATGAAAGGCATTCTCTTTATTTGCACTATTTGATGAGATTGCGTAATCTTCTGAAGCTGATACAAACATGGTTCCATCCGCTCCAAAAAAGTAGGCCAGATCCGCTATTTCTTCCCCTCCCATCAGAATATACTCTCCGATATCTGAATAAATCCATTTCCCCAGGTGTATGGTTTCTCCACGATACAGCTTTTCTTTCTCGCTCTCATAATCCAGAGCGTCCTGCTCTACCACGTATTTTCCATCCCGGTATGCCTGTTTTTTATAGAGCTCCATATCCTTTCGGAAAACCGGCATATCCAGAATCTCGGCATTTTTCATTCCATCGGAAGTATCGTAGCCATAACCATATAGAAAATTTGTGTATGCTTCCATGTCAAGGAACGGCTGCTCTTCCGGATATGTTTCGTAAAATTTTTCTATGGTATCCAACAGATCAGAGGCATTTGACCAACTGTTTACATCAATCCCCAGATTCTCCTGCATGTCCTTGCGAATCGCCAGTGTCGTCGCAGAAACTGTAGAGGGAAAAATATAGCAGGCATCTGTATGTTCATAAAGATCAAATGTTCCACTCATATAATTTTCCTCGGAAAAACCTTCCATCTCCTGGAACCATGGCATCAGATTCTCAAAAGCTCCCGCTTCCTGTGCTTTATAAACATCCTCCAGAATATTCCCAGGATTCATATAAAAATCAGCACCTTCTCCCGCCATCAATTCTGAGGCTACTTCCTTTTTTTGGTTGGCTAAATCGTCAAAGGCAACCGTTTTTATCTTAATTTCCACATCCGGATATCTCTTCCTGTATTCTGCCAGCGGTTCCTCCAGGCTCAAATACTGATCCGTGTCCAACGCACAGATCGTCAAACTATCGTTGGTCTGCACCACTTCCCCGGACATCTGATCAGCAGAACCACAGCCTGTCAGTCCAATTCCCATAGCGATACAAAAATAAAACAGTCTTTTTTTCATGAATCTTCCCCCTTCTTTCTCCGTACCATAACGCCATCTCACGCAAATCTCTTTATTCCGAATAATAAATCCCCATATACTCCTTAAATTCCCCCATACACCGGTCAAACGAAGCTTCTCCCGTATAAAACGGCTCCATCATTTCCCGATACTTGCCGCTCACCTCATAACTTGTCTGAGGGTATACCGCCATCCGGTCCAGATCCGCTTCCAGTTTCCCAAACGTTTTTTCCGTAAGCCCCGGATACGTTTTCTCATCAATCACCACCTGATCTCTCCCATACTGATTTCTGATATTTTCCATCAGCGTCCTGTTGGTCTCTTTATTTACCGTGGTTGTGCCTGCAGAATGAAATACCTCCTCCATATACATTTTGAGGAGTTCAAAGGCCATCTCCTTGTTGCCGCTTCCTGCGGAAATAAAATTCTCCCCGTCGCAGCTGACCGCCGGACCGTCTGTTCCAATCCCGGCTATCGTCGCTTGTTCCTCTCCGCCCATCCGGATATATTCCTCCAGCTGAAAAATTCCTCCCAACTTACCCAGACAGCAGCGCTCTCCCCGAAGGATTTCTTCCTGCTCCCGCATAGACTGTTCCGTATCATAAGTGAGGATCGATTCGCCTTCCGGATACACCTGTCTTTTGTACAGTTCTTCCATTTGCCTCAGCACAGGAGAATCAAAAACCTCCAGATTTCCCTCTGCCACCCGGAAGCCCAGCCACTCCGGCCCCGCATAGTACGGGGAATGGCTGGAAAATGCCGTCTCCTCCGGATATTTCTCATAGAATTTCCACACCGTGCGGATCATTTCCTCCATATCTTCCGCTTCTGCGGGATCCATACCCAGCTCCTGCAGCCTGTCATTAAAAAGAAAATAATAGGAAAATCCACTATATATGGGAATCACAAAACAATCTTCCTCATCTTCATACAGGTCAAAGGTTCCATCCACATAGTCCTCTTCTGAAAAATCCGGATCTTCCCGAAACCACGGCATCAGATCCTCCATCAAACCGCTTTCCTGCATTTTGTATAAATCGTCAAAATAATCATCCGCGTTCAAATACAGATCTCCGCCGTCTCCCGCCATAAATTCCGCGGCAATCACCGTTCTCTGCTCTTCCAGATCGTCATATGGGAGTTTCCGAACCTCCACCTCCGTCTCCGGATATGCTTTCTGAAAATTCCCAACGGCCTGGTCAGCATACAGATCCTCCTCCATGGTATAGACCACCAGATTTTCCGTCTTCCGGTCTGACTGTATTTCCTCTGTCTGCTGATTGTTTCCGCTGCATCCCGCCGCGAAAATCAGTATCAAAAATCCAACGAATCCCTTACGCATTTCCCTTCCTCCCGTTTTTTCAAAATAACAAATCCTGCTGTCATTTTCATAGAGACAACATATTTGCAAAATAAATATGTGCCTATACTGAATTTTTAAAACTTCCATTATAATTGTATCATTTATTTTCTTCCATTTTGGCCTTCTGTCGCGAAATGTGCGATTACGTCGCAAACGTTATTTTCTGCGCCATTTTTCAACGTTCACGACATTTTTTTATCGCAAACGAGACAGGCTTTGATGTTTCCAACCTGAACTTCCACTTCCGCCATACTCATCGGATATAAATTTTCTGTATCGGCCCCTAAGCCTGCCGCTTCTGTCCCCCGAAGCCTCGGAAAGAAGTTGCATTTTCCCGGAATACGCCCTGCTATAATACACCCATAATCAGGCGCAAAGATGCCCAAATGAAAGGAGTGAGCACATGAAAAAAAGAACTATTGCTGCCGGATGCGCAGCGGCAATCCTCAGCGGAGGACTCTGCTGTCTGGGAATCTTTTCCGTCCGGGCAGCGGAGCAGAAAAAACAGGAAACTGCCGAAACGGAATTGGATTCCATGCAGACGGAATTGTCGGAAGACGGATCTCAGCTGAAAATCTTCGATCTGTCACTGCCTGTCCCGGAAGGAATGGATTTTCAGGTATTCGATGAGGATGGTATAGAAATCGCCACTGCTGTGGCCGGAGATCTGCGGATTTTCCTTTCCGCCGGAGAAACCGAGGCCGTGGAAGGCTCGCTGGGTGAATTGTCGGAAGAAGAACAAAAGGCTTATCAGGAGCTGGTCAACCAAACCATCGTTCCTTATGAATCCTGGATCGAAGAGCTGGGAGATCTTACCTATCTGGTAAATCTGTACTCCAGCCAGGAGCCCTCCGGAACCTCTCTGGTACTGAGTACCGTATCGGACGGAATCTGTTACTCCATAGCCGGTTACGTCAATGACAGAGTGCTGACCGAGGAGGAAGCCCAGCTGCTTACCACACTCGCCGTTATGCTGAAGGAGGGATGACAGATGAAAAAGAAATGGATCATGAAACCGGCGGCTTTGTTCCTCGCTGTCTCCATGGCAATTCCTCAGACAGCATGGGCACAGGAAAATGAGAACACGCCTTCAGGAACACAGAATACCGAAATACAGGCAGAGGCATCACTGCCGTCCGATGCGGATACATCCGTTCCGGATACCGGAAACACATTGGAAATCATGAAAACCATACAAAATGTTTCAGCGGCAGATGCCACACCCCGGAATACTTCCGATGACAGCACCGGATCGGATACCAGCGGATCTACCGGCGGATCCGACACGTCCATTCCTGACGGCAGCGGTTCGGGGAATAATGGAAGCGTTTCTGATGATCCGCTTCCCGGCAATGACAACGATAGTAATACCGATGACTCTCTTCCGGATGATAGCAATGACAGTGATGACGGTACCGATGTGCCTCTTCCGGGCGATGGTGATGACAGCGACGACAATACCGATGTCCCTCTTCCGGGCGACGATGACGATGACAGCAACGACGATACCGATGTCCCTCTTCCGGGTGATGGCGATGATAACGACGACGATACCGACGCCCCTCTTCCGGGTGATGGCGATGATAACGACGACGATACCGACGTCCCTCTTCCGGGCGATGACGATGATAACGACGACGATACCGACGTCCCTCTTCCGGGCGACGATGACGATGACAATACCGATGTGCCTCTTCCGGGCGACGATGACAGCGACGGCAATACCGATGTGCCTCTGCCAGGCGATGGCGATGACAGTGATGGCGATAATGATACCCAAAAGCCTCAGGATGGAGATCCTGCACCAACCGGGCAGTGGCTGGATGCCGGGAGTACAAAGGTCTGGGTATTCGGTGGAGGGCTGTCTTATGTATTGAAATGGGGAGATATGAGTGAGTTTGGCTACTGGTACACAGGTGTCGAGCACAAATGGAGCGACTGGGGTAATTATTACGCGGCAACCTACCATGACGGATACCGCCGGTACGACTACGACAGTTATAAGTCCGAATTTGGCACTCCGCCTCCGGTCCCCCCGGATCAGCAGCATCTGATCCCCAAAGACCCGGAACCAATCCCGGAACCGGATCCTGAACCGGAACCCGAACCCACCCCGGAACCTGACCCGGAGCCGAGTCCCACTCCAGATCCAGCCCCGGAACCGGAGCCCGATCCGCAGCCCACTCCGGAACCTGAAGTAAACAAGGAGCAGCTGGCAGAGCTGGTAGAGAAAGCCATGAGCGAATATATTCAACCGCACCGGGAGGAACCCACCGAAGAACTGACCGAGGATTCCTACAACGCCCTCTGGTTCAGCTATCAGTACGGGATGAGCGTTCTGGGAAATTCTCAGGCTACTCAGGAGGAAGTGGATTATATAACCGCAGATCTGGACAATGACATGGCAAATGCGGAAACGAAACACCAGGTCAGCGCCCGGAACCTGGAAAATCTTCTGAGAAAAATGAATGAAACCTATGGTGGGGATAAAAACGCAGAATATACGGAAGAAAGCTGGATGCCATTCTACAACATTTACGTGCAGTGTCTGAACTTTTTCCGGAACCAGTGCCAGTATCCATACAGCGGCGGGAAAGCCCTTTATCAGGAAATTGACGAAGTCATCGCACTGCTGCAGCAGGCTGAGGAAAGCCTGATGACAAAGGACGAAGCCCAAAAAGAAAAAGACAAGGCGGACGCGCAGAATAAGGATAACGGCGAAGGTGATCCGTCAGACGATTCTTCCGATAACGATAGCAATGCTTCCGGCACGATACCCTCCGGCTATGGAGGAACCAGCCAGAGGGGAACCCAAATGGTTCAGGAACTGATTACCCGGCTGAACCGGCTGGCAAACTCCGACAAATCGGCCGAAGTACGGGATCTTCTGGAAAAATATCTGGAAATCGCGTCTCTTGAGCATAAGAATCTTGCAAAAATGGCAAAACTGACAGCCAATCTCAACAAGGCACTTTCGCTGCTGGAAATCGGCATGCAGGCAAATGCCGCAGCCAACGCCCATGTGGACGGAGAGGTAAATCCCATGGCCATCGACACCTTCGTCGAGTGGTTCAATATTGACGGCGCTCCGTATTTTTCCGAGGAGAACGCCAAGATGATGAAAACCATCCTGCAGGGAATCCAGAATATGGGAAGCAGGACAGAACAGGCGCTGGCAAATTTTGAGGCCACGGGTGAACTGATCTTTCCCGGCACAAAAAGGGCACAGGAATATGCAGCCGAGCAGGCCCGGGCCAGCCAGGGCAATTCCTGACAGCAAACCAGAATTTCAAAAGCAGGCGTGACTCGCAGAAGTCACGCCTGCCCCTGTTTGGAACTATCTATTTCCCGAAAGTCCCTGTTTTGCTTCATTTTTAAAATGTTATTTCCCGTGTCCAAAATCAGCTTATCTTTTCCATCAGCGCCTTTCAATGGCAAATAATCTTAACCGCAGCGGACATCATAAGAACAATCATCGATACCATGAGAACATTTTTCACAATCACCCTCTGGCTTCCTCCCACCGAACCATTTTCACTGATATAACCATGGAGGTCTGTAGCTTCGCCGTCACTGAGTAATCCGATGGTATCGCTGCTCCCGTTCTCATAGCAGATATACAACGTCCAGTCCCCCAGACCCTGCCAGGAGCCGATCCGGTCAAGTTCTCCATTCACGGAAAACCCATTCTTCTTAAACATCTCCGTAATAATTGCTTCATTTTCAGAGTTCACCTCCACATAACGGATACCCACCAACTCATAGCGAAATTCCGCTGCCAGACAAACCACAAACGAAATCGCAGATATTACGATCAGCACGGTGGCGATTCTGTTGATTTTCTTCACAAGTTCCACTTCATTTCTCCGTCTGATTTCCTCACGCAGTTCTCATCCCCATTCCACAATCCGCAGATCCCACGATCCGATGGTGAGCGTATCTCCCTGAGCCACCTTCTCTTTTTTCGTCAGCTCCACGCCGTCTCCGTCCCGGTGCGCCACCGTCTGCTCACTGGCGGAGTAATTGAGATAATACACGATCTGCTTTCCGTCCTGGTTGGTTCCCCGCTTGATAATCACCGGGAATTCCACTTCCTGATCCGCCGTCCACAGTCCGGCCTCCCGCAGCACATCCGCCAGGATTTCCCGCAGCATCCCATCGCTGGTCACACAGCCCAGATAGGTGGCCGTGCCCTTTCCGAAAGAATTTCTGGTGACGGCGGCGTACCGTTTCCAGTTATAGTGGTCGTAGGAAGCCAGCACCTTTGCGCCCTCCGGATTTACCAGTTCCATAAACACCTTCACCTCATTATCCGGACAGCCGAAGGTCTCGCCGGTAAGACGCACATTTTTCGGATGGGTAAAATGGCTGTAGCTGATCCCCAGACACTCATCCAGAATATGCGGCTGGGAATCGTGAAATACCTTCACATTTTCATCGGCAAAGGCGGTTTTGAAGGTGGCAAACAGCCGGCCGCCCCGCTCCACGAACCGGCGGATTCTCAGCAGCAGCTCCTCCGGGGCCGCATACAGGGCCGGCACCACCAGAAGGTCGTAATCCTCCAGATTCTCCGAATCCGGCCACAGGAAATCGCAGCCCACATTCAGCCGGTACAGCTGGTTGTACACGTAGCGGACCACATCGTTATATTTGTAATCGCCCGCGCCTCCCACGGCTCCGTCCACCGGAAACCAGTTGAGGGCGCTCAGCGCCTCGTTGCTCACCAGCAATCCCACCCGGTTGTGTTTTTTCAGATTCACCAGATGGCTGCCGATCTCCTGAAATTCCTTTCCGATCACTTTTGCCGCCCGGTAGGTGTCATTTTCCTTGAAATCATGGCTCAAAAGCCCCTTCCAGTAGGTTTCAAAGGAATTGTGGATGGAATGCCAGTGCCAGTATTCCACCATATTGGCGCCGGAAGCCACATGGCTGTAGGCCTGAAGCCGCAGCTGCCCGTCGTAGGGCGTCCACCAGGGGAAGCCCTGGGCCTCCGTCTCCAACACCAGATAGTTGTCCCCTTTCAGGGAACGGGTGCTGTCGCCGCCGAAGGAAATTTCTTCTCCGGTGAGATCGTCCTGGGTGGGATGGTAGATATCCACCCCCGCCACCGTCAGCGCCCGGGCCGCGTGGAAATGGTTCACCATGGGCTGCACGCCCCAGGAATATCCCTTCCAGTCGAAGTCAAAGTTGTGGGTGATAAACTGATCCGGCCGGGCGTATTCCTTCACAATATCCGCCTGCCACTGTAAAAATTCATCCACCAGCGTCCGCTGGAATTTCTCAAATTCCGCTCCCAGGCTGCCGTTGATGGTTCCCCTCACATCCGGGAAATCCTCCCAGGCATTGATCCGGTTGCTCCAGTAATCCAGCCCGAAAGCCGCGTTCATGGCCTCCAGATCATCGTCAAACTTCTCCCGCAGGTATTTCACAAACTGCTCCTGCACATTGGAGCCCGCGGTTCCGTAGTATTTCGTCTCATTGTCCAGCTGAAATCCGATGACGCATTTTCTGTGGGCGGTCACCTTCATCAGTTCCCGGATCACCCGCTCCGAGTAAAACCGGTATGCCGGATGCGTAATGTCCATGATCTGCCGGGCGCCGTAAATCCCCCGGCCTTCCTTCGTCACCGCCAGCACATCCGGGTACGCCTTCACCATCCAGGTGGGCACCGCGTAGGTGGGCGTTCCGATAATCACGGAAATCCCCGCCGCCTCCATGGCGTCCACCACCCGCACCACATGGCTGAAATCAAACACCCCCGGCTGAGGTTCACAGGTACTCCAGGTGGATTCCGCAATCCGCACCACATTGATCCCCGCCGCCTTCATCATTTCCACGTCTTTGTCCAGACGGTCACAGGGCATATATTCATCGTAATATGCCACGCCATACAATAATTTATCCATTCTTTCCTGCTCCTTTGCCATATTTGCCGCCGCTACACTCATTCTCCCGCCCGGATATTCTCCACGGTCCGTTTCTCTATGGTGAGATTTTCAAAAATCCGGACGCCTCCGTCCCCGGTGGGTGCCTGCGCCAGAAGCCCCACCTTCATCACCGGATCCGCCGGAAGATGAAAATACCGCATCATATAAAACCGCTCCCCGTCCGTGGAGTAATGGAAGGTAAAATGATTTCCCACTCTGCACACCTTCAGCCATGCCGCATCCCCCTCCAGGTTGCACCCGTTGGCATCGTCGGAATCCCCTTTCGTCACAACGCTGACCGCCGCGCGGGTTCCGAAATCCGTCAGCTCATAGCATACCTTCGCCCAGCAGCCCATATCCTTCATCACCATCACGCAGGCCGAATCATAAGTATCTTTAAATTCAAGGGAAACCCTCACCTTCAGCACAAAATCCCCGTCGATCTCCGTGTAATAAAAAGGCGCGTTCTCCGCGATCATCGGCGCGGCGCCATTTCTCTCATCGGCGCTTCCACGGAAAAAATCCGATTTCGCAGGGGCCGTGATCTCGATTCTGTTATCCTTTTCTGTGATCTCACTTTCATTTAACCATTGAAATTTCATGGATCTGCCTCCCGTTTTTTCTGTCCTTCTCTCGCTTTCTTTCCCTGTTGTTCTTTTTATCCTGACTGACTTTCAGCCCTGTTGCACTTTTTTCCTGGCCGTTTTCGGCTCTTCTGTTTCTCTTTTTCCGGCCCGCTCTTATGGCACCCAGCTCTGCGCCTCTGTCCGCACCGCATTTCCTGTCCGCAGCGCTTCCTCCATACAGAAATCCAGGTACGCATCCTGCAGTCCCTCCCTCAAAGGATAGAAATCCACGCCCTCCCGGACGCTTCTTCCCATATGCCGCAGCACGTCCGCCACCGCCAGCTCATCGTCATTGAGTCTGGCCTGCGGGAAGGGATTTTCATAAATGCGTTCCCCTGACAGGGTAATCCACAGATGGCTCCACCCGTCGATGTTGTAAACACCGTCATCTTCCCGCCGCATATGTTCCCGGATCACCTGATTCTTCTCATTGAGCCAGTACACATCCATATCGCGGATTTCTCCCCTGCTGCCCTGCACGTTCCAGGTCCGGCTGCGGATGGGAGAGAAATACTGCTCCTGAGAGAAATCAAAAAACGCCGTCCTTCCGCTTTCAAACACCAGGTCCACCCGGTCTCTGTCAGGACAAAGCATCCGTCCTCCGTAATGCCACCCTGCCCGGTCGCGGGTTTCCGTCACCGGGAAGCGGAATCTCCTGCCCAAAATCTCACAGTTTTCAAATCCCACACCCAGCACTTTCCGGAAAATACTCACCGCATGGTAACCGTGAATGGCGGACATGTTCATATTGGAAATATCCCCCAGCAGCCCCGAACGTGCCAGCCGGATCATGGCCGCGTAATAAGGCTGAAGGAAATACTGCTCCGTCACCTGTACATTTCCGCCAAGCCTCACCTTCTCCTTCCACAGTTCATTCAGCTCATCCACGTCTTTCCCCGGCGGCGTCTCGCAGAGCACCGGAATTTTCTGCTCCATCAGCCGGACAATCCAGTCCTTCATCACCGCCCGGGGCACACACAGAAGAACAAAATCCGGCTGATCCCCCAGTGCCTCCTCAAGGCTGCACACTGCCGGAATCCCCGTCTCCTTCCGGATCTGCGCCGCCCGCTCCCCGCTTCTGGTCACAATGGAAGTGACCTCAAATTCCTGCGGAATCATCCGCGCCGCCCGCAGATAAAACTGCGCCCGCCAGCCATATCCTACGATGGCAAATCTTGTTTTCACGCTGTAACCTCCCTTCAGACAGATACCTTCCTGCGGCATTATCCCCGAATAACCTTAATTCATCCTCATGCCATATCCACAAATCAATAAAACAATAGAATGAAACAATGGCAAACCGGAAAAATCACCTTTTCAAATTCCGCCGTATCCTTCTGCCTGTCACTGCAGCAGGAAATCGCTTTTCTTCGTATCCTGCCGTATACTTTCGCTCTCTTCTACGGCGGAATTTCACTTTTCTTTATTTCCGCCGTATCCTTCCGCCTGTCACTGCGGCAGGAAATCGCTTTTCTTCGTATCCTGCCGTATACTTTCGCTCTCTTCTACGGCGGAAATTTGTCTTTCTTCATTTCCACCGTACACTTGCGCCTTGCTCTACGGCAGGAATTCTCCTTTCTTCATTTCCACCGTACACTTGCGCCTTATCCTACGGCAGAATTTCGCCTTTCTTCATTTTCTGCCGTGCACTTGCGCCTTATCCTACGGCAGAAATTCGTCTTTCTTCATTTTCTGCCGTGCACTTGCGCCTTATCCTACGGCGGAAATTCACTTTTTCATTTCCCCGCCGTACACTTGCTCTCTTTTCTACTGCAGAATTTCCCCTTTCTTCATTTTCCACCGTACACTTGCGCCTTACTCTACGGCAGGAATTCATTTTTTCATTTCCCTGCCGTACACTTACTTTCTTTTCTACTGCAGAATTTCGCCTTTCTTCATTTCCCGCCGTACACTTGTGCCTTACTCTACGGCAGGAATTCATTTTTTCATTTCTCTACCGTACACTTGCGCTTTTTTCTACGGCAGAAATTCACCTTTCTTCATTTCCACCGTACACCTACGCTTTACTCTACGGCGGAAATTCATTTTTTCATTTCCCACCGTACACCTACGCCATTTCCTTCGGCAGAAACTCCCATTCCTCCATTTCCCGCCGTATACTTCTATCCTTTCCTGCCGCAGGATTTCACCTCCCATGGCTTTCAGCCCAAAGTCACTGCAGAAAATCCTTCTTCTCCACTTCCCATATTGCCATATAAAGAATTATTTTCCACCTCAAATCCGGGGAAGTTCACCCCCGCATCATACCTCACCCCCGGTAAACTTTCGTCCCAAAGGCTTCCAGCTCCACCTGGCCGCTGACAGTTTCACCGGTATACAAATCCACCAGCTCTTCCTTCACCTGAATCTTCACCGGCGTCTTCTTATAATTCAGCACAAAATAATACTTCCTTCCATCCTTTTCCCGAACCGCCAGCTCACATTCCCGGGGAAGTTCCAGTACATCCGCGTATGGGGAAGCCGCTCCCAGTTTTTCCAGGAATACCCGGGCCGTCTCCTCCGTAAAGGCCGCGCCGAAATAATAAACCTTGCCTTCTCCCAGCGCATTGCAGATCAGCCCCGGCGCGCCGGCATAGTAGCAGTTTTCATACCGGCCCAGCACCTGCGCGTCTGCGGTCAGGGGTTCCAGCTGATCGTTGAATACAGCCGCCTCCAGGCGGATACCGTCCCAGTCGATATACACCGGTTCATCATCCGGATTTACCCGGGTATATTCGGGGATATCGGTACCGCTCATTTTCGCAAACAGCCCCGGCAGCCTGTCCATCACGCATTTTCCGGTCATGTCCTTATAGCCGCTGCGGCAGCCCAGCACCAGGCAGCCGCCATCCTTCACATACTCCTCCAGAATGGCCGCCCGCTGCTGATTGACAATCACCGGATGCGGATAGAAAATCACCTGATATTTTTTCAGATCCGCCGCCGTGGTGTCCTCTCTCAGATACACATAATCCATGGGCGTGTGGCTCTTCTGCGCCGCCAGGAAAAGCGACTGCTGGCTGAGCCGGTCCACATCCCCGTGCCAGATATCCAGCTGGGCATCCCAGATATTGTCATAATCCTTCAAAACCGCCGTCCGGGCCTCATACCGGGAGCCTGCCGCTTCGGAAATGGCCTGGAATTTCCTGTGGATTTCCCGAACCTCCCGCAGTCTCCGGTTCTCCCTTCCGGAATAATCCAGAATCCCGTGCCAGTAAATCTCCGTCCCCATAGTACAGGTCCGCCAGCGGAAATAGCTGACATAATCCGCCCCATGGGCCGCGCTCTGCATTGTCCACAGGGTCATCTGCCCCGGCTTCGGCGTGGGCGCCGCCATCCGGTTATTCCATCCGTTGGCCCCGGACTGCTGCTCCATGATCCCGAAATTGGGAGACACCGCCCGCACCTCCGTCAGATTCCGGCTCCACATTCTATCCTGCAGGGTGGCGGAGAATTTCTCATAATTTTCCTTTGTAAAGGCAAAATTGGGGTAGGAATCATACATGATGAAATCCAGGCTCTCCCCGGCCATCCTCTGGTTGTCCAGATTGGAAAACAGCCCGTTGGTGGTGATAAAATCACCTGGCTTTACATATTTCCGGATAATATCACTCTGCAGCTTCGCGTACCGGCAGGCGCTGTCAGAGATAAACCGGGTGTAATCCAGCACCTCATGGGGATTGGTATTGTTGCTGGGCGTGGTTCTGGGAATGTGCACTTCCTTCCAGTCGGTATAGGTCTGGTTCCAGAAGGTGGTTCCCCAGGCCTCATTCAGCTTGTCCAGAGAACCGTATTTCTTCTGAAGAAATACCCGGAACGCCGCTGTATCGCTCTCCGAATAAAATTCATCCCGCTCACAGTTCAGCTCATTATCAATCTGCCACCCGATAACCGCCGGATGGGGGCCGTAATGGGAGGCAAATGCCTCTGTGATGATCCTGGTCTTCTCCTGATACACCGGGGAGTTATAATTGTAATGCCGCCTTCCCCCATGGCGGAACAGCACCCCGTCGATGGTTCCGTTGAGCACCTCCGGATACTTCTCCGTCAGCCAGGCCGGCGGGGTGGCGGTGGGCGTACAGAAAATCACCTTCATCCCCTTCTCCCGGGCCAGATCCAGGAACCGGTCAAAGAATTCATAGGTAAAAACTCCCTCATAAGGCTCCACCTTGCTCCAGGCAAATTCGGCAATCCGGATCACCTGGATGCCGCACTCCAGCATCCGCTCCAGATCCTCCTCCCACAGGCTCTCCGGCCAGTGCTCCGGATAGTAGCAGGTTCCCAGTACCATTTCCTTTCCGTTTACAATCTGTCTCATACCTTCTCCTCCACATCAATATTTCCGTGACAGCTCCGCCTTTCGGTTTTGCTGCCGCATATTTCCGGTATTTTCCGGAATCCTCCAATACTTGTATCTACATTTTACTTCTTGTATGGTGGACCCGTCAATTTGTATAGCCGCAAATTTTACAGCCGCAGAAACGAAATGCTGCTCCGTTACAAAATTTCCTCATATAACCAAATCCCCGCTTTCTTTCCTCCGCGAAACATGATAGTATTTCTATTGATAAACGTCCCGCCGCAGCCATTCAGGCCTGCGGCGGGAAACCTGTTCATAAAAATACGGCAGATCCGATGTCTGCCGGGAAAGAGGATATTCATGCAAAAAACAAAACTGAGGAATTCCATTCTCCTGCTTCTGACCGCCACCATCTGGGGAACCGCCTTCGTGGCGCAGAGCGTGGGAATGGATTATGTGAAGCCCTTCACCTTCAACGCGGTGCGCAGCCTCATCGGCGGAATCGTACTGATCCCCTGTATTTTTCTGCTGAACCGCGTCAATCCCCCGAAACAGCAGGAGACTACTCCCCGGGAGGCCGCCCGTTCCCGCAAAACACTGATCGCGGGAGGCATCTGGTGCGGAATCTTCCTGGCCGCGGCCAGCAGCTTCCAGCAGATCGGAATCCAGTATACCACCGTGGGTCGGGCCGGTTTTATCACCGCCTGCTACATCGTAATCGTCCCCATCCTGGGACTGATCTTTCTGAAAAAGAAATGTCCCGCTTCCATCTGGGCGGCTGTGGCGCTGGCTCTGGCGGGACTGTATCTGCTTTGCATCACCGATTCCTTCTCCATCGGGAAAGGAGATTTCCTGGTGATGATCTGCGCAGTGCTGTTTTCTGTACATATTCTGGTCATCGACCATTTTTCTCCCCTGGTGGACGGGGTAAAAATGTCCTGTATCCAGTTTTTTGTCTGCGGAATCATCTGCGCGGTGCCGGCACTGCTGTTTGAGCATCCCACCATTTCCGCGCTGCTGGCGGCCTGGGGGCCGGTCCTGTATGCAGGCGTATTCTCCTGCGGCGTAGGCTACACCCTGCAGGTGGTGGGGCAGAAGGATATGAACCCCACCGTAGCCTCCCTGATTCTCAGCCTGGAATCCTGCATCTCTGTTCTGGCCGGATGGGTTCTGCTGGGACAAAAACTGAGTCTCCGCGAGCTGGCCGGATGCGTGCTGATGTTCGCCGCCATCCTTCTGGCACAGCTTCCGGCACGAAAAAAGACTGCTCCTGCCGGAAAAAAATGAAAATATTCCGGCTATCCCCGCCGTTTACGCGCCGGCCATACTGGCCGGCCGTTTCTTTGCCCGGATAAAGAACAGGACTCCCATAACAGCCACCAGAGCCTCCGTCACCGGAAACGTGCACCACACGCCGGCCAGCCCTGCCGCCGAAGACAGGAGAAAGGCCATGGGGATAATCACCACAAACCCCCGGAGAAGGGAAATGATGTGCGCCGGCAGCGGATTGGCACCTGACGTAAAGTAGACTGCGATAATCACATTGAACCCGGCAAAGGGGCAGGCGGTAAAATACAGCCGCAGTCCCTCCCTGGCAATCTCCTGCAGCCTGGCGTTATTCTCACTGTTGAATACCGCCGCAATGGGCGAAGCCCAGAGGAATACACAGGCATAAATCACCACGGAAAACACCGCCATCACCGCCAGCGCATACCGGAGAAATACCAGCATTTCCTCCCTTCTTCCCGCGCCGTAGCTTCTGCTGATCAGCGGCTGGATTCCCTGGGCGATTCCCGTATACACCGCGATAATCACCAGAGACAGGTTGGCGATTACTCCGTAAGCGGCCACCCCCACATTTCCTTCCAAGCCCATGATAATGGAATTGAATACGATCATTACAATGCCGGAGGAGGCCTCCGTCACCAGAGAAGGAAGGCCGCTGGAAAGAATTTTCCCCACCCTTCCCGGCTGCGGCAGGCATCTGGCAAAGTGAAATCCGTTCCTCTTCTTCAGAATGTGCGGGGACAGAATCATCATACTGATGATGGGAGCCAGCCCGGTGGCAAATACGGCTCCGAAAATTCCCATGCCGCAGGGAAAGATAAATACCCAGTCCAGCACCACATTGGAAAGGCTGCCTCCGATCATGGCAGCCATGGCCCGCTGCGGAGCCCCGTCGTTTCTGGTAAAGCACAGAAGCACATTGTTCATCAGAAACGCGGGCGCGAACAGAAGAATTACCTGCAGATAGGTATTGGACATCTCATAAACCCGCCCCTGTGCTCCGAACAGCCGCAGGATCGTTCCCGTGGCAAACAAACCCAGCAGCATAAAAAGCAGGGCAAATCCTGCTGCCAGATACACGGCAGTGGTGAACGTCCGGTTTGCCTCCTTGTCATCATTTCTGCTTTTGCAGATGGAATATCTGGTTCCCCCTCCCATACCGATCATCAGGCCGCTTCCATGGATGAAGCTGTAAATGGGAATAGCCAGATTCAGGGCTGCCAGGCCATCCGTTCCCAGCCCCTTCGACACGAAAAAGGTGTCCGCCAGTATGTAGCAGGACAATCCGATCATCCCCATTACGTTCAGGGACACATATTTTCCGAAATCCCGGATATTTTCTTTACTTTTCATCAAACTCTACCACCTCTGTTTTTTAGCCGCAGTACGCTCCTCGCGGAGCGTTTTTTCACAGTAAATCAATTTTCTATGAAAAAAAGCATTGATGATCGTATCTTCTAAGGCCTGTCGACACGATATCAATGCTTGAAAATTACCCGGCGGCAATATCATTTTTCAGCGTCCCTATCATACCACAGGGGATCCGGATCTGTCAAACTCTGTGGAAAGATTCCTCTCTGCATAAATAACAGTAACAGTCAGACAGAGCCTTGCTGTCATCCCCGTGATTTCATTTCTCTCCGGTACAGCCAGCGGAGCAGCCTGTAGCGGATGGGAACCTTCTCTTCCGTCCCGGGAATCAGAAGAACTACCACCAGGCCCACAGCGCCGATCATCACGCAGCCTGCCAGCATCCAGTCCAGCCCGAAAGCATCCTGTATCCAGCCTCCCAGAAGATTTCCCACACAGGTGGCCGCCCCGGAGGTAACCATACTGAACACAGCCTGCCCCTTCACACGGCTTGCCGGCGCTATGGTACTGTTAACATAATATACCGCTGCCGGAGTAAAAAGCCCGAAAGCCGGTCCCTGCATCGCCAATCCCACAAACGCCGCGGGCAGCGACCCCGCAGCCAGAATCACCAGTGGCTTCACAAAGAAAAAGAACGCGCTGATTTTCAGAATCCGGATACAATCCATTTTCTTCATCAGAACTCCGAAAAGAATCATCATGGGCATCTCACTGGCCGCGGCGATAAAGTTGGCCACCCCCAGAATCGTATCGCTGCCGCCGAGATCTTTAATCACATTGACGGTATACGTTCCAATACAGGAATTTCCTGTATTTCCCAGAAGAAATCCGATCATCAGCATCAAAAAGACCGGCGATTTCCTGACCATATCTCCGACAGATTCTGTCTTCCCGGACAATTCCGCTTTTGCCACTGTCAGTTTCTCCCGTCCCAGATCCTTCATAATTCCAATGGAAACGCAGAGAACCGCAGCGCACCCCACATAAATATATCCGAGAATACCCGGATGAAACCGGTCAATAACGATGCCCAGCGCCGCAGCGCAGAACGCGTAAGAAATGGATCCGATTCCCCTGGAAAACCCGAAATTCAGGTAGTATCCCCGGTTGATAAACTCCATCCCCATGGCGCTCAGAAGAGGCGGAAGTGAGTTATAAATGGTATACATTCCTATATATACTGCCATAATCCCCGGCACCGGCAAAGGAACCAGCGTCAGGATCAGAAACAGCGCAGATGCCATACCGATCATCAGAAGAATCAGCCGCTTCACGGTCAGCGCCTCATACGATTCCGACAGCTGCGCCACCAGAGGCTGCACCACAATGGAAATGCAGGCCGCGCCGCCCACCACAATACCAATCAGCGTATTAGACAGACCCTTGTACTGCAGATATACTGCCGCGTACCCCATCAAAGCACAGCTGGAAATCCAATAAAGGGCCTGTACCAGCGTATACTGATGCTTTACCTGAAATCCTTTCTGTTTTCCCATTGTAAACCTCCCCGAAAATACCCTTCCATGCTGACTTTATTTTATAAGCGAATGTATTATATAGCTTTTTTTCTTCCTTTTCTACTGTCATTTCCGCCGTTTTCGGGGGAGAATACCGACTTTTCTCTTGACAACCATTTCCACCGGTAGTATTATAATATCAGTAACAATTACTATTATCGAAAGGAGGCAACATGGCAAATCTGAAATACAGCCGGCAAAGAGAATCTATCCGGGAATTTCTCATGACCCGTCACGATCATCCGACTGCCGATATGGTTTATCACCACATCCGTCAGATTTATCCGAATATCAGCCTTGGCACTGTCTATCGGAACTTGTCCCTGCTGGTGAATCTGGGAAGCATCCGGAAAATCAGCACCGGGGACGGACCTGATCGTTTTGACGCCGCCACCGCTCCCCATTACCACTTTGTCTGCACCAGCTGCCATCAGGTAATGGATCTGGACATGGAGTTTTTGTCTGATATTGAGACAAAAGCCTCCCGGCATTTCGACGGAAAAATTACCGGCCATACTACAAACTTTTACGGACTGTGCAGCGAATGTCTGGAAAAGTCAAAAAATGAAGTATCCTGATGGCAAAAAAATAGAAAATCTATTGACAATTACCTGTCCATATGCTAGATTGAAATAGTAATAATTACTATTATTGGAGCAAAAATTTTAAGAAAAGGAGAATAAAAAAATGAAAAAATTCGTATGTAGCGTATGTGGTTATGTTCATGAAGGCGAGACTGCACCGGAGTTCTGCCCCATCTGTAAGGCACCTGCTGAAAAGTTCATTGAGCAGGGCGGAGAGATGACCTGGGCTTCCGAGCATGTAGTCGGCGTTGCAAAAGGTGTTCCGGAAGACATCGTAAAGGATCTGAGAGCAAACTTTGAGGGTGAGTGCTCTGAAGTTGGTATGTACCTGGCAATGGCAAGAGTAGCTCACAGAGAGGGCTATCCGGAGATCGGCCTGTACTGGGAGAAAGCAGCTTACGAAGAGGCTGAGCACGCAGCAAAATTTGCTGAGCTGCTGGGCGAGGTTGTTACCGACAGCACCAAGAAAAATCTGGAAATGAGAGTAGAAGCTGAGAACGGCGCTACCGCAGGAAAAACTGATCTGGCAAAACGTGCGAAAGCAGCTAACCTGGATGCGATTCATGACACTGTTCATGAGATGGCAAGAGATGAGGCTCGTCACGGAAAAGCTTTTGCCGGTCTGCTGAAGAGATATTTCGGCGAATAATTTCATCAGTTCAGCCTTCCGGGTTTCCTGTATCAGTTTCACCGTACCTTGGCAGTTAAACTTTTACACCGATTTCTCGGGATTCTGCAGAAGATTTTATCTCCTGCAGACGGCAGATAACCTGTGAAAATTCGCATGATATGTGAATTTTCCAGTGTCAGAAATGATAAAACGGGCCCGGGAATTTTTCCCGGGTCCTTTTGTTACCCATAATCTTTTTTACCACGGAGGAGAATTTCTTATGTCAAAATATGCAGGAACTAAAACCGAACAGAACCTTTTAGACGCATTCGCCGGTGAATCTCAGGCAAGAAACAAATATACCTACTACGCTTCCGCCGCGAAAAAGGCCGGATATGAGCAGCTGGCCGCCCTGTATCTGGAGACTGCAGAGCAGGAAAAAGAACACGCAAAAATGTGGTTCAAGGAGTTTCACGGGATTCACGACATCGAGACCAATCTGGAAGACGCTGCTGCCGGTGAGAATTTCGAATGGACCGATATGTATGCCCGTATGGCAAGAGAGGCCCGCGAGGAAGGATTTGAAGAGCTGGCCCAGAAATTTGAAGGCGTAGCCCGGGTGGAAGCCGCCCATGAGAAACGCTATCTCAAGCTTCTTGAGACCTATCGTGCCGGAAACACCTTTAAAGGTGACGCTCCTCTGGGTTGGAAATGCCGCAACTGTGGATATGTTCACATGGCTGACGAAGCTCCTGAGGTTTGTCCGGTATGCGCGCATCCCAGAGCATACTTTGAAAGAAAAGTGGAAAACTACTGATTACAGCTAATCAAATTGTCCGAAACAGTGGAATCGCTGACGGACTGTCAGCAGTTTTTTACAGTGAAGCCGTAAGGCCGAACTGCAGCGATTTTCTTACAGGCGGGGCTGTTATGGCCCCGCCTTTTATGTTATAATAATAGTGATTGTTTTTTGTAACAAACTATCGGCCAGGGAGGGATTTTTTTGGATAGACAGACAGGATATATTCACATTTACTGCGGCAGCGGAAAGGGAAAAACAACCACCGGTATGGGGTTGTGCGCCAGGGCTGCAGGCTATGGTCTCCGGGTACTGATTTATCAATTTATGAAGGATAATTCCACCAGTGAACGAAAGCTTCTGGAACTTTCTCCTAATATTACTTTTGTGGACGGTCTTGCCAGCGAAAAGTTCAGCTTTCAGATGACCGATCAGGAAAAAGCCGATCGGAAAAGCTATTATCAGGAGCAGTTTGAGCGGATTATCCGGAAAGCCGACGAGGAAAATTACGACATCCTTTTTCTTGACGAACTGATTTATACCATCGGCGCAGGACTTTTCGATGAAGATTTGCTTGTAAATTATCTGGAGCGGAAACCACCTCACCTGGAGGTGATTCTCACCGGACAGAATCCTGGCAGACGCCTTATCGAGAAAGCGGACTATGTGTCCGAGATTCAAAAAATCAAGCATCCCTTCGACAGAGGGCTTGCGGCACGTCCCGGCATTGAGAAATAAGGATAACCTTTATGGCCATTCGGCCGGTAATAAGGAAAGTGAAGTGATTCTATGGAACCTATGGATTTTACGGAGAAGGATCTGGCGGAGGTGGATAACTGGGAAACGCTGATGTTTCTCTATGATGCCGCACTCCGTCAGGTTTCCACAAAAATTGATATCCTCAATGAGGAGTTTATTCATATTCATAAGAGAACGCCCATCGAACATGTCAAGTCCCGAATCAAAGAGCCGCAGAGTATTGTAAAAAAACTGAAGCGGCAGGGACATGAAGTGACGCTGTCCAATATGCTGAAATATATCAAGGATATTGCCGGCATCCGGATTATCTGCTCCTTTACCTCAGATATTTACCGGATCGCGGATCTGATCGCCCGCCAGACAGACCTGAAGGTTCTGGAGCTGACGGATTATCTGGCTCATCCAAAACCCAGCGGCTACCGCAGCTACCATATGCTGGTATCTGTGCCGGTGTATCTCTCCGACGGTGTGGTGGATACCAAAGTGGAAATACAGATCCGTACCATCGCCCAGGATTTCTGGGCCAGTCTGGAGCATAAAATCTATTATAAGTTTGAAGGTGACGGACCGGATTTCATCAGCCGGGATCTGCGGATCTGCGCCCAGATTGTGGCGGAGCTGGACGAGAAGATGCTGTCCCTCAACGAGGCCATCCAGAAGTGTGCTCCTTCAAAATCGTGACTTTTTCGCGGCGGTGAAACCGGAACCGGAAGGAGTGATGTTATGGCGTTGTCAGTGCAGGTGCACCGTATTGTGAAAGAGAAGAAAGGGCACGGGGAATATATTCCCGCCCATACTCATCCCTTCTATCACTGCGTCTACGTAATCAGCGGGCGGGGACGGATCCGGATCGGAACAGAGACAGTGGACGCCCGCCGGGGGCTCTTTCTGCGGATTGCGCCCCAGGTGGAGCATGCGATTTTTGGCGAGGAGGCCATGCAGAGTTTTGACATCAAGTTCTCCGCGAAAGGAGAATTTCTTGATGCCGTAAACGCCCTGCCGATTTCCATGCCGCTGGATACCTATGAGCATACTCTGGTGATGAGCCTGTTTCATCTGGCCATCCGCGGAGAGGCTTACGCGGAGGATCTCATCAATGCCCGGATGACGGAGCTGCTGCTTTTGCTTCTGCGCCGGGATGTGAAAGAAACGCCTTCCTGCCTGCTTCCTCCGGATACCGCAGGCTCTTCCCTTTATCCGGCCCTGTCCTACATAGATCAGCACCCGGATCAGATGCCCTCCATTGCATTTCTCGCAGAGTTGTGCGGTTACACGCCCTCCTATTTTTCCACCATGTTCAAAGAGGTCATCGGCTGCTCTCCCGCCCGGTATCTGGCGGGGAAAAAGGTGGATCTGGCCAGGGAGCTGATGCTGACCTGTGACTGCACCGTGGCCCAGGTGGCGGAACGTCTGGGTATGGAACCGGAAACCTTTTCCCGGGTCTTCAAAAAAGCCACCGGAATTTCCCCCGGCCTCTACCTTCACCGGGCCAATTCCGATGTGGGCATCAACATATCTCCGGACAGTCCATATCTTCCGGAAGAACCGTTTGAAATTCCCAAACAGCGCTGAGCTGCACAAACAGCCGGCAATGTTTGGGATTTTTTTCGTAAAAAATGACGGATAACCCGAAAATAGTGACAGGGTATTCTCTCCTCCTCTCTGTTATAATCTTATCATAAACAATTTTTAATCAGGGAGGATGAAAATGGCAGAGAAATTTTCGGATTACAGCGGAATTGAACCGCTGCTTGCGGATGTGAAGCTTCCCCGGATGTTTCGGGCAACCCAGACATTCCCCCGCAGCCATATAGAGGATGTGGCGGCGGAAACCAGGAAGCAGCTGATCCAGTCGGGCGTCCGGGCACAGATCCGTCCGGGCATGACCATTGCGGTTACCGGAAGCAGCCGGGGTATCGCAAACATGAATGTCATTCTCCGGGAGGTGGTTTCCTTTCTGAAAGAAGCAGGCGCAAGCCCCTTTATCATTCCCGCCATGGGAAGCCACGGAGGATCCACCGCCGGGGGCCAGCGGCAGGTACTGACCGGCTACGGCATCACAGAAGAATTCTGCGGCTGTCCCATCCGTTCTTCCATGGAGACGGTTCTTCTGGGAGAGGTGAATGAGAATGGCGTAAAGCTTCCGGTCTACATTGACCAGATGGCACGGGAGGCGGACGGCATCGTGGCGGTCAACCGGATCAAACCCCACAGCGCGTTTCGCGGCCCCTATGAGTCGGGACTGATGAAAATGCTGTGCATCGGCCTGGGAAAGCAGAAAGGCGCGGACAGCCTGCACCGGGACGGTTTCGGCACCTTCGCCACCCGCATCCCGCTGTTCGGCAACTATGTGAGAACCCATGCCAACATTCTGTTCGGCGTGGGAACCATTGAAAATGCCTACGATGAGACCAACCGGATCGTGGTGCTTCACAATGAAGAAATTCCCGCGAAAGAACCGGCGCTTCTGGAATACGCCAAAAGCCTGATGCCCCGTATTCTGGTACCGGAAACCGATGTGCTGATTGTCCGGGAGATCGGGAAAAATTTTTCCGGCAGCGGCATGGATCCCAATATCACAGGCACCTGGTCCACTCCCTACGGCGGCGGAGGCATCAAAAAGCAGCGGACCTGTGTGCTGGATCTGACGGATGTATCCCACGGAAACGGGCTGGGAATCGGACAGGCGGACACCACCACCCTGCGTTTCTATAACAAGATGGATTTTATGGCCACCTACCCCAACGCGCTGACCTCCACCGTATTTCTTCCGGTGAAACTGGCCATGGTGCTGCGGGACGACCGGATGGCCATTCAGGCGGCCGTAAAGACCTGCAACGGCGTTACGCCGGAGAATGTGCGGGTGGTTCTCATCCGCAACAGCCTGCACATGAACGAGCTGTATCTGTCGGAGTCGTTCCTGGACCAGGTTAAGGCAACCGAAGGTATGGAAATCGTCAGCGAATGTGAGCCGCTGCCCTTTGATGCGGACGGCAACCTGCTGATCTGGGATAAGGAGGATACCTATGAGTAAAATTATCATGACGCAGCCCCTGTGCGCCGCCGGCTATGAACCGCTGGCAAAGGAAGGGGAAATCTATGTGGCCAACAATGGCAACCCCAGCGACTATCTGGACAAGCTGGCGGACGCGGAATGCATTGTGGTACGCATCGGCCATATGAACCGGGCGGAAATGGAAGCCGCCCCCAAGCTGAAAGTCATCGGCCGTTCCGGCATCGGCTACGACAGCATCGATATCGAGGCAGCCAACGAACTGGGAATCCCGGTGGTGATCGCGCCCCACTGCAACGCGGATTCGGTGGCAGAGCATACCCTGGCCCTGATGTTCGCCCTGGCCTCCAATCTGGTGGAATGTCACAACGAAGCCGTCAAAGGAAATTTTGAAATCCGCAACAGCGGAAAAGGCTTTGAGCTCCAGGGAAAAACCGTGGGAATCATCGGATTCGGCGATATTGGCAAACGGGTGGGACGGCTGTGCCGGGCCATCGGCATGAAACTGCTGGCCTACGATCCCTACGCCGATGATACAGAAATGGAAAACGAAGCCGCCGGACGGTGCCGGACCCTTGCGCAGCTGCTGTCTGAAAGCGATGTAGTCACCATTCACACGCCGCTGAACGGGGAAACGAGAGGTCTTCTGGGGATGGAAGAGCTTCGGATGATGAAATCCTCCGCCCTGCTGATCAACTGTGCCCGGGGCGGCATCGTGGAAGAGGCGGCACTGATTTCGGCGCTGAAGGATGGCATTATCGCCGGCGCCGGTGTGGATGTGACCGTGGAGGAACCCCTTACAGCGGAAAATCCCCTTTGCTCCGCCCCCAACCTGATCATTTCTCCCCACAGCGCGGCCCAGACAAGGGAGGCCACCATCCGCGCCGCCACCATGTGCGCGGAAGGCTGCATCGCCGTGATGAACGGGGAACGATGGCCGGCGGTGGCAAATCCGGAGGCTTATAATCATCCCCGCTGGATGCGGTAGCCTTCCTTTATGGCCATTCGGCCAAATAAATGAAACCCTAAAGGATACCTTTATGGCCATTCGGCCAAACAGATGAAACCCTGAAGGATACCTCTATGGCCATTCGGCCAAATAAATGAAACAATTTTCAAGACAGGAGGAATTTCTCATGATTGTTGACCGTATCGAATATGCTGCAGAATACGCGGACCGTCTGCCTCATCTGGCGGATGCTCTGGAGGCGATCAGAAAAGAACCGGACATGAGCCCGGACAAACACTATTTCACAGGAGGATATGTGATGCGTCAGACCGGGATGACAAAACCGGTAAAGGACGCTGCCTTTGAGACCCACCGGGAATATATCGATGTATTTATTCTCGCGGAGGGAAAAGAAACAGTACTCTGGAACCGGTTGGAAAATATGGAGGAAACCGCCCCCTATGATCCCGCCAAAGACAAACTGGCCCTGAAAGGAGCGGGCAGCCAGCTGGAAATGCAGCCCGGCATGTTCTGCGCCCTCTTCCCCAGCGACGCCCACGCCCCCTGCCGCCATCCGGAGGGACAGGAGCCGGCGCCTTACGTGAAATATGTGGTAAAGCTGAAGATTTGATCCGCTGCTTTCCATTGTCGTGAATATAAAAATGACCGGTATCTTCCTTCAAAAAAGGAATTGCCGGTCATTTTACTGTTACGAAAACCTGTTATTATTTCACGCGGCTTTTTCTGTATTCCGCCGCGGCCGCTGCTGCCAGACCAAATCCTGCCGCCAGCAGTATTCCCCACAATCCCGCCTGTGTATTATCGCCGGTATCCGGTACGGTCTGCGCGGCGGGGGATGCTGTCTGTTCTGTCTGCCCGGAAGGCTGCGGCGCTGCTGCCTGTGTCGGAGCCGGCGCTGTCGGAGACGGGGTAACCGTACCCGTTCCCGTACCTTCTGACGGCTGCACGGGTACGGGCGAAGGCTCCGGGTCAGCCGGCGGGGCCGGTGTTACCGTGGGTTCCTCCGGATCTGTCGGCGGAATCGGCGTCACCGTCGGCTCTTCCGGATCCGTCGGCAGGATTACCTGGCTTCCCTCCAGTTCTTCCATGGTCATATAATAGTAAGAGCAATGCTCTATCCCGGAAAATGTGACAAAACAGAACCCATTGCTCCATTCACTCACCGATGTTCTTCCCGTATAAGTAAATGTCCGCGCCGTTTCGTCATAGTAATAAAGATATCCCTGCCCGTTATACTCCTCCGGAGCCACCACGCTGATAAGTGTCCCCTCCGGCAGCGGCCCGCTGTGGGCAAAATCCAGAAGTATGGAAGGACTGTCCTGAGGCAGCGCCAGCTCTTCCGGAATTTCGTCAAACACACTGTAAGAAAACAGCACAAACAGATCCACATCCATGGTTTCATCCATGGCAGCCCCGTCAAAAGTCCAGTGATAGGTGGGCTGCGCCTCCACACCCAGGCATTTCAGAATCAGCTTTTTCCCGCTGTCTTTCAGGCTGTCCAGAATTTCCGCAGGCACAACATACTGATCCTGGCGGAAGCAGGCGCCCAGCTGAATCTCAATGGTCTCCACGCTCTCATCCGCAATCTGCTGCCGGAGCAGTTCTGTCGGAAGATAATTATAGACTGTATCCTGCCCGTCTCCTTCCGAAAGTTCCCGGTCAAGAACCGCATAGGACTGTCCCGCCAGGGGATTGTAGATCCGGACTGTCTCCCACCCGGTTCCTTCTCCCGAAACAATGCCGGCATTTCCCCGGTATCCGTATCCGCTGCGATACAGGGTGTTTCCTTCTTTATCATACCGGTACAGCGGCATGGAATTTATTCCCTCAAAAACGCCTCTGTCCGCAACTTCCACATAGAATCCCGGCATCCCTTCGCCCCCGGGATAAACGGTCTGCGGGAAGTCAAAGACTATCCAGGCCGTCTCCGGATCCGGTAAAAGCCCGGCAATGGGATTATTATCCCATGCGCCTGGAAAATCGGAATAATAAGGCGAATCCAGGCCCAGGTCAATTCCCATCAGCATATCTCCGGGCACTCCGTAAGAAGGCATCGACGGATCAAACACCCAGCGGCTGTTAAACATGGCCATGTCATATCCCGGCTGAAAAACCTCCACAATCAGCCGTTTCTGCACCTGCTCCACCTTTTCCAGAACAGACTGAGGGATGGTCAGTCTGGTGCTCTGCCCGTTCTGAAAGCCGTAGAGCATCATGCGGATCGTCACATCACCGGAAGCATCTTCCAGCATCCGGATCAGATCCGACTCATAATACGATTCTCCCTGCGAATATCCGGCGAATGTGGTTCCCACAAATACACCGCGTTCTTCCTGCCCTGACACATCAAGCGTATCCGCAGCAGCATCACGCCCGTTCTCCAAAATCTCTGCCTGTACATCTGCCAGTTCCATACCGCTTTCCTGCATGTCTTCCGGCTCTGCGCTGCTTTCCTGCATGTCTTCCGGCTCTGCGCTGCTTTCCTGCGTATTCCCCGACTCTGTGCTGCTCTCCTGCGTATCTTCCGGCTCCATGCCGCTTCCCTGCATATTTTCCGGCTCCACACCGCTTTTCTGCATATCTTCCGGCTCCACGCCGCTTACCTGCGTATCTTCCGGTTCTGTTCCGGAATTATCGTTTTCTTCGTCATCTGTCTGACCGGCTGCATCATCCGGAATCTCGTTTTTATTTTCTTCTATGCCGGAAGCTTTGTTTCCTTCTACTTTGGACTTTCCGATGTTCTCACCGGCAGTACCGTCTTCCTCTGTTACCGATTCTCCGGTATCCTTTTGGGCACTGCTGTCTTTCCCGGCCTCGTTTCCAACCTCTGCCGTGCCGGACATTTCTTCCTCAATCTGCGCATCGGAAGCAGTGCCGCCTCCGGATACTGTCTGTCCCTGCGCGGCAAAAGCTGTCTGTGCAGTCATCAGCGCAGCCGCCAGCAGGATGGCTGTCATTTTTACTTTCCTGTTCCTCATAATCTCCTCTCTGCCTTTCTCACCTACACACTCTGTTACCGGCGACGGAATCCATTGAATTTCCTGCCGCTCCTTTGCCGCCCTGACAAACCCGCTTTCCGTTCTCTGCCGATGAAAATCCACAGCTTCATGATTCATGGAAAACGGGATATGGCAGGATAGCTTGACTGCTATTTTACCATATCCCGTTTTTCTTCTTTGCAACTTCTTTCCGTTCTGTTGTCCACTTTCAAATGCTACAGTTTGGAGATTACATTCACCAGCATCTGGGTACTTCTCTCTTCCCCCGTTTCCTTATCCCGGATGGTAACGGTAAGCGTGGCGGTTCCCTGCCGCAGCCCCTTTACTCTGCCCCGTTCATCCACCGTGGCGATATCCGGATTGTCGCTGCTCCAACTCACCTCCAGCAAAGGATCCAGAAAACCCACCGCGGCGTCCACAATCAGCTTTCCGCCTCTGATATCGTCGAAGGTCTCCACATATTTCTGATTCTCGGTGGTAATCATATTCTGCTGCCACCGTTCCTCGTCAAAAAACAGCAAATGACTGCCCAGAAGCTCCGTCATCTCGTAGGAATTTCCCTCGCCGTCCACCAGCGTACACCGGCTGATATCCAGAATCAGCTGGCTTTCACTGTAATTGAAATTCTGTAAAATCACACCCACATAATCCAGTTCAAAATGATTGGGATCCTGGAAAGGAAGCTCCATATGCATGGTATTATCCTCAGTGTAGAAGAAGTCATAGGTGAGATCCGCGTTCTGCCAGCCCCGTTTGTCATCCTTTCCCGTATAAAAGCAGAACAGGGAATATGTGGAAATCACCTCCGACAAATCCCGCTTATGGGTGTAATCCTTAAGCATAACCCGCACTGCTGTAGAAGTCTGAACCTGCACATCCATCCGGTTATCCACAAGGGGATACCGCACGTCCTGCTGAGTCAGCACCACCGAATCATCCGTTTCCAGAGGAAACTGGTAGAGATCCAGCTTGGTACTTTCCTCTGTCACCGCCTCCTGTCTCAGAAGGCTGGCCCTGCCGCCCAGAAATCCTCCCGCCGCCAGAACCAACGCGCCTGCCGCCAGAGCTGTCCTCATCCCCCATCGTTTCTTAGGGGGTTCCATGCCGGTCTGCTGTCCCTCCCGCTCCCAGACCACCGGAATCCGTATGGCGCCGCTCATGATATCCCTCAGTTTTTGAATATCCTTCAGCATTTCTCCGGTGTTCTGATATCTGACTTTGGGCAGAGCCGCCAGACCTTTTCCGAGAATCTCATTTACCTGCCGGGCTGTTGCCTCTTTTTCATGAAGCAACAGCCGGGAGTAAGCGGACACCAGTTCTCTTCCGCCTGCCAGTTCCACATCCTCCGGCGTTTTTCCATCTGTAAGCAGACAGAAAAATACAGCTGCCGCTGAGTACAGATCTGTCCACGGGCCCAGCTCCTCATTTTTTCTGAGCGCCGCCTCCGGAGCCATATATCCCGGCTTTCCTGGATAATATTCCTCAAGATAGGAGGATGGATCCTCCACAGAATACACGCTGTTGAAATCCAGCAGCAGCAGCTCTGTGGGAAACGCTCCGGATTCCCTGGAATCCAGCATAAAAATATTGTCCGGGCTTACATCCAGATGCAGCAGTTTATGCTCGTGGAACAGCTCCAGAGTATACAGCAGGTTCTGGATACACTGCACCACCTCTTCCAGGCCCGGAAAAAACTTTCCTTCATTGAGCATTTCCTTCAGCACTCTGCCCTTCCTGACTGTCAAGATGGTGTAGATGGTGCCGTTCTGCCGAAAAGAATCAAGATTTTCCGCAATTCCTCCCTTTCCCTCCTGGGCCAGCGTCAGGTGAACCCGATTGCCAAGAAGAAAACTTTTTCTGTGGTTTTCAAATAATTCTTCTGCTCCATCCAGCACCTCCAAACTCATATTCTCATTTCTTTGGATGCGGTTCAGAGAATCATAGGGATACAGTTCCTTGATCAGAACCGTGTGCATTTTCTCCGGCATCAGAGTATCTTCATACCATGCCTGATAGACCATGGAGTTTCCCCCGGCACTGATATACTTTTTAATGGTATAGCTTTTTCCCCCGTGGAAAAGCTGATATCCCTCTGGAAGACTGATCCGTTTGTCCATTTCCTTTTCCTCCGCTACTTCTCTGCGGTAAGATATACCGCCGGCTTCTCCTCATTATAAATTTTCCGAATCATCCGCTCCATCCGCAGACCAATAAAATCATCTTCATTTTCCTGGCGAACCGCCTGAATCACCAGCCAGTCAAAGGGGCTGTGAATATTTAATACCGGCATACCACATTCGCACAGCATCAGATCCATTCTTCTGTGATGTTCCGCAAAACTTTTCTGTTCCTCCTGCCGTATCTCCCCTTCTCCCTCCGTTGCCAGGTAAAGGAGCAGCAGCGTTTTCCTGTCCACATCCCTCCTCCTGGCGCACATCTCATAGATCGTCTTCGCCGATGGCCAGTGCTGCTTGATTTCCCGCTGTATCCAGGTATACCGTCCGGATTTTTTATCATAGGGGACTCCCATGCGGAGATACTGGTCCACTGCCTTGCGGATACTGTAAATCTGCTCGTCCGGAAGGAAATCCCCCGGTGCCGCAGGATGCACCAGAAAGCTGAGCATTTTACGGAATTTCCGATAGGCGGTATTATGATGCAGCCCGAATTTTCCGCCTTTCTGCCTGAAAAAATCCTCCAGTTCTTTTTCACTGTTGATTTTTTCAAAGCGGCTGCGGATATAGCCGGTAAGGTCTGCCGTTCCTTCCCTGTCTCCATCCTTCCGCAGGTATTCCCGGTGCTGCATACCGCCAAACGGGACCGGATCCTTCCAGTACTTTTTCACCATGCGGACAGCCTCCGGATATTCAATTTTCTTTCTCAGACAATAAGCGTAGATCAGCTCCCGGGGATTTCTGAAATGAATTCCGCTTTCCGCTGTCATCCCCAGTACCGTCTCCGCACGCTTTTCATCCAGCTCCAGGGCGAAACAAATCTTAAACAGCTCTTCCCGGTTCTTTGGCAGATTCCGGTCATGCATCCAGTTTCTTACCCTTCGGGCAATCTGCTCCCGATCCTCCGTTTCACCTCTGACTGTACAGGTCTCCTCCTGTTCCCACGAAGGAACATCCGGTATTTTCAGACGTCCGTATTCCAAAAGTTTTTCCGTCAGGCGCCGTCCCAGCGGCTCCTTCCCCTGATACACCTCCTGCAGAAGCTGTGAGAATCTCCAGAAGGAAATCTCTCCCCGCATAAAAGCGTCTATGGAAATATCCGGCTCCCAGTTTTGTCCCCACTCCAAAATAACCACCCTCCTGCCCTCTGGTTATCTTCCGTTTTCGCATATACTTTTAGTATACACCTTCTTTTCCTTTCGATTCTTCAACTTTTTTCCGCCCATAAAACGGAAAGGACAGGAAACTTCTGTGGTACAAAATTTCCTGTCCTTCCTGTCTCTGTCGTAACAGTTTTTCCCTAAAAACGAGGAGTGCCCGCGACATCGGCTGCCGCGGGCGATTATTATGAAAAAATTTTAATGTGTAATGAACCCATTACAATACACAACTTCTTTATTCCTTTCGGAACTGATTATAGGATACCAGTATATTATGAACAAACCATGAACTTTTATTGAATTTATGGTGAATTCTCACAATGTTTTCTCTGCAAGCATCCTTTTTCTTATATATTTATGCTCATTTTTGCGAACACCGGATTTCCTTTTTTCGTCTTTTTTCTCATTTACACCGTTTTTTTAAACTGTTTTTATGTGCATATCAGCAGAAACGCATTTGAAAGGCGCCTTCTGAATACCGCTGCTGTCACAAATCACTGCTGGAACAGACCGGAAATCGCATCCCAGACATTTCCCAGCCAGTCTGCCAGTTTTCCGAAAAATCCTCTCACCTGTTCCTCGCTGATATGAATATCCATGCTTTCCAGCTTATCATACAGATCTGCCGCCTGCTCCTTCAGCGAGTCCACATCCAGATTCAAATCTCCGATTTTTTCCATAAGAGATGTAATTTGTGCCATATCATCCTCAGACAGCTGAATTTCCAGTTGCTGAGCGGTATCGTTGATGATCGCTTCGATCTCCTGCGGCGTATCTGCCTCCTGAGCCACCACGCTGTCCTTTACGGCTCCGATCAGCGCCTCCGCTTTATCCTGATCTCCCAGAGTCTCCCCCAGTTCGCTGGTCGTCACCAGTTCGTCCGTAGCGGCATCCGCATTTTCCGGAGTTACCTCCTCGCCCGTCATGGCCTCATATGCCTTCATGGCTCCCACCAGCGCGGCAGTACCTGATATGTTGGTGGGCCCGGCCACCCGCACCTGGGCGTCCTGCAGTCCGGCCGTAGCCAGAGCATTCTGATACATACCGGTAGTACAATATGTAATATTGCTTGTTCTCACCTGAATACCCTGTCCCTCTGCCTGTTTCTCCACCACCACAGAGGACAGCGCTCTGGTTCCAATGACACTGGCATCCAGATACGAATCCAGATACTGATGCTCCTCCTCATTGGTTACCGTCACCACCGTATAATTCTCCAAATCCGCCTCTGTCACGCCCAGAAGGTCCAGAACCGTAGCTCTCTGCTCCGCCGTCAGATCCGCACCCAGCGCGATATACGGCGTATCGGCGGAATCTGCCCGTACCGTCTCCGGAAGAAGCGGACCTGCCGTCAAAGTAAGCGCCGCAAGAAATACTGCTGCCCCTCTCTTCCATTTTGCTCTATACATCATATCCATACTCCTTTCTTTTTGACCATCCTTCTATCCCCCCATTTGCTAACGCTCATTATAGCACAGCTCCTCTCCCCTGTCTCCCGATATGGAGGAAAATTCATGGATTCTTAAGATACCTGTGTCTCTCCTTCTGTTCTTTCCATCCAAAATCCTTTTCTCTTATTCATAAATCTTTCGATATTCATTCATATTTTCTTTACAACTTGAACACGTTTCTCTCACATTTTATGGTTATACTAAGACCATAAAATAATTGATCACATTATTTTATAACTTTTCTTTTTCATATGTCGATAGAGATATCGACTCTCCTTCCTTTAAAAAATAAACAAAAGAGTGTTGGCCTTGACGTGCGGTGTCATGGCCAACACTCTTTTTGTAATCTTTATTTCCGGTTTCTACGGATTTTCCCCAGGACATTGGAAAGAGCCGCGAATTGTTCCAGTGAAAGCGTTTCTCCCCTCACCGAAGGCGGAAAGCCGCAGGCCTCCACAGCCTCCTCTATCTCTTCTCTGGTAAAATCCAGAGCCTGATCATTTTTCAATCCGTTTGCCAGCGTCTTTCTTCTCTGATTAAATGATGCCCGGATAATGCCAAACAACAAGGACTCGTCATCCACATCCACCGGCGGACGCTCATGCAGCGTCAGCCGGATCACAGCGCTTCCCACCCCGGGCCGCGGCATAAAGCAGTTGGGGGGAACATTGGCGGCAATATATGGTTCTGCATAATACCGGACCGCCAGCGAGAGCGCTCCATAATCCTTAGTTCCCGGAACCGCCTGCATTCTCGCGGCCACTTCCTTCTGAACCATCACCGTCATGGAAGCCACCGGCGCACGGCTTTCCAGGAGGCCCATGATAATCGGCGTGGTAATATAATACGGCAGATTTGCCACCACTTTAATGGGCTTCCCTCCATTCTGCTGACGGGCCAGCGCACCAATGTCAACCTTAAGAATATCCTCATTGAGTACCGTTACATTATCAAAATCTTTCAGGGTATCTTCCAGAATAGGAATCAGATTCCTGTCAATCTCCACCGCGCATACCTTTCCCGCCGCACAGGCCAGATACTGGGTCATAGTTCCGATGCCGGGGCCGATTTCCAGCACAAAATCGTCCCTGGTTATCCGGGCAGCCCGGATAATCTTCTCCAGCACATGGGGATCTATGAGAAAATTCTGTCCGAATTTTTTCTGAAACGTAAAATGATATTTCTGAAGGACAGCAATGGTTTCCTGGGGATTTCCCAGATACGGCTTTCTCTCTTCGCTCATATAATTTCCTTTCGTTGCTAATGACTATTCAGCAGTAATTTTCGTGAACAATGGAATTTGCGCCGCGCGGACTTTCCATTGCCGTGAATAAAAGGGCACGGCTCTGGCCATGCCCCTTTTCGGTCTGTTTTCATGTCTTAAAGATCAAAATCTTTTTCGTACAGGTAAATTCTGCCTTCCTCATCTGTATGGCGTTTGGAAATCTTTCTTCCCAGTTTCAGACCGCCTCCTGCCCGCCGGATGGCTCCATCCACCATTTCCTTTACCTTGCCGACAGTAATAGGCTCGTCCTCCCTCTGGTTGTTTCCAATCAGCGTATAAAGCGCAAGAACACCCATTTCATCCATCCGGTAACCATTTTCCCTTGCATAGGTTCTGGCAAAGCTTACCAGCTCATCATTGGTAAACACCGGGATGGAAATCACAGTAGCGAACTTCTCCGCGAATTCCGGGTACTCAGCCAGCATCCTGCGCATGCTGGTTTTATCATCCTCAATAATGACAATCAGACTGTCCGTCCGGAAATCCATCGCTTTGGAAAGTTTACTGATGGTATCCGCCGACATATGGCCTGCCCGTTCAATCAGAAGGAATCCTCCTGACAGCTTGGCTACCACCCTGGCGGGATCTTTGCTGTTCATATCAGAAGCATCCAGCCGCGCGTATTTCGCTGCCGGAAGCCCCAGTTCCTTGCAGAGAGCCTTTACCAGGCCGTCGCCAAGACGGCTTTTTCCGGTTCCATGGCTTCCCATGATTGCGATATTTCCCCGATGGGAAGTACGCTCTCCGGAATGACTGTAAGCGCCGTTCAGAGCATCCAGAATCTGCTGATCCATTCCGGGAATCTTCGCGAAATAGGAAAACAGCTTCTTCTGCTGATCCGTCAGCCGGTCCGGACGGGTGGCATTCATGATCCGGATCCGTTTTTCCTCCGGGGTCTCTCCTTCCGGAATGGTTGCCGGCATCTCCGGCTCCGCCTCCGCTTCTTCCAGAAGCATGTCGATATTCAGCTGCTCCTGTTCTTCCTCTTTTTCTTTATTGGCCTCAAGAACGATATCCAGATCAATATCCGGAGTGAAATCCATCTCCTCATCCCCGGATGAATCTTCCTGTTCTGCCGGGGTCTCTGCAGATTCCGCGGAGATATCTTCCTCCTCCGGAAGATCTGTGAGGACTTCCTCATACTCCGCTTCCCCGGCCTCTTCTTCCTGGGAGCTGTCTTCCTCTGCGGGAACCTCCTCCAGAATTTCCTCCTGTGAAAGTTCCTCTTCCAGAGAGTCCGTCTCTTCCTGTCCGTTCTCCGTTTCCTCGCTGCCGAACAGTGTTCTGGCAAGATCATCCTCCTGGATTTCTCCGCCCTTCTTTTCTTCCTGTCCGCCCAGCACAGCCCGCAGCTGCGCCTCTATATCCAGCTCACCGGTATTTCCGGAAACTGCTGAGAGGAACGGATCACCGCCGGATTCTTCGTCCTCCAAAGATTCTTCGTCCGCGATCTCCCGCTCTTCTTCCGCATCGAGATTATCTGCCTCTTCAGAAGTCTCCTCGTAAGAAAGATCCGTGTCCAGATTAAGTGCCGCCTCGAAAGCCGCCATTGCCGCTTCCTCAGCATCATCCGCAGACTCTGTGGTTTCTTCCGGCACCTCTCCTTCACTCACCGGAAGTTCCTCTGTCTCCGAAACGCTTCCCTCTTCTGCCTGCTCCGCAGCTTTGTCCGTTTCTCCATCACTCAGACTGTCAAGACTGGCCGCAAAGGCTTCCATGGCTCTCTCGGCATCCAGATCCGCCGCATCAGCTTCTCCGGAAACTTCCACAGTTTCAGCCGCGGACGGTTCTGCTTCCTGTTCAGTTTCTTCCATAAATCCCTGTGCCGCCTGGGCCAGGGCAGCTTCAATATCAGAAAAATCCTCCGGATTCTGCGGAATCTCTTCTTCGTCAGCCGCCACATCTTCCACTGCGTTCTCAGCGTCCGCGCTTTCTTCCGGAACTTCCGTTTCTTCTGTCTCCGCGCTTTCTTCCGGAACTGCTGTCTCTTCTGCCTCCGCGCTTTCTTCCGGAACTGCTGTCTCTTCTGTCTCCGCGCTTTCTTCCGGAACTGCTATCCCTTCTGTCTCCGCGCTTTCTTCCGGAACTGCTGTCTCTTCTGTCTCAGTGCTTTCTTCCGCATCAGCCGGCGCTTCTGTCTGCACGCCTTCTGCCTGAACGGCAGGTGTTTCCTCTGCCTCGGTGTTTTCTTCCAAAACAGCGGCTTTCTCTGTCTCTGAACCGGCTTCCAACTGTGCCGCGCCGATCGTCTCGGCAATCATGCTGGAAGTTTCCGCAAACAGCGCCTCAAGATCCACATCCTTGACGCTGGTGATCTCTTTGTCTTCCGGCTTCTCTGTCTTTACCTTTGCCGGAGCTGCCGGGCGCTCTGTCCTGTGAGCAATCGCCTCGCCTTTCTCTCCGGAAATCTTATCCTCCCCGGATCGCTCGGGTTTCAGATCCTTCACCTGATAATCGCTGATATTTTCTTCCTCCGGCATTTTCAGAGGTTCTGTGCCTGCTGCTTTCCCCAGATTTTCCATAGAAGCCACAGCTCTGCTCCTGTTAATCCCTGACAATACTTCCTGGAAACTTTTTGCCAGTCTCTCCTGCAGCTGAACACTGTTCTCCCGGATCTTCCCCGTGTCCACCTGGGGTACCGGTCTGCTGTCATCCGCAGACGTATGCGTTCCCATCCGGGTATCCGCATCTGCGCTTCCTTTTTCCGAAGGCTCCGCCTTTGCCTCCAGCGTCTCCCCGTCTTTATCCTGCCGGGAGACATCTTCTGCCGCGGCAGCCGCCGTATGCATGGCAAGAGATGCAGCATTGCCTGCATGTTCGGAAGTCAGCGGTATTTTCACTGATGCCGGCTCCGTCTTCTTTTCGGAAAACGGCTGACCTGTTCCCGGCGAAGGAACTGCTTTTTCATACTTTTCTCTCTGGGAGACAGTCAGCGGCGTATACGTCATCTTCAGCTCCATGGCCTTAGTGACATATTTACCTTCTCCAAACCAGAGAATCAGATCGTCACAGGTCTCCACACACTTGTGTTCTTTCCCTGCGCGCTTATACAGCTTCGCCAGTTCATACACCCAGCGCTCGGTATACTCACGTTCCCGGTATTCCTCTAATACCTGAATCTGATCATCCAGAGGGGCGTTCTGGGCTTTCAGAATCTTATATTTTAATATGTATTTTGAGGTATCGTTAGAGGCGGTCTCCAGATATTCGTTATAGTAGCTGACAGCGTCATCGGACCTTCCCATTTTCAGGCACAGCTCTACCAGACGGTACAGGATCATCTTCCCCACGGAAGATCTCTTATAAGCCAGCTGCAGCATCTTCATGCTGCTCTCCAGCTTCCCGTTGACCTCATAGATATCTGCCACCATGCAGAGCGTCCGAATACTCTTCACTCTCCGCCAGTCTATCGTATCTGCAATCTGCAGGGCCCCTTCATAATCCTGCGCATCAACCAGACTATTAATTTCATCTAATTTCATGCGATACTCTGTCTTATCCACTGTACTCACCTCTGACTTGAAAATATTGTTACAGTTCAGTCTTCAACTATCCCGCGAGGTGTCCCGATGCATATTTGCAGCGGGATCCCGAGGCCTGCAGGCGCCAGGCTGCGGGAAACGCAGCCTGTGTGCATACTTTTGTGACAGTGAAGCCGGAAGGCTGATCTGTTGCAAAATATTACCCCATATTGTCGTTATTATAATCTTTTTTAGTGTAACATACCGTGTATGCCTTGTCAAAACAAAAGTTCCGAATCCCGCGAAACCTTAACGAAATGAAGCAGCAGAGACCCAGGCCAAATGCCCGTGCCCTTGCTGCTTTTCTCTGTCCGCCGGCGGCGGTCTGTACCTTATCCGATTCTCAGACGGAATTTCTGAATCTCCTTTTCACTGCTGACCTTCTCGATCTCAGCGCCCAGGCTTCTCAGTTTTCCCTCAAAGTCTTCATATCCCCTCTGGATATAAACAATATCATCCACAATTGTAATACCTTCGGCTGCCAGCCCCGCAATCACCAGGGCAGCTCCCGCGCGAAGATCCGGTGCGCTGACTCTGGCGCCGGTCAGCTTATCCACTCCGTCAATAATCGCAGTATTCCCTTCTACTTTTACACTGGCACCCATACGGGTCAGTTCATCGGCGTATTTAAAACGGTTTTCAAAAATGCTTTCCGTCACAATACTGGTTCCTGACGCCAGCGCCAGCGTCACAGCAATCTGCGGCTGCATGTCCGTTGGATACCCCGGATACGGCAGCGTCTTTACATGAGTTCTCCTGAGACGCTTGGAGGCAATCACCCGGACGGCATCGTCAAACTCTTCCACCTCACATCCGATTTCTTCCAGTTTTGCGGTAATAGCTTCCAGATGTTTTGGAATTACATTTTTTACCAGCACATCGCCTTTGGTGGCCGCGGCGGCAAACATATACGTTCCGGCCTCAATCATATCCGGCACAATAGGGTAATCCGTGGCATGCAGCTGCTCTACCCCGCGGATCCTGATCACATCCGTTCCGGCGCCTTTGATATTGGCACCCATACTGTTGAGAAAATTGGCGGTATCCACCACATGAGGTTCTTTGGCAGAGTTCTCAATAATGGTGCTTCCTCTGGCCATGGATGCCGCCATCATAATATTGATGGTTGCTCCCACAGAAACGGTATCCATGAAAATATGACAACCTCTCAGCCCATCCGGAGCAGTAGCCACAATAGCGCCGTTTTTAATCTCCACACTGGCTCCCAGCGCGCGAAAGCCCTTCAGATGCAGGTCAATCGGCCGGCTTCCGATATTGCAGCCTCCCGGCAGCGGCACCTCTGCCTTTTTATATTTTCCAAGAAGCGCTCCCAGAAGATAATAGGAAGCACGAATTTTCTTAATGTATTCATAATCCACACTGATATCGCCGATTGTGGAACCGTTGATTCTGACCGTATGCCGGTCCTCCCGCTCCACAGCCGCCCCGATCTCCTGAATCGCCTCCAGCAGAACGTTAATATCTCTTACATCGGGCAGATTCTCAATGCGTACTGTATCATCCGTCATAATGGCAGCGGCAAGAATCGCCAGCGCAGCATTCTTCGCCCCACCGATCTCCACTTCTCCAACCAGCGGGTTGCCGCCTTTTATAATATATTGTTCCATAGTCCACCTCTATGCTTTATACTCAGCCAATGTGAGTCCGGTGCTTGCAATCACTTCTATTCGTATACCTATGTTATACCAAATGATACTTTTTGTAAACAAAAATTAAGAAATCCTTACACTTCGCTTCACATTGTCCCTCAATATTTTCTGATTCTTTTACAAAACTTTTACAATCGCCTGTAAAGTTTCTTCTATCCCCTTATTTTCCTCGTCAACTATGAGATCTGCGTATTTTTCATACAGCTTTATCCGTTCTTCGTATAAATCCTTCAGCGTCTGTCCTTCCCGCAGCACCACCCCTCTGTTTTTCAGATTTCCAAGTCTTTTTTCCAGTTCTTCATAGGATAATCTCAGGTAGATTACCGTGGCAATTTTTTTCAGATGAGCCATGGCTTCCTCCCCGTATACCACGCTTCCCCCTGTGGCCACCACTGTTCTGTCGGCTTCTATGGAGGCGTTCACCTGGTTTTCGATTTCAATAAAGCCATCCACACCTTCCTGCTCGATAATCTCCTTCAGCAGACGGTTTTCCCGCTTCTGGATCAGAAGATCCGCGTCCAGAAACTGATATCCCAGCTCTTTGGCCAGAATGACGCCCACCGTGCTTTTTCCCACGCCGGGCATCCCGATCAGTACGATATTATTCATCATTTTCTTCCTTTGATTTATTATCTATCATATCCTGAGACATGATATTTTAATTATTTTAGCACAGAAAATTTTTCAGCACAAGTTTTTTGAACCGGTTTCCGCCAAATGCCGGTAACAGCCTTCCGCATCCGCTGTCACAAATGCCTTCGCATCCTGTTTTCCATGGTTTTCAAATGATCTTTTCTATACTATACTGAAGATAGGAGGTGGGCAGATTTGAACAGGATTATTTTTCATATCGATGTCAATTCCGCATATCTGAGCTGGAGCGCACTGAAGCTTTTGAAGGAGGATCCCACAAGTGTGGACATCCGTACCATTCCCGCCATTATCGGCGGCGACCGGGAGACCCGTCACGGCATCGTGCTGGCAAAATCCATTCCCGCTAAAAAAATTTACGGCATACGCACCGCCGAACCGGTGGCCAGCGCCCTGAAAAAATTCCCCTCCCTGACCATCATTCCGCCCGATCACAAGCTGTATTCCGCTTACAGCCGCAGACTAATGCAGTTTCTCCGGTCCCTCACCGACAAGATCGAACAGGTGAGCATTGACGAATGTTATATGGATTATACGGATATCGCAGGCCGTTTTTCTTCTCCGGAAGAAGGCGCCGCCTATATCCGGAATCATGTGCGGGATATTTACGGATTTACCGTCAACGTGGGAATTTCCACCAACAAACTGCTGGCGAAGATGGCTTCCGATTTTGAAAAGCCCGATAAGACCCATACCCTGTATCCCTGGGAGATCGAGAAAAAAATGTGGCCCCTTCCCATCTCGGAACTGTTCATGGCCGGACACGCATCCGTTGCTGTGCTGGAAAAGCTGGATATCCACACCATCGGCGATCTGGCCCGGATGAATCCACAGATCCTCACCCTTCACCTGAAAAGCCATGGCCGGACGCTCTGGGAATATGCCAATGGCATTGATGATTCTCCTGTGGAAAATGAACCGGCCCAGGCCAAAGGAATAGGAAATTCCACCACGCTGCCGGAGGATATAACCACTGCCCGGGACGCCTACCCGGTTCTGCGCCGTCTCTCCAATAAAGTAGGAAAGCGGCTGGAGGCTGCGGGACAGGCGGCCAACAATCTCTGCGTGGAAATCAAATACGCCACCTTTGACAAATATTCCCGTCAGATGCCCCTGCCGGAAGCCACCCAGGACGGAAATGTTCTCTGGCAGAACGCCTGCACCCTGTTTGACGCACTCTGGAACGGGAATCCCATCCGTCTTCTGGGGGTCCGCGCCGGAAAGCTCACCGATCAGAGTGAGCCGGTGCAGATGAGTTTGTTCTCCTATGATCCCGCCGCCGTGGCAAAACAGCAGAAGCTGGACCGGGCGCTGGACGCGATCCGGGGGAAATACGGCGATGGGGCTGTGGTGAAGGGGAGTCAGATGCCGCAGAAATGAAAACGAAAACCCCCGGACCGCCATCCGAGGGTTTTCGTTTTGATGAGTTCATTGATAGAAACATCACTATTTCCTTTTGCCTTCGCGCACTCACAAAAAGCCCGCCGCCGGGACATTTCCCAACGACAGGCTTTTCTTCTGTTGTAATATTCTATTGGTTCTGTCTCTTAGCAGATACCCTGTGCCAGCATAGCGTCCGCCACTTTCTCAAATCCGGCGATGTTGGCTCCTACCACATAGTTGCCTTCAAATCCGTAACGTTTTGCGGCGTCTGCCATGTTGTGTGTGATGTTGATCATGATGTTCTGCAGTTTCGCGTCTACTTCCTCGAAGCTCCAGCTCAGTCTCTCGCTGTTCTGGCTCATCTCCAGAGCGGAGGTGGCTACGCCGCCGGCGTTGGCTGCTTTTCCGGGAGCGAAGATCACTTTGTTCTCCTGCAGATACTCGGTAGCTTCCAGAGTAGTAGGCATGTTGGCGCCCTCGCAAACGGCGATTACACCGTTGGCAACCAGCTGTTTCGCGTCCTCCAGTCCCAGCTCGTTCTGTGTAGCACAGGGCAGAGCCAGATCCGCTTTCACGCTCCATACACCCTTTCCTTCATGGTACTGGGCGTTGGGACGGGCTGCGGCGTACTCAGTCAGTCTCGCGCGTTTTACTTCTTTTACTTCTTTCAGAAGAGCCACATCAATTCCGTCGGGATCATAGATCCAGCCGGTGGAATCGGAGCAGGTGAGGACTTTTACACCCATCTGCTGTGCTTTCTCGGTAGCATAGATTGCAACGTTTCCTGCGCCGGATACCACTGCGGTCTTTCCGGCAATATCGATACCGTTCAGCTTCAGCAGCTCTTTGGTCAGATACAGCAGACCGTATCCGGTAGCCTCTGTTCTTGCCAGAGATCCGCCGTAGGTCAGTCCCTTACCGGTCAGAACGCCTTCGTGAACGTTTTTCAGTCTCTTGTACTGTCCGAACATGTAACCGATCTCTCTTGCGCCGGTTCCGATATCTCCTGCCGGAACGTCGGTATCAGCACCGATGTGTCTGGACAGCTCAGTCATAAAGCTCTGGCAGAATGCCATCACTTCGCGGTCAGATTTTCCTTTGGGATCGAAATCAGATCCGCCTTTGCCGCCGCCGATGGGCAGTCCTGTCAGGGAGTTTTTGAAAATCTGCTCAAAGCCCAGGAACTTGATGATACCCAGGTTTACGGAAGGATGCAGACGCAGACCTCCTTTGTAGGGTCCGATGGCACTGTTGAACTGTACACGGTATCCTTTGTTTACCTGTACCTGTCCTTTATCATCCACCCAGGGAACGCGGAACATCACAACTCTCTCCGGCTCAACCAGACGCTCCAGGAGAGCTTCTTTTCTGTACTTTTCCTCATTGGCGTCAATCACCGGGCGAAGAGAATCCAGCACCTCTTTCACTGCCTGATGGAACTCCGGCTCGCTGGGGTTCTTGGCAACCACTGACTCGTATACTTCATCAACGTAAGACATGTTTCTTTCCTCCTTAACTTTTGCAGAGGCGGCAGGCAACTGCCATCCTGCGGTTTTGCTGTCTTTCCGGCCGGACAGCCGGAAAGATATCCCCTGCGGGGATTTTCCTAAAACATGAGGGTATTATATCACGGTAAAGTGATAAATACAAGAAAAAATTCGCCCCGCAAGCAAGTATTCTATGAGAAAATTTCATTTTGCACAGATTTTACATTCAAAATCCGGAGAATATGAAACTTTCCCGTCACTTCCCGTCATTTTTCCGGACGGTTCCCTTTTTCGTCCGTTTTTTACCTTTTGCGGACGCCGCCGTCTTCCTGCGGACGCTGAATCCGAAAGTCCCCAGCTTCCTGCCCAGTCCGTAATATTCACCATGAGAATAAGCCACAGGAAGCGATTTGTTCAGATCGAACCGGCCCTTTTCATCCATCCATGCTTCATCGGCATGTACTGCCTCAACACGGGCCAGAAACATATGGTGAGATCCCAGTTCCTCCACCTTTGTCACGCGACATTCGATATTCACCGGAGACTGTCCGATCATAGGAGCTCCAACCACAGATGCCTCTTCTTTTTTCAGCCCCAGCTCCCGGAACTTGTCCACATCACGGCCTGATTTTACTCCACAGTAATCCGCAGCCCGGCAAAGTTCCTCTGTGGTAAGGTTAATGACAAACTCCCCGCTTTCCTTCAGCATATGATAGGAATATCTCTCAGGTCTTACGGAAATGGATACCATAGGGGGATTGGTGCAGACCGTTCCCGCCCAGGCCACTGTAATAATATTATCCTTTCCCTCCCCGTCCCTGACGCTGACCATCACCACAGGAAGGGGATAAAGCATGTTTCCCGGCTTCCACTGCTGCTTTGCCATAATTTCCGTTATCCTTTCTCTCTTACTGCTGCTGAAGCGCCGCCATAAACCGGGGAATCAGCTGTTTCTTTCTGGAAACCACTCCCTTAAGCCGGCAGGATCCCTCCTCCACTTCCGTATGGAAAGCCTCCATTACCAACGCTTCAGCTCCCTCTCCGTAGCAGAGCAGTTCTGTGGACTCCTTTATGATGTTGGTCAGCATGAAAAATACCATCTGTACACCATGCTTCCCACATTCCTTTGCCATATAAGGCAGCAGCCGTTCCTTCACCGACTGCAGTTCTTCTTCTGACATAAAGCTGATCTGTCCCACTCCAAAGACCACCTCATCAGCGATAAATTTCTTATAATCCTGGTAAAAGATTTCCTCCGGCGTCTTGTCCTCCAGATTGCTGCCCGCATGGAACATCTCCGCCGCAAAGGCATGCATATCGATACCGGCGATCTTCGCCAACTCCTGGGCCGCTTCCTTATCCTTCTCCGTGCAGGTGGGCGAACGGAACATCAGCGTATCGGACAAAATGGCCGCGCACAGAAGTCCGGCGATATTCCTGGGAATATCCAGATAATTTTCCCCGTAAATCTGATACATAATGGTGGCGGTGCAGCCCACCGGCTGGTTCCGGAACATCACCGGCTGGAAGGTCTCCAGGGATCCGATCCGGTGATGGTCGATGATCTCCAGAATCTCCGCCTCATCAATGTTATCCACCGCCTGGGATTTTTCATTGTGGTCCACAAGAATCAGTTTTTTCTTCTTGATATTCAGCAGGTTCCGTCTGGAAACTGTGCCGATATATTTTCCTCTCTTATCCACCACCGGGAATGCCCGGTAACGGTTTTTTGTCATCACCTCTTTCACTTTGTCCGTGAAATCGTCACTGCGGAAGGTGATCAGGTTATCTTTCTTCATAAAATATTTTACGGGAATACTCTGATAAATCAGTCTGGCCACCGTAAAGGTATCATAGGGTGTGGTGATGATTACGCACTCCCGCTCCGCTGCCAGACGCTGAATAGTCTGAGACACCTTTGCGCCCAGACAGATAATCAGACAGCTGGCGTTGTTCTCGATGGCACAGAGCTGATCCTCCGCCCGGTTGGCCAGAATCACCATGTCATCCGACTCAATATAACTCTCCATCATATCCGGATGGGCGGAACCTACCAGCACCTTTCCCTTGATAAAATATCCGTGTTCATTTCCCACCAGTACCTGTCCGTCCAGCGTATCCGCGATACTGCGGTACTGGGTTCTGGCCTCTGACAGCAGGGTGCTGTCATATGCATCCATATAGGAGGTGGCGATATCTCCTGTGGTAATGATTCCTTCCAGCATTCCCTCCTTATCTGTAATGGGAAGCGTTACCGCGTTATGCTCTCTCATAAGATTCCAGGCCCGCTTTACGGACATGGACTTTTCCGCTCCAGGCGTCATATGAATGTCCATATCCTTCACCTGTGTTCCCACATCCGGCAGGTAGGCAGGGGCATCCATATGGAAATACTTCAGTACAAACTCCGTCTCCTCATTGATCTGACCCGCTCTTCTGGCCACGAAAGAGCCCTTGCTGGTACGGCTTTTGATATCCGCATAGGCGATGGCGGAGCAAATGGAATCCGTGTCCGGATTTTTATGGCCAATGATAAATGTTTTTTCTTTCTTCACGATTCTCTGCCTCTTATTTCCGGCTGCTGATGCCGTATTTTTTTCATCATAGCACATATATATTTTACGGGTCAATCCCGTAACCGTTCAGCCTTACGGTTTCACCGGCACGAATACATGTACGCAGGAATTTTTTCCTTCCTTTTGCCAGCTGTCGGGTATATAATAGAAAGCGTAAACGTTTTTTAAAGGAGGAGCTGGGCAATGGAAAATGAAATGAATACAACACCGGCCGCGGAAGAAAAGACTTCCATGGCAGACTACGAAGCGGAGCTGGAGGCTTCCCTCAAAAAACTGGAGGAAGGCGATCTGGTGACTGCTACTGTGATCGCTGTGGACGAGGATGAGGTAACCCTTGACCTGAAGTCCTACACCGAAGGTATCATCCGGGCATCCGACTACAGCCGTGAGCCGGGATTTCAGTTAAAAGAAGCAGTCCATGTGGGAGATGAGGTGACTGCCACCGTCATCGGACGGGATTCCCAAAAGGGAAGTATCCTGTTGTCACGGGTGGAAGCTGCTGACGATCTGGCCTGGGAGAAGCTGAATCAGTACATGGAGGACAAGACCGTTCTGGATGTGACGGTAAAGGGCGTGGTGAACGCCGGTGTCATCGCGTATGTGGAGGGCATCCGCGGTTTTATCCCCGCCTCCAAACTGTCTCTCAGCTATGTGGAAGATCTCAACGAATACCTGAACCGGCAGATTCAGGTGCAGGTGATTGATCTGGACAGAGCCAAAGACCGTCTGATCCTGTCTGCCAGAGATATTCTGCGGGAAAAGGCACGGGAAGAGAGAAAGGCCAGAATTTCCAACGTGGAAGTGGGCCTGGTAACTGAGGGAACCGTCGAGAGCATCAAGCCTTACGGCGCGTTTATCGACCTGGGAAACGGGCTGTCCGGCCTGGTACATGTTTCCCAGATCAGTGAAAAGAGAATCAAAGATCCTTCCGTGGTGCTTTCCGTGGGCGATAAGGTAAAAGTAAAAGTCATCGCCATCAAAGAGGGCAAGCTGAGTCTCAGTATGAAGGCTCTGAACGATGTGGCAGTCCAGGAGATCGAAGAGGAGGTTTACGAGCTTCCCAAAGCTGAGGAGGCCACCACCAGTCTCGGTTCTCTGTTCGCCAACATCAAACTGTAAAAGGAATACCCCGGCGGCCAGACGGTAAAGGCTGACCGCCGTATTTCCGGCAAAGATGCCGGTCCGGTACTTACCATGATGTACCGGGCCGGCTTTTTTATTCACGATAATGAAAACTATTTCAAAAGAATTTTAAAATTTTGTGAATTCTATTGTAATTTCCAAAGAATCGGTATATTATAATAGCACAATGTAGTTTTAAAAACTACATGTCGAATTTTAGAACTTATATCATGTTGCAGATTTTGATTGGAGATGATTCTATGAAATTCAAACTAAAGGATCCCGGAAGCGCAATCACGCATTTCATCGCTATGGTCATGGCTCTTTTGGCCGCCGCTCCGCTGTTGATTAAAGCAGCCAGAGAACCGGATCACCTGCATGTGATCGCGTTGTCCATCTTTGTGCTGAGTATGGTTCTTTTGTATATGGCCAGTACCTTATACCATTCTCTGGATATCAATGAGAATGTGAACCGAAGGCTGAGAAAAATGGATCACATGATGATCTTTGTGATGATCGCGGGCAGTTATACGCCGGTATGCCTGATTGCCCTGGAAGGACGGACCGGAACCATCCTCTGCGCGCTGGTATGGGCAGTGGCTATCCTGGGTATTCTGATCAAAGCCTTCTGGATCACCTGTCCCAAATGGTTTTCCTCTGTGATCTACATCGGCATGGGCTGGCTGTGTGTGCTGGCATTTTCGCAGATTTTCCACGCGCTGTCCCGCCCGGCTTTTGGATGGCTTCTTGCCGGCGGCATCATCTATACCATCGGCGGCATCATTTACGCGCTGAAGGTTCCGTTGTTTGACGCAAGACATAAAAATTTCGGTTCTCACGAAATTTTTCATCTTTTTGTGATGGGCGGAAGCGCCTGCCATTTTGTTACCATGTTTCTGCTGGCGGGTGCTCCGGTTTAAAACGGAATAAACGTTTCTGCGGCAATGGAAAGTCCGGGTTCGCGCATGGGGCTTTCCATTGTTGTATTTCTGATTCTCAATTTTCTATTCCTTTCCAATTTCCCGATTTTTCCTATTTTTAACAATTTATTTCTCTTTTTCACCAAAATATTATGGCAAGATCACTTAAAATTTATTATAATAGAGACAGCGACAGTAGTAATTTTATCCACTGTAATTCTGATGAAAGCGAGGTTTTTTCATGAAGCAGAACAATATGCTGGCCATGATCCTGGCCGGCGGAAGAGGAAGCCGCCTCCATGAGCTCACAAGAAAGGTGGCCAAGCCGGCGGTAGCATATGGCGGAAAGTACCGGATCATTGACTTTGCGCTGAGTAACTGTGCCAACAGCGGCATTGATATCGTAGGAGTTCTGACTCAGTATGAATCCATTCTCCTGAACAGCTATGTGGCCGCCGGAGGCCGCTGGGGACTGGACGCAAAAAACAGCGGCGTCTTTGTGCTGTCTCCCAGAGAAAAAGCGGATACGGATCTGGATGTGTACCGGGGAACCGCCGACGCCATTTCCCAGAATATGGATTTTATTGATTCCTATTCTCCGGAATATCTTCTGGTGCTGTCCGGTGACCATATCTACAAGATGAACTACGCGAAAATGCTGGCATTTCATAAAAAACAGAACGCGGACGCCACCATCGCGGTGATCGACGTTCCTCTGGAGGAGGCCAGCCGTTTCGGTATCCTGAATACAGACGAGACGGGCCGGATCCAGTCCTTTGAAGAAAAGCCCAAGAACCCCAAAAGCACGCTTGCTTCCATGGGTATCTATATCTTCAACTGGAAATCTCTGAGGAAAATCCTGGTGGCCGACCAGAAGGATACCCAATCTCAGCATGATTTCGGAAAGGATATTATTCCTGTACTGATCGGACAGAATAAGAGCCTCTACGCGTACCGGTTTGAAGGCTACTGGAAAGATGTGGGAACCATCGACTCTCTGTGGCAGGCCAACATGGACCTTCTGGATAAGAACAACCCGCTGGATCTCAACGATCCCACCTGGAAGATTTATACGGAAGATGCCACCACACCGCCCCATTATATCGGGCCTGACGCTTCCATCAAGCGCGGCTTTATCACCCAGGGCTGTGTAATCGAAGGTGAAGTGGCCAATTCCGTACTGTTTACGGGAGTAAAAATCGGCCCCGGCGCCGTAGTCACCGACAGTGTGCTGATGCCCGGCGTAACCGTAGAGGCAGGAGCCGTGGTCAACAGAGTTCTGGCAGCGGACGGCGTCACCATCGGAAAAAATGCTTCCGTGGGAAGCAAAGACGGCAGCATCGAGCTGATCGCGCGTAATGTAAAGGGGGTAGAATAATATGGAAAGGGCACTGGGAATTATTAACTTTTCCGGAAATCATATCTGGGTAGACGGCATGCAGGATTACCGTCCCATCGGGGCGTTCTCGTTTCTGGGCAGGTACCGGGTCATTGATTTTCCCATTTCCAACATGACCAACAGCGGTATCGATCAGATCCAGGTTTATATCCAGAGGAAACCTCGCTCCCTGGTAGAGCATCTGGGTACCGGACGGCAGTACAATATCAACTCCAAACGCGGAAATCTTCAGATTCTGTTTTCCAGAGACCGGGCGGAGAATATTCTTTACAAAAATGATGTGGCAGCTTTCGCGGAAAATATGGATTACATAGAATCGGCCAACTGCAATTATGTGATTATCGCTCCCGCCTACATGATTTATGTTCAGGATTACAGTGAAGCGCTTGAAAGTCACATTCAGTCCGGAGCCGATATTTCCCTGATGTACCATGCAGTGGATAACGCGAAGGAACATTATCTCAGCTGCAATATCCTGAATCTCAACCGTCAGAAAGGCGTAGAATCCATCGAGGCCAACCGGGGCACAGCCAAAAACCGGAATATCTTTATGGATACTTACATTATGAAAAAAGAACTGTTCATGGATCTGGTAAAACAGGCAAGAAAGCTTTCCTCCATGTACACGCTTCACGACATTGTAAACAGCAAATGCAGCGAACTGGATGTGCGGGCAATCTCTCACCACGGCTACTTCGCTTCCATCACGGATTTCAAGAGCTACTATGACGCAAACATGTCCCTGATCAATTTCAAGACGGCAGAAGAGGTATTTCAGGATGAGTGGCCGGTTTATACCAGAACCAACGATTCCTGTCCCACCCGTTATTTTGAGAGCGCGACGGTGAAAAATTCCGTGGTGTCCAACGGCTGCCTCATTGAAGGCGATCTGGAAAATTCCGTCATCGGAAGAGGCTGTACCATCCGGAAAGGAGCGGTGATCCGCAACTGTATCCTGCTTCCCGGCGTAACGGTGGGAAAAGACGCGGTTCTGGAGAACCAGGTGGTGGATAAAAACGCAAGAATTATCCATCCCATGGAGATCGTGGCAAGTCCGGAACAGCCCGGATATATCCGGAGAGATGATGTGGTCTGAGTGCAGAGCAATCTGCTTTTCACACAGACAGATGTCTGTTGTCTAAAAGCGGCCGGGTCATGGTTTTATCCCATGACCCGGCCGCTTTTCTTTTTTCCGCGGACTCGTCTTTCCGTCAACCCTCTGCTGTCGGCCCTCTGCTTTCAGATCCATTTGCTTTCCCTGCGTCCGTTGTTTTTATTCTCCGCAGCTTTATCTCCCGCGGAAAATTCTCCCCATTGGTCCGGCGGTTTTCGCGACAGCCGAACCGTAAAAAAGATCACCGGCCCGAACAGCGCCACCGCCCATATAATCCAGAACAAAATACCCACGCTGCCGGACCCCACAGCCATCCACTGGGAATAAGCAAATACGATCACCATTCCCAGACGGACCGATACCAGCATGGACGCCAGATTCTGATACACCCACTTCCGGTTCTGCTCTGTGACTTTTACAGATCCCGTGTTCCAGATCCGCGGAAAACGAAGCACGATGGTAAGTCCCGCAAACAGAACAGCGCACAGAATCACGGTAAACCACAGTTCTTCTTTTCCTCCCCAACGGTCCGGCTGCCCGTCAATGCCAAAATGCAGAGGCATTTCCCGGGGCAGGCGGGGGAATTTCCAGAGAAACCACAGCAGCCATGCTGCCATCAGCCCCCAGGAGATCCGGCTGATCCAACGGATATAACCATTTTTCTCCACTTGCTGTATTTTCTGTTTCATGACTGTCACCTCCCATGTCTTCAGGCACCTTTCCCCATGATCAGTTTTTCTTTTTTCTTCCTGTCCATGTGTTTAATCTGGGCCTCCCGGCGCATGGCCTCCTCCTTCGTGGAAAAAGCTTCATAATAAGCCAGTTCCACCGGCCTCCGGGTCCTGGTGTATTTGGCTCCCTTTCCCTGATTATGGGTTTTTATACGGCGTTCCAGATCGTTGGTCCATCCGGTATAATAGGTACCGTCCCTGCATTTTAAAATGTAAGTATAATTCATGATAAATCCCGCTTTTTTCTTTGTGACCGTTCAGCCTTCAGCCCTTGCGTCAGCAAGGCCGGAAGAACAAACGGTTACTTTTCTTCATTATAATACAATTCTTCTCCTTTCTCCATGCCTTTCTTATTCAGTGTAACGCTTCACTGTCACAAAAACATGCATGCGGGCCACAGTTTGGCAGCCTGTGTGCATTTTCACAGAAAATGTTACAATCTTTTTACATCTTCCGCATAGGAGATACCTGTAAAATCTGATATAATTCATTAAGAAGTGGATCAATGGATACAGACAACGGGAAGTATTTGTGACAGTGAAGCCGGAAGTCTGAACGGTTACAAGTATTTACAAATGAGGGGATGCGGTTTTATGACGGACAAACAGGAAAAAAGCAGAATTTTGATCATCGAGGATGAAAAGCCCATTGCGGATCTTCTGGCATACGGGCTGACCAGAGAAGGCTTCCAGGTCCAGTGCGCCGGTTCGGCGGGAAAGGGCTGGAAACTTGTGGGGGAATTTTCTCCTTCCCTGGTGCTGCTGGACTGGATGCTTCCGGACATCAGCGGAGTGGATCTGTGCCGGATCATTACAGAGCGGTATAACATCCCCATTGTTATGCTGACGGCCAGGGGCAGTGTGGAGGACAAACTGTATGGGCTGGAAACCGGAGCCGATGACTATATCACCAAACCCTTTGATCTCCGGGAAGTAATTGCCAGGGTCAAAAGTATTCTTCGGCGTTTTGAAAAAGCGGAAAGTGAACGTGCCAAAAAGGATCCGGCTGAGAGTACAAATTCGGGAGATCTTCTCTGCCGGGGTCCGCTGGTGATTTCCCGTCAGGGCTGGACAGTAACCAAAAACGGACGGCGTATGGATCTGACTCCAAAAGAATTTGAACTGCTGGTTTTTCTGCTGGAACATCCGGGACAGGTTTTCACCCGTGCCACGCTTCTGGAACAGATCTGGGGATACGATTTTGAAGGTGATACCAGGACAGTAGATATCCACATCCAAAGACTCCGCAAAAAACTGGGAAATGATGTGGGGCTGTCCACAGTTTTCGGTGTGGGGTATAAGTATGAACCGCAAAAACAGGCAGAATAAAAAGTCCAAAAAAGTACGTTTCTGGAACAGTCTCCGGTTCCGGGTATCTGCCGGCCTGATTCTCACTTTTGGGGCCGGCGGCCTGATTCTCTGCCTCACGGTACAAAGTCAGCTGAACCGGAGTCTGACACAACGCATCCAGAAAGAATGTAACGATTTAAGACTGGATTCCCAGATTTATTCCCGCCAGATTTTCATGATGCGGGGCGAAAACAACGATGAGGAAGGAATGATACATTGCTCCCAGGAAATCCTCAATGAGCTGTCCCGGACAAATGGGCGAAAATTATTTTTTTATACTCTGGACGGCATCCTGACTGCCTCAGGCCCCGGGGAGATTCCCTCCGGAACTGACGGAGACAGCCAGATCACCGGCACAGAAGCTTTTGCCCATGCTCTGAAGGGAGAAGCGGCTTTCACCATGGTATGCGGATCCGGAAGTTCCTGCCAGGTGTTTTTTTCGTCCCCGGTGCAGGTAGAAGAACAGAATGTAGGTATTCTTGCTGCAATCATGGATTATTCTTCTGTACGCCGGGAAAATCAGGAAATACTGCGTATGATGGTTCAGGTGGTGTGCGCCGGTTATCTCTTGTCTGGTCTGGTGGTTTTCTTTCTTCTGTGGTCCGTAACACAGCCGCTGAAAATCCTGAGCCAGATTTCCGGAAAAGTATCCCGAACCATGAAAAAGGAACATATGCCCATCGGCAATCCACTGAAGGACAGCCCTCTTCTGAAGCGGAAAGATGAAATCGGGGAACTGGCCTCCAGTTACAGCAGGATGATGGAAACCATTGAGCTGCAGTTTGAAAAAATTCAGCAGGACCGGGACAGTATCCGTTCTCTGATGGAAAGCCGGCAGGAATTTTACAATAACGTCACCCATGAGCTGAAAACACCGCTGACCACCATCCAGGGCTATGCTCAGCTTCTTGAGGACGGAGGAGCGGAAGATACACAGTTTCTTGAAAAAAGTCTGGGACATATTCTGGGAGAAAGTACCCGCCTTCACCGGATGGTGGTACAGTTGCTGGAAATGGGTGACCGTGAAGCAGATGGTTCACCGGAACCGGTGGATCTTTTTGTGTTGGCCAAAAGTGTAGCCGCATCCATGATGCCTAAGGCTAAACGGTATGGCTGCTCGATCCTGGTGAAAGGGAACGGACCGCTTTTGACGCTGGGCTATGGGGAGCGGCTGCGCCAGGTGTTGATAAATCTCACCGATAATGCCATTAAATACGGAAAACAGGGCGGAGAGATCGTCCTGGATCTGCGGTCCGTCAGGGAGCAGGTCCTTATTCAGGTGATCAACCGTGGAGATCCGATTCCTCAAAACCGGCTGGAGGAAATTTTTGAGCCGTTCTGCAGAATCGACAAAGAATATTCCAGGGAGCTGGGAAGCGCCGGACTGGGACTTTCCATCTGCCGGAAAATCATCCAGGAACATCATGGCGTCATCCGGGCATTTTCACATCCCAACGGAATCAATATTTTTGCCATATGCCTGAAGCTTTACCGGACACAGGAGGCAGAAGAATGAGGATAGAAAAGAGAAAAATACAATGGAGGGCAGCAGCGTTTTTTCTGGGGCTGGCTATGTGCTCCGGCTGCGGACTGACTCCCCGGGAACGCACGGTTCTGCTTCCGGATCTGTCCACGGAAAATTATGGGGACCTGGAACAGATGCTGACCCTGTCCTGGAATACAGACGTCCCTGTTTTCAGTACCGGCTTCCGGCAGGAAAACGGAAAGGCATATCTTTACACGGCGGTTACGGAAAATCAGGAGATTTACATTCGCCAGTATGATGTGGTCTATGGATTTTATCAGGATATTTTCCGGCTGCCCACCAGCAACTGCTTTGGCATCTGGATTTCCCCGGACGGAACAGAAGCCGCCTGTCTTTCCGATGACAGCGGTTATAATCTGTCTCTGTCGATTTACAATCTTTCCGATGGCAGCTGTACGGTACTGGCTGAATATCTCTATGACGTTCAGGTGGACGGGGTCTGGTCTGCGGACGCCTCCTCCTTTCTGGGCTGGAGCGCCGAAATGCCTGACGGGAGGCACCAGGCGCAGTGCTGGTATTATAAACGCCAGGGAAATATCACCACTCCCCTGACCATCGATCTTGTGCGGGGGGATTCCTTTCTTCTCCACGGCGCCTTGTCCTGGAACGGCGGACTGGGGCTCATCGAGGGACTCTCTTATGATGCCATTGAAAACGGCGATGAGTCTGATCTTTACCTGGGCTACCTCCATGAAATCGACGCCTCGGAGCTTCTGTACTTCGTTCCTCCGGAGGATGAAGATAACGCCTACCGTCCCGCTTCCTTCGGAGAAAATACACAGCTTTATCTGCAGGCTTTGCTGTGGCAGGGACATCTTCCCGATATCAGCCTTCTGGCTGTCAACGAGGAGCGGAACAGAGCTGTAACCGCGGAAAATTTCGGATCCGGATATATGGTGTACAGCTATACCCTTTCCGGAAACGGCACGTTTGACGGCCGGAAACTGCTCTACCGGGGGGAAGGTCAGATCCAGGATCTCCGTTTTTCCTGCGATGGAGAGCATGTCCTGATTTTTGAGTCAGAGCCAGATTCGGAGGATCTGGCAGAATCCTTCGGCCTGGATCCGGACAACGCGGCCACGAATACGCCTGACATGGAATTTTCCGTCCCCGTTCAGACGGAAAACTGGCAGGCAGTTATACTGGAACTGCCTGCGGAGGATTCCTGAGCCCCGTTTTTTTGATACTTCTTTTTTACATTTTGGCGAAGACCCCGAAACATCCCTCTGCTATACTTTTTCCTGTAGCAAAAAACACCATCGGCTTCACAGATGCAATGTTGAGGGGTAATTATGGATAAGAAAGAAAGCCGGCTGGTCATCCGCCGGGACTGTATCGAAAACAATGTGCGTGCCGTCCGGCAGCTGACCGGCGCCCGGCTGATGGCTGTTGTGAAGGAGGACGGGTATGGTATCGGAATTGCGTCTGCTTACCGGATTCTTTCCGGCTGCGGCGTAGACTTTTTCTGCGTGGGAACTCCCCGGGAGGCACTGACGCTGCGGAATCTGGGGTTTTCCGGCGATATTCTTCTTCTGACACCTGAATATTCCCTCCCCTTGTGCAGTCAGCTGCTGGAAGAAAATATTATTTTTATGGTGGGAAATTCACGGCAGGCGGATGTGCTGCGCCAGGCTTCCCGGGGTATGCGCAGATCTCCCCGGATTCACATAAAGATCGATACCGGCCTGGGGCGGTACGGATTTTTCCGGGATACGCTTCTCACCGTGAAGTTCTGCACGCTGGATATGAATATTGAAGGCATCTACACGCATTTTGCCTCCTGCGGAAGAAATTACCGGAAAAATATTCTTCTGCAGAAGCAGCGTTTTGACCAGGCGCTGAAGATTCTGGAGGAGTCCGGCGTTCCCGTTCCCTTTGTCCACGCGGCCGCCAGCCGCACGCTGGCCTGGGCCGGGGATCTGGGATATGACGGGGTGAGAATCGGATCTCTGCTTCTGGGAAAAGAGACAGAGGGACGGGCGGATTTTCAGGATGCGGTTCGGCTGGAAGCAAAAATCTGCGAAAAGAAATGGTATCCTGCCGGGGAGTATGCAGGATACCGGAGAGATGTGAAGCTGAAAAGGGACAGTCTCATCGGCGTGGTCCGGGCCGGCTGCGGGGACGGCCTGGGGCTGGCAAGACAGTCCCGGGAACCTCTCGGACTTTTGCGGCATGCAGTCCGGAATATGTTTTTCCCGGATCACGCGTACTGTCTGTCCAGAAACGGAAGCCGTGTCCCCATTCTGGACAACACCGGCACCGGCCATACACTGGTGGATCTGACGGGACTGGGGCTCAATCCGGGAGATGTACTCTCCTTCCGGATCAATCCGCTTCTGGCGGATCCGGATATTCCGAAAATTATTGTGGGGGATGGGGAGGAGATGAAAGATGCTGCGTCTTTCTGAGAGATACCGTACAGCCCTTGTGTGGGATCCCTAGGCCTGCAGGAAACACAGCCTGTTTGCATGCTTTTTTTGACAGTGAAACTGGAAGGATGAAATGTTGCACGCTGTGCGAACTTTCCAGTGTTTCAGGGTTGAAACTTTTCCACCAAAAGCATATAATATACTTTCCATTGTCATAATAAGAGTTACAGAAAGTAGCGTCTTACTTTACCAGAGCGAGGGCGCTACTTTTTGCGTGCAAAATGGATAACAAGAGTAATTACAGTGCAAAGCATAATCACAAAACTGAATAGATCAGAATATGTAACCATAAGCACCAGCCCCCTTTCGCATAGCGTCCAGCGGCTGACATAACGCCCCAAACCCTCTTTTATTTTTATCGAATGACTATCCACTGTGAGACTTACAAAATGAAATGGAAAAACAGGGGGGAACTGTGGTATGATAAAAGCCAGAAAGCAATGATGCTATTTTATATAATCTGAACAGAGCAGCAAATTAGATTTATCAGGGAGTTGAAAAGAACGGCAAATCTTTGAAATTGTAAAAGTGGAGGATAGATATGGATTTTGTAGAGGCATTAAAGAATGAAAATATAACGGAAATAAGGAAGAGTCCTAAATCTGATTTACATAATCACTTCGTTTTGGGAGGAAATAGACAGTTCATTTTTAATAAAACAGGTTATTATATTGAACCTTTAGTACATCCGATTACTTCGATGAAGGAGATGGATGAATGGAGTACCAAGTATATAGGAAGTAGATTCAATTCTTCACAACAACGAAAATTACTTATCGAAGCCACATTTGTTCAAGCAAAATATGATGGAGTGAAAGTTTTAGAAATTGGTGAAGACGTTTGGGGATTAAAAACATTTTTCAATAATGATATTGAAGAGCTGGTTGATTCATTCGAAGAGATTCATGAACGGATAGCACCAGAAATAGAGATGCGCTTACAAATTGGATTATCGAGACATTGTGAGATTTCATATCTTGAGGATTGTTTGTCTCATTTTTGGGGACATAAACAGTTTTATTCTATAGATTTGTATGGGGATGAAAAGGCACAGCCGATTGAAAATTTCATTCCAATTTATGAGAAAGCAAAAGAAGAAGGCTTGAGACTGAAAGCACATGTTGGAGAATGGGGATCCGCTGACGATGTAATGCAAGCTATAAATAAGTTACATCTGGATGAAGTTCAGCATGGTATTGCGGCAGCACAATCAAAAGAAGCAATGGATTTCTTGAAAGAGAAAAAAATAAGATTGAACATTACACCATCAAGTAATGTGCTTCTGGGAAGAGTGGCTAGTATAAAGGAGCACCCCATTTCGATATTGTTCAGAAATGGCATAGATGTTACTATTAATTCAGATGATGTACTGATTTTTGATTCTGATGTTTCAAAAGAGTATTTACGATTATATCAATCAGGTTGCCTATCTGCAAAAGAATTAAATGAAATCAGATTAATTGGAATTCAGACACCAAGCCAGATACTAAATGAGATACCTTAATTTGTAGGGGAGTACCGGTATAGTCATAGATTGACAACTTCCCGTTTATCGGGAAGATTATGGGCGAATAACCACCTAAGCGGCAGCAGAGCCAGCCGCTCTTGTCAAAAGTGAGAACGGCTACACCGCCATTGACAAGCCCGTCCGCCCCTGCTGTGGGGTAATCAAGGGGCGCAAGCAACGAGTGCTATCGCCCTCTATACATCATGGAGAAATGTTACGCAGCGGAAGCTGATTAAGCTACTACCTGCAAGGCTTTGCAGACACAGAACAGGGGTACTGGTACCCCTTAAAATGGCGTTCTACTGCGCAACAAAACAGGCGTACATGGTGCGATTGTCAAAATCGGACCAAAACCAAAGGATAGTAAGCAACTCGCCAAAAGATAAAAAACAGGGGCAAAAAAAAGTCGTACCTGTAATCTCATGAGTTTCATCATTTACACCCTACACAAAATATGCTTGTGCCTTATGATGAAATGCAGCTGCATTTGATAAAGCCGATACATATTCTCCAAGCACTTCCGGCTGGAACCAGTTCTCTTTAAATTCAAACCATTCCTGTTCATCATTATATGCACATAGAGCCAAAACTAATTTTTCGATGTTCATAAATTATTATCCTTTTCCCAACTTTTAATCCCAATGCCATTACTATAACACATTGGGATTAAAGTTGGGATTATTTTATGTATTTTTCAAATAATATTCTTTAAACATATTGATTTTTTACAGGAATCCTCCTATAATAAACATATGAATAGTTGTTCATATGTTTTATGAATCTTATATCAAGGAGGAATTCCTATGCTGAATAAAAACCGTCTTACAGAAAGACTTCGCGCGGAGGCCTGCGGCTGCGGGCACGAGCACTCCCACGGCCATTCGCATGACGATGAACATGAGCACCACCACAGCGATTCCTGCTCCTGTGGACATGAGCACGCCCATGATGAAGAGCATGAGCACCACCATCATAACGATTCCTGTGGCCACGGACATGAGCACTCCCACGAAGCGCATGATGAAGCACACGTACATCACCACCACGGCGATTCCTGTGGCTGCGGACATGAGCACTCCCACGAAGCGCATGATGAGGCACACGAACATCACCACCACGGCAATTCCTGCGGCTGCGGACACGACCATTCCCACGGCCATGCACACGAGGAAGCGCACGAACACCACCACGCCGCGGCCATTCCTGATGGATATGTGAAGAAGATTTACCTGGTGGAAAATCTGGGCTGTGCCAACTGTGCCGCCAAAATGGAAGCACAGATTCAGAAACTTCCCGGCGTGGCGGATGCCACCATCACCTTCGCCACAAAGCAGCTGCGGGTAGCAGCGGCCAATCCCGATTCCCTGCTGCCACGGATGCAGGAGATCTGCGCCTCCATCGAACCGGAGGTAAAGCTGGTTCCCCGCACGCGGCGCGCCGCATCCTTCGTCACCAGAACGTATCTGATAGACAATCTGGACTGTGCCAACTGTGCGGCAAAGATGGAATCCCGCATCAATGATCTTCCGGAAGTGGAGGAAGCATCCATCACTTTTGCCACCAAGCAGCTGCGGGTCACCGCTGCGGATCCCGATGCTCTGGTTTCAGAGATGCTTCGCATCTGCCGTACCATTGAACCGGACGTGACCATAACGCCAAAGGAGAGCCGAGTCCATGCAGCGGAGGCGTCTCAGACTGCACCGGGAACTGTCCCCGCGAAAAAATCATTCTTCGCTGCCAACAGAAAGGATATCCTGTCCATCGGATTTGGCGCGCTGCTGTTTATCGCCGGAGAAATCCTGCTCCATATGGATTTTGAACTGGCATCCCTGCTGGTTCTGGTGGCCGGTTATGTGATCCTGGGCGGAGAGATTGTTCTCACAGCGGTTCGGAACCTGTTTAAGGGACAGGTGTTTGACGAAAATTTTCTGATGAGCATCGCCACGTTGGGCGCGTTCGTGATCCGGGAATATCCGGAAGCAGTGGGCGTTATGCTGTTTTACCGGGTGGGCGAATTTTTTGAGCATGTGGCGGTGGAGCGAAGCCGTTCCCAGATTATGGACGCGGTGGATATGCGTCCGGAAGTGGTCAATCTGGTTTCCGGTGACAACATCCGGGTGATCCCTGCGGAAAATGCCCGGGTGGGCGATACGCTTCTTGTCCGCCCCGGGGACCGGATCCCCCTGGACGGCACCGTCCTGGAAGGAGAAAGCCGGATCGATACCTCTCCGGTAACCGGCGAGCCGGTGCCTGTGAAGGTTTCCGCAGGTTCATCGGTAACCTCCGGATGCGTCAACACCTCCGGACTGCTGAAAATCCGCGCGGATAAGGTACTGGAGGAATCCATGGTCACAAGAATTCTGGATTCCGTGGAAAATGCCGCTGCCAGAAAGCCGAAGATTGACCGGTTTATCACCCGTTTTGCCCGGATCTATACCCCCTTTGTGGTAATCCTGGCTCTGTGTACCGCCGTCATTCCGTCTCTTGTTACCGGGGACTGGAATCACTGGGTGTACACGGCTCTCAGTTTTCTGGTAATCAGCTGTCCCTGCGCCCTGGTACTCAGTGTCCCCCTGGCTTTCTTCTCCGGAATCGGAGCAGGCTCCAAAAAGGGCATCCTCTTTAAAGGCGGTCTGTCCCTGGAAGCCATCGCCACCATCAAGGCCATTGTCATGGACAAAACCGGAACCATCACCAAAGGCAACTTTGTGGTTCAGGATGTGGCGCCCGCCGAAGGAATTTCCCCGGATCAGCTGCTTTCCTGGTGTGCTTCCTGTGAATCCGCCTCCACCCATCCCATCGGAGAGAGTGTGAAAGCCGCAGCTGCGGATAAGGGGCTGGATATCAGCCAGCCTCTGGCAATTCAGGAAATTGCCGGGCAGGGAATCCGTGCCCAGCTTCCGGACGGTGTCTTTCTCTGTGGAAACCGCAAGCTTATGGAATCTGAGGGAATCTCCATGAACGGATATCCGAACACCGGATTTGGCACGGAGGTTCTGGTGGCCAGAGACGGGGTTTTCATCGGACATCTGGTGATTTCAGACACCATCAAGGAGGGCGCCCGGTCTGCCATTGGACGGATGAAAAATCAGGGTATTGTCACCGCCATGCTGACAGGCGATGCCAGAGAGAGCGCCGAAGCGGTGGCCCGCGAAACGGGCATTGACGAGGTACACGCCCGGCTTCTTCCCCAGGAAAAACTGTCAGAGCTGGAAAAAATCCGCGCAGCCCACGGTTCTGTTATGTTTGTGGGCGACGGCATCAACGACGCCCCGGTTCTGGCCGGCGCGGATGTGGGAGCAGCCATGGGAAGCGGTGCGGATGCCGCCATTGAAGCGGCGGATGTGGTATTCATGACATCGGATATGGAAGCCATCCCGCAGGCCATCGCCATCGCGAAATCTTCCCGTTCCATCTCCATGCAGAACGTGGTGTTTGCGCTGGTGGTGAAGGTGCTGGTGATGATTCTGGGTCTGTTCGGCATTGCTTCCATGTGGCTGGCAGTCTTCGCGGATACCGGCGTCGCCATGCTGTGTGTGCTGAACTCCATCCGGATTCTGTATAAAAAGTAAGGCCCCACTGTTACACGGGTTCAGATACAATTTCTCATAAAAAGGGGATATCCGACTGGCCGGACGCTTTCCGGTCCTTCGGATATCCCTTTTACACATCCAACTTCATTCTCTATTTTTCCCCTTTATTATACTCGATAAAGAGGGTATATTCAACCATTTTCTGTCTTACACATTCCACTGAAATCCCAGCGCGTCCACCAAAGCCTTTGCGATAATCATATGTCCCACCTGATTGGGATGCACCCGGTCCCAGGACATATACATGGCCGGATAATGACGGAAATACGCATCCATCCCGGCCTGGGCATCCGCATAGAGGACACCGTATCTTTCGGCCACTTCCTTTGCCTTTGCCCGGTACTGATCTGCCATGGCCCGCATGGGATCCTGATGATTCTGTTCCATAAAACAGGGCGGCATCAGGCAGATTCCTTTTACCGACGGAAGCGTGGTCTCCAGCATCCAGCAGAGATTACTTTCATACTCCTCCAGGCTGACACTCTTCTCCGGATGGAGACACTGATCAAATTTTCTCCAGATATCATTGATTCCGATCATAATGGTTACCCAGTCCGGGGCAAGATCCATCACATCCTGCTGCCACCGGCCACGCAGATCCCGGCTGGTATTTCCGCTGATACCTGTATTAAGTACACGGATCCGTTTCTGAGGATAATTCATGTCCAGAAGGGCCTGTACATTTCTGGCATAGCCGTCTCCCAGATTGCCGTTCCCTTCACCCACCGGGTACTGTCTGCCGCAGTCCGTCACCGAATCCCCGGTAATCACAAGTGTCTCACTCTCTCCAATAATCATCTCTGGCACCTCTTTCTGTCCGTTTTCTATAAATAACCGAACACTTTTCTGATGTATCCTATTGTAACATTCTCTGGTGCCGAGGACAAGAATCCTGTCTGTTTATGTAAAGGTTTTAGTTACAGTTCAGACTTCCACTGTCCCGCGAGGTGTCACGCTGCTTTTGCAGCGGGATCCCGAGGTCTGCAGGCGCCAGGCTGCGGGAAACGCAGCCTGTGTGCATGCTTTTGTGACAGTGAAGCCGGAAGGCTGAACTGTTACAGGTTTTGCAGAAATATTCCGCAAAACCCTTTCCACCTTATATGTGAAGCAATCGAACCCTTTGTATATCACCCGGAACGGATGGCATATGCCGTCCGCTGCAATCCCAGTAACAGTGAAGCCGGAAGGCTGAGCTGTAGCCAATCCTGACCTTCTGTCCTGACGCTCATAACGCGTAACCGTAATACACCAGACGCCACATTCTTCCGGTCGCCTGCTGCCATAACCTCGATTGCGGATTGTCGGTCCGGCAGGAAACTTCCATCTGCAGGCCGCCTGCTGCCGCCGGTAAATACAGGGAGCGGTTTTTGCCTGCCTTTGGCCCCCTCACTTTACTATATGCATCTGTTCCGTTTCGGTGCATTTTCAACCGTCCGGTTTTCTCAGACAGATTCTTCCGGCTTCCCTGTTACGCTTATTCCACCACGGTTTCAATATAGATCATGGGATCCACCGGAGCGCCGTCCTTCGTCATGGCAAAATACAGATTCGCGCCCTCTTCCACATAATATCTGGTGGGATCATTGACATATCCGATAATGGTTCCCGCTTCCACAGTCTGGCCTTCCTGAACGGCCACATCCTTCAGCTGTCCGTACACCGCCTGATAACCATTTCCCATATCCATGGTGAGCGTGGTGCCCGTCTCAACGTCTTCCGAAATGGACAGCACCTGGCCGTTGGCCGCCGCCTGTACCGGGTCGCCCACCGCCGCGCTCATCACCAGAGAGGGATTATATTTGTACTGATCCAATGTGGGAAAATACGTGGTGGCGTCCATGCTGTAATCAATCACCACTTCCCCGTTTACCGGCCAGAGCATAATGGTATCTTCCGTAAAATTCAGCTCCGGAGCCACCTGGGCCGCCGTATCCTCCGCCGGCTCTTCTGCGGCTTCCTCCTGGGTTTCCTGCTGACCCTGGGCTTCCTCTGCGGAGGCCTCCGGCGTCTGGGCAGGTTCCTGCTGACCCTGTGTATCCTCACTCAGTGCTTCCGTATTTTCCGCCTGGGCCTGATCAGAGGTCACATCCTCCGTATCGCTGCCGCCGCTGTTCATGGCATCCTCCTGCCCCTGGGACAGATCGGATAGAGGTGTCTCCTCCGCCATCTGCTGTTCTTCTGCCTGGTTCTCATCCTGCTTTTTCACGCTGTTCTCCGAGCGGTACATGGTCACGCCCGCGGCCGCCACAGCCAGCAGCAACGCGCAGCTGAGGGCGATCCGTAATGTTTTCTCTTTCTTCATCATACCTTTCACCTCTATCAATGTCTTCAAAATGGGAAGCGGATACTTCCCTCACATTCATAGAATTTCCAGAATGATGAAATCTATACATTTCCCAGTGAAGTCTCCGGAAAATAATACGCCAGGATTTCCCGATAGTCCCTTCCCTGCCGCGCCATGGCGGCAGCACCGTACTGGGACAGACCCATACCGTGGCCCAGCCCCTTGCAGAGAATACGGATTCTGCCATCCAGCTCCTGAATGGTGAAATTGCTGGAGGAAAGCTCCAGCTTTTCCCGGAATTCCTCCCCCGGCACCTGAAGGTTTCCCACCCGAATGGCCGCCACATAATCCGCCGCGTCCCTCTCCACAATCTCCAGCTGTTCAAAAACAGATTCCTCCGAAAGCTGCGCTTCGGGAAAGCACTCCCCGATTCTCACCCGCAGCGCTTCCGGCGAGAAATAATGTCCGTTCAGATACTCCGGCGATCCGGTATCCTCCGGACTCTCCACACTGGTCAGATAGGCCGGTTCCCCCAGCGCCTCCCCTCCCGGACGGGTCCATCCGGCGCTGACCCGGTGGTAGACGCCCCGGCACACCTGCCCCTGGAAAAGCAGCACCTCCCCCCGGGTCTCTTCGGCCGCTTTCTCCATTTTCAAAAGCGCCTCCCGGTAGCTGTCCCTGTTCCGCTGCCTCCGGTAAATTTCCAGCTCCTCCTCCCAGACGGTATCCTGAAAATCCCCTTCCCCGGAGGGGTAAAGCGAACCCTCCTCAGAATAATAATACAGGCTGCTCCTGGTAAGAACAGCCTGTGCTTTCAACGCTTCCTCCGGATAATCCCAGGGAATCTCCCCGCACATCAGCACCGGGAGAACATTTTCGGGATCCGTCTGCCGGCTCATGGCAATCTCCTTTTTCCCTGAAATCAGCCAGGTAAGCAGCAGGGGCAGCAGTGCCATTGCAACAGCGGCAGCCGCCGCATATTTCAGCCATTTTTTCGTCCTTTTCACTGGCAGTCACCAAAGGGAGGCCGCCAGGCCTCCCCCGAAAGCTTATTATCCAGTCTATGAAGTTTCATGGCATTTCATGTATTTCCACCAGAATCTTTTTCTTTTTGGCAAATGCTTCCACTGGTATTCTGCCGTCTTATGGTACAGGCTGTCGCAAAAGCTCCGCTCTTCGCCGGTCACCGCCTCCCGGCTGTACGACGCCTTCTGGGCGATGGACAGGAAGCGGGTAAAATGATCTCCATCGGAACCGAAAATCTCCTGCTCCAGCCGGCGGGCATCTTCGGGATCATTTCCGGTCAGCGAAAATCCGCCGTCCTCCAGAATCCGTGACATTTCCCGGGAAATCTCCCGCACCGCCGCCCGGAAATTTTTCTGCCCGAATCTGCGTCTTCTGGCCTGAATCCGGGATTTCCGGTAAGCGGCGAACGCCGTCGCCACCATTGCCGCCAGAACCACCGCCAAAGCCGCCGCTGCCACCACAGCCGCGGCAACAGCCAGAGGATGACCGTTCTGCGATGACTGCCCGGCTGTTTCTTCCTGCCCCTGCTGTCCGGCATGCGGATCCGTAGCCTGGGTGGGCTGAGGCGTCGCCGTCTCCTGGACGGGAGTTGGGGTCGCCGTCGCGGATGGCAGCGGCGTGGGTGTCTGCCGGGAAGCCTCCGGCAGCTGTGACTCTGTCTCCAGGGAATCCCCATAACCCGGCGTCACCTCCAACGGAATCCATCCGATCCCGTTCTGATAGATTTCCACCCAGGCATGGGCCTGGGTATCCGGCACCTGGGCCGTATACCCGCCGTCACCGGCTGAAAAATCCACGGCCGGAACCACGTAACCCGTCACATACCTGGCCGGAACTCCCAGCATCCGGAACATCAGTGTGGCAGTGGTGGCAAAATGAATACAGTAGCCGCTTTTCTGATCAAAGAAAAAGTATTCCGCAAAATCCGTTCCCTCCGGCACCGGTTCCAGATCCATACTGTACCGGTGCCCCTCCTGCACGGAGGATACCACAAAATCAATGATCTCCTGCAGCGTGGAAAACTCCCGTTGTCCACAGTATTCCTTCAGACGGTCCATGTTATCCACAGGAACCTTCAGATATTGCCCGGCCACATAATTCCGGTAAATCTCCTCCAGCCGCGAAGCCTCCTCCGAAAGCCCTCCCCATTCCAGCATTTCCTGCCAGTTTACATAACCTTCGTATGCCAGCTGATCGGCTGTGCTTCCATAATAGGCATCGCCTCTCAGATTTTCATCGTCCGGCGTCTGAAATCCATAGGGCACATAGCCGTAATCCCCGCCGCCCCGCACCTTTTCCACGGTGACATCCTGCGCCTCGCGCGTTCCCGTATTTCCCACATACAGGTACAGAAGATTCTGAATCACCCAGGCATCCTGCTCCCCGGAAAAGGTCTGCCGAAACTGCTCCTCATCCGCCTGATGCCAGTAAGTTCCTTCATAGGTATCTCCCACATATCCCCGCAGGTAGACATTGCTTTGGGGCTGTTCCTGGAGGGTCACCACCAGATCCGTCTCCCCATCCTGATCCACGGAAGAATTGGTAAGCCTTCCGCTGAGCGTGGCGGCTCCCTGTCCCGGCCAGCCGTTCTGTATCAGATCGTTAAACTGGCTCTGTATATCCCTGGCCGCCGTATACATGCGCACATTCAGGGGCTGTACCCGCTCAAAGATCACGGGGCCCAGCATCCGGGCCGCCACCCAGCCCAGCGCCACCAGCAGCAGGCCGGCCAGCAGCCCGGCTCTGTGCTGAACCTTTCCGTTTCTGCTTCCCGGCGGCGCCGCCATCACATACAGCAGCAGAACACTTCCCCCGGCCACAAGAAGTCCCGGGCTGCTGATGGAAACGCCGCAGATCAGCAAAAGGGCTGTGATCATCACCTGAACCAGCGCCAGCAGCGCCGTTCTCCCCCTTGTCAGCACCATTTTTCCCAGAAGAAGTATCAGCGCCCCGTACACAGCGCAGACCAGTATCAGCACATCCCGGGGACTTTCCCCTGCCCGGGCTGCCAGCGTAAATCCGTAGTGGTTATTCAGCTGCTCTCTTACACAGTTTTCCGCCGCCAGATAACCGCCGGCAATCCGCTCTCTCAGGCCCGCCAGGCCCCAGGCAAACAACAGCCAGCAAATAAGCTGCGCCGGCTTCCTCCAGGACGGCAGAAGAAGAACCGCCCCTTCCACCGCTGTAAATACCAGCAGAATGGCTGCCGCCTGAAGCATATTCACCGGAAGCGACAGGGAATCCCGCACCATCCACAGGGATCCTGTCATACAGAGAAAGAAATACAGGCAGCGCAGTCCGAAGGTATAGCCCGTCCATCCCGTCTTTCCGGTACTCTGAATTTTTGTCTCCCGGGATATGGAAAATCCCGCATACGTTTTTTCCTTTTCCATAACAGACCCCTTATCCCAACAGCAGTTCTCCGCTTTCCAGTATCACCTTCGGATTCTCCGAAAGATCCCGCCACAGCTCCTGATCCTTCCACAGACACAGATCCGTATCCAGCCGCAGACAGCAAAGCAGGGATTCCCCTCTGTATTTTTCCGCGTACAGCTGCTGCAGGTTTCCGGTGCTGGTATTCCATCCGGCCCGGTACAGCATTTCCGTAAGTGTATACAGATCCTCCTCCGTTTCCATGGAAAGTCTGGAGACATCCTCTTTTGCCGCGTCCATCCAGGCCACATAATGGGGGCATCCCGCCTCCATAAGTCCCCGGGAAATGGCCAGTCCGGCTTCCAGGAAATCGTCCAGATACCCTTCCTTCCACCGCAGATCCAGCAGCAGCGCCACCGGCCTTGCCACCGGCAGGCTGTACTCCCGGACAATCAGATCTTCTCTTGCCGCGCTCCGTTTCCAGTGGACACTCTGAATCCGGTCTCCCGGCCGGTACTCCCTGAGCTGAAAAATCTCCGACACATCATCCCCCGGCCGGGTTTTGTCGTATTCCTCACTGTCGTCGGGGGAATTTCTGATTTTCTCATCGGGCCGGATCATGGCCTGGTACATCCGGGGAAGAATCACCCACCGTTCTTTCTGCGTCACCTTCACCCGGCCTTTGAAAATCCGAAGAAAATCCCACACCCAGACCTGTCCCAGCTCCAGTTCCACCGGCCCGCAGTGTTCTCCCACAAACCCCTTCAGAATCCGCACCCTGCTTTTCGCGTCCACCGCGCCGGTCAGCCGGATGGTCTCTGTCTCCGGGTAAAACAGGTTTTTCAGACGAATCTGCGACTCTGCCCGCACCAGCGGAATCCGGGAATTATTTTCCAGCTCCAGCCCGGCTTCCATCCGCTCACCCTTTTCCGTCACAGAAAGGGGCATGCAGATCCTGACTTTGATTTTCGATATCTGAAACCGCATCACCGTCCAGGAGACGGCCGCCGCCAGCACTTCCAGCACCGCAAGGCTGATCAGCGCGCTGCTGTAATACAGCAGCCCCCAGAAAACCGTGGCCGCCAGCAGCAACAGATATAAAAGCTTTCCCTTCAAAATACACCCCTCCCTTGCCGCTATCCCCGGCAATCCGGCGTTCCCGGACAGCTATCTGCCTGTCCGGCACAGCCGTTCACCCTTCTGTTTGTTGCCGCCTACTTTCTCATCACAGACGGTTTTGCGGTATTATCCAGAATCGCCTGCAGTACCTGGCCGACTGTCACCTGATTCACTCTGGCTTTGGCATTCATACGGATCCGGTGAGCTTCCACATCCAGAAAAACATCCTCCACATCTTCCGGAACCACATACGTTCTTCCCCTGAGAAATGCCAGCGACTGCACCATTTTTGCCAGCGCGATGGTTCCCCGGGGGCTGATTCCCAGCTCAATCAGGGAGTGGGTTCTGGTGGCGGATACCAGTTTCCCCATATACTGATAAACCGCATCGTGGATATAGATTTCCTGCACCTGCTTTCTGATATCCAGAAGTTCATCCGTCCGCAGCACCGTTTCCACCTCCTGGAGAGGATCCTGACGAATCTTTCCTTTTACAATCTCCAGTTCATATTTCATATCGGGGTATCCCACGTTCATACAGATCATGAACCGGTCCAGCTGCGATTCCGGCAGCATGGAAGTTCCCGCGCTTCCCACCGGATTCTGGGTGGCAATCACCACAAATGGCTTGGGCAGTTCTCTGGTCACATGATCCACCGTCACCTTCCCCTCCTCCATCACCTCCAGAAGCGCCGACTGGGTTTTGGGAGACGTGCGGTTGATTTCATCTGCCAGCAGAAGATTGCACATCACCGCTCCCGGCTGATATTCAAACTTGCCCGTGCTTTTCTGATACATGGAAAATCCCACCACATCTGAGGGCAGCACATCGGGCGTAAACTGGATTCTGTTCTGCCGAAGCCCCAGCGCCCGGGAAAATGCCAGGGCCATAGTGGTCTTTCCCACCCCGGGAATATCCTCAATCAGAATATGCCCGCCCGCCAGAATGGCCGTCATAATTTTTACGATGCAGTCATCCTTTCCGATCACTGCCTTTTTTATCTCCTGAATCGCCTGAAGAACCGGCTGTACCTCTCTGTTCATTTTTTACCCCTCCTGTACTCTCCATACCATTGTGCCGCATGATCTGTCCGGCTGTTTCATTTCTGCCCGGCTGTATCTGTCTGCTCTTTTATTCCATTTTAATTGGGTGTATCCGTCTGCTCTGCTTTTTCTTTCTTCCCGGCCGCGTCTGCCTGCTCTGTTGCTTCTTTCTGCCCGGCCGCATCTGTCTGCTCTGTTGTTGCTTTCTGTACGGCTGTATCCATCCGCTCTGCCGTTGCGATCAGTTTCTCTGTAGCTGCAGAAGCGATTGTGGGAACACTTTCCGGATGAATCCACCAGGTGACCGTGGACTCAAACAGAATATTGCAGGATGCCTCAAATTCCTCGTCCGCGTCATAAAATATATAAGTGAGCCCAATCTGCGGCAACGGATAAATCCGAAATCCCGCATCCCCATACGGCACCGGAGTCCCGCCAAGCACCCGGGCTGCCTGCGCAAACAATTCTGTTTTCCCTGTAAAGTACTCCACAATGGGATCCACCGCACTCTTTTTATACGCCCTTTCAAAACACGCCGCCTCCCGAATCTGCCGGAAAGGCACCCATTTGTCACTGTGCACCGCATCCATCCGGAAAAAACAGAAATGGTGCATAATCAGAAGCCGCTGCGTCACATCGGGAATATTCCCGTTTTCATCCGTAATAATCCCCGTATTTCTGTCAATTCTCCAGCAATTTCCAAACCACGGGATCATAATGGCATCCTCCTCACAGAAAAGCCCCAGCTTTTCGGCCGCAGCCTCCTGATCCAGTTTCAGAAACTCCCCCTGAAAATAAGAAAAAACTTTTTCATAGTTGGATTCATATTCCTGATTCATTTCTGTGCATCTCCTTTGTATATCAACAGTTTATCAACTTTTGTATGGGGTCACAACTGTATTTTTTCTTACATTTCGTTTTCCTGATTTATTTGCTTTGTTGAGGGCTGGCTGGCACCTTTTTATGCGCTTTCTTTATTTTAGCCGCTTTTTGCACACTGAAAGCATCTTTTTACGGGTTTC
>DVON01000291.1 GCA_018713585.1 Candidatus Pullilachnospira stercoravium | reverse complement strand
GCGCCGCACCTCCTTGCGGTCTGCCAGCACCACCTGAATCTCCTCACTGTCCTCCATATACTCCTGGCTCACCTGGCCGGAAGCATAACCGTAGACCGTACCGCAGGATTCATCGGTCATACCGATGGTGGTAAAATACGGCTTCTGATACATTTCATCCACGGTGAGAGGGGCAAGCGTCAGGCCGGTTTCCTCCCGCAGCTCCCGGATAGCCGCCTGATGGTAATCCTCGCCCTCATCCACCAGACCTGCCGGCAACTCATAAATATAGCCGTCGATGGGGTACCGATATTGCCGGATCAGCACCACCCGGTCATGATTTTCTCCATACAGGCTGTAAATAATCACACCGTCAGAAGTATTCTTTCTGGTGGTCATCTTCAGTTCCTCCACATTTTTCGCCCGGGAGGCCACAAAATAGCGTCCTTCCCGTCCCACCCGGTTTACGGTTTCCAGTTCAAAAAAATTCAGATGGCTGTTCTGTGTTTTCTGCGTCACTTTCTTTATCGTACCCATGACTTACTCATCCTTTCCTACTGCATATTGGCAGAAATCCCCGCGGGGATTCCCTTTGGCCGGCCATAAAGGTTCTCTCCACCAAAAAAGCTCCCGGCCAGTCTGAGCAACTGGAAGGAAGCCTTTTTTCCGGCCGTGCCGGTGCGACAGTAAAGCCGGTATCTGCTGTCTGTCACATCATATTTCCCTTCAGCACGTGGCTAATATGCTTATATAATAGCAGAGTCAGCAGGGATACCACAATACCTTTGATCAAATTAAAAGGTACCACGCAAACCAGACAGAACGTCAGCAGACTGTCCACAAAGGGGATAATCGCGTGGCCCATCTCCACAAAAGCATCCACCGGCGTTCCGAAAGCAGCTCCGTAAGCCGGGAGAAGCAGAAATCCGTTCAGCACCGCACTGGCTGCCGCCATGCATACAATACCCACCGTCATGCCTATCATGGCATGTTTTCTGTCTTTGTGCAGCTTGTAAATCAGTCCCGCAGGCATCACCAGCGCACATCCCATCAGGAAATTGGCCAGCTCGCCCACGCCTGCGGTGATGGTTCCGTTCAGTACAAAATTCAGCAGGATCTTGATCAGTTCAATGGCAGCCCCCGCCAGCGGCCCCATGGCAAAAGCCCCGATCAGCACCGGCACCTCGCTGAAATCCATCTCATAGAAGCTGGGGGCAATAAAAGGCAGCGGAAACTCAAACAGCATCAGCACAGTGGCCACCGCCGCCAGCATGGCAATCTGCACCATCATCCGCAGTTTCGTGACTTCCTGTCCATGTCCACCTGCATTCATCCTCTGCAGTCTGTTACCCGCTCTCTGCGCGGCATTCGTCTCACTCATAGTTACAATCTCCTCCTTAATATCCGGCCTGTACGGCTCTGAATTTTTCTTTAAGGAAATTCTCCGAATCCGCTGCGGCTGTATCTTTGACCGCACCAGCCTGCGGCTCGCGGACGGTGGCAAATGAATATGCAGGCTTCTGCGTTCGCCTTGTGCCTTCACGCAAAAAGAAACGCCCTGAAAGCATAAACTTTCAGGGCGCGATTCCATCAAACATACAACTGCTGAAAATTTCTTCTCTCATCCAGACTATACTGTCGGTACCGGAATTTCACCGGTTCAGCCATGTGGTCATGGGTCGCGGACTGTCACCGCCGGTGGGGAATTGCACCCCGCCCCGAAGAATTATCCTTTTTACAAAAGCTATTATAACGCTGTCCGGTTCTTATTTCAAGAGGATTTTTATACAGATTTCCTGCTGATTCCCGGTAAAGCCTGCGGAATTTTTTCGGCGTCATTCCCTGACTCTTCCGGAAAATTTTTCCAAAATAGCTCCCGGTACCAAAACCGGTTTCCACTGCAATATCCAGGATGCTCTGATCCGTTTTCATGAGCAGCTCTCTGGCCCGCTGCAGCCGGAAGGAGGCAGCATACTCCGCGGGAGTGGTGCCAAGCTCCTTCCGGAAAAGGCGGTGACATTCCCGCCTGCTCACATGAGCAGCCCTGGCGATCTCTTCCACTGTCATTTTTTCTCCGTAATGCTCCCCGATCCAGGCCAGCATGGCTTTGATCCGCTCATCCTCCGCTCCACGGCGGGCGCCTGCCTCTCCTTTTTCCCGGGCCCATCCATATACTGTTTCCCACAGTTGGGAAAACAGAGAACGGAGCCGCATTTCAAAAAACGGCCCGCCTTCCCGGCTCAGCGCAATTCCCCGGCGCAGTCCCTCAAGAAATTCCATATTCTCCGAAATACTCCCGTAAACGGGAACCGCTTCCAGCGCTTTCTGCTCTGCCACCGGCGCAAGATACCGGATGTCAAAAATATTTCCCAGCGCCCCTGCCAGAAATTCCCGGCCAAAAAACTGCGAATGCAGCCGGATGGACTCCGGATTGCCCTCCGGGTGCAGCGCGTGCAGCACGCCGGAATTGATAAAAATCCCATCCCCTTCCCGAAGGATAAATTCCTCCCGGGCCGTTTTGTAACGGATGGCCCCGCCCGTCAGATAACCGAACTCGAACTCCTCGTGCCAGTGCCAGGGAATCTCGGGGAAATATCCCTCCCCGGGATCGTACAGTCCATAATGAAGCATCTGGCTTTTGTAGGATATTTTTTCCTTTACATTGCCGCTCTCGTCCACGCTTTCCATGTACATTTCCGCTCTTCCCCTTTTCCCGCCGTATATGGCGTGATTTTTATATTTTCCGGCAGTATTCTTATATTCTCTCCGGTCTTTTGTGCAGTATACTCATAGTATCATTATCCCCTGTGCCGGTCAAGGCGGCGCGGGGCAGCAGGAGGAAAAGGTATGATTTATTATGTGGCAGCAGACGCCCCCAGAGGCGGAGACGGCTCCGAAAAGAGACCGTTTCAGAAAATCAATGACGCGGCGAAAATCGCCCGGGCCGGGGATCAGGTGCTGGTGGCTCCCGGTATTTACCGGGAATATGTAAATCCCGTTCACGGCGGAACGGATGAGGAGCACCGGATCGTTTACCGTTCCCAGGTACCGCTGAAAGCAGTGATCACCGGGGCCGAACGGGTAACCGGCTGGCAGCCGGCCGGGGAAAATGTGTGGACGGCGCGGATTCCCAACGGTATCTTTGACAGCTATAATCCCTACACCACCGTCATCGCCGGTGACTGGTACTGGGCCCAGAAGCCGGTGCATACCGGGGAAGTCTATCTGAACGGAAAGGCCATGTATGAGGTATTTTCCATGGAAGAAGTGAAAAATCCCCGGATTCTTCCCACCTCCTGGGAGCTGGAGGCCACCGTCTATCAGTGGTACACCAGCCAGGACGGGGATGATACGGTGATCTGGGCTAATTTCCAGGGGGCTGATCCCAACAGGGAAAATGTGGAGATCAATGTGCGGAGGAACTGTTTTTATCCGGACAAAACCGGGGTAAACTACATCACCCTGTCCGGCTTTACGGTAAAGCAGGCAGCCACCACCTGGGCGCCGCCCACTGCTTATCAGGAGGGTATGGTGGGTCCTCACTGGTCCAAAGGCTGGATCATCGAGGACTGTGAGATTTCTGATTCCCGGTGCAGCGGCATTTCGCTGGGGAAATATCTGCAGCCGCAAAACGAAAACAAATGGACCACCCGGCTTTACAAGGACGGCACGCAGACGGAGCGGGACGCCATCTGCCAGGCACAGCGGGAAGGCTGGACAAAGGCGAATATCGGTTCCCACATTGTCCGCAGATGCAATATCCATCACTGCGGACAGACCGGCATTGTGGGACATCTGGGCGGCGTGTTCTCCCTGATTGAGGACAACCATATCCATCATATCAACAACAAGCAGGATCTGGCCGGAGCGGAGATCGGAGGCATCAAGATGCATGCGGCCATTGATGTGGTGATCCGCCGGAACCATTTCCACCACTGTACCCGCGGACTGTGGCTGGACTGGCAGGCACAGGGCACCCGGGTATCCCAGAATCTGTTTCATGACAATGTGCCCCCGGCAGGCACGGAAATCACCAACGGGCTGGCTCTGGGGGAGGATATCTTTATCGAAGTATCCCACGGTCCCACACTGATCGACAACAATCTGCTGCTGTCAGACTGCGCCTGCCGGATCAGCACCCAGGGAATCGCTTTCGTCCATAATCTCATTGCCGGCTCCTTCACCTTTGTGGGAGAAGGGACTGACAACGGCGGCAATAAGCTTCCCACTCCCAGGTGTACGCCCTACCATGTGCCCCACCGGACGGAGATCGCGGGATTTATGACCATCCTCCACGGAGACGCCCGTTTTTACAATAATATCTTTGTGCAGAAGCCCGTCCGGCCGGACCTGGAGAAATCGGTTCCCATAACCGGCGCTCAGTTTCTCTGCGGTACGAAGCCCTACGACGGATATCCCACGGGGGAGGAATATTTCTCCCGGTTTACTTATGAGACGGCGGTGAACGGCCCCGACCGGGATCTGTTCTACGACCACCTTCCGGTATACACCGGAGGAAATGTGTTCTTCAACGGTGCTTTGCCCTGTGACAGGGAACAGAATTTCGCGCAGGAAACGAAGCATCCGGTGACGCTGACGCTGGAGGAAGCCGACGGAACCTGGAAACTCTGCACCGATCTGTACCGGTATCTGCCCGATGTTCCCGCTTCCGTGATCAGCACCGAGGTGCTGGGAGAGGCCTTCGAGCCGGAGCAGCGGTTTGAGAATCCTGACGGGACTCCGATTGTTTTCAAGGCGGATTATTACGGGCAGGAGCGGGGGATCCGTCCGGTTCCCGGGCCTTTTGCCCAGGCATCGGACAATTTCGTTCTGATCTGATGGAATCGTTCAATCTGCCGGCTTCACTGTCGAAAGCAACTTTCTGTGAAAAAAGGGAAAGCAGCAGCAGGGAAACTGCAGCTGCTTTCCCTTTTCCACGGCAGCTAATCCGGAAAATAGAACTGCTGTCATATTTTATCGGAATCCTGCCATTTTTCATTTATCCAGACTTTCATTTCATTTATTCCACGGTTTCCCCATTGATAATACGGTATAGCTTTCAGCCGTACTTCCCTGCCCTCCGGACTTTTTTCTGTGTATAACTCATCCGCCAGTTCCTCCTTCCATCCTTCAACCGTCAGGCTGGGGATGCCATCAAATACCGGCAATTCTTCTTCCGCAGATTTGGCAGCATGGCTTTTTAAAAAGCAGGAAAAAAGATCCTCATTGTCCGTTCCTTCGAAACAATATACAAAGGGGCCCTTCATCAACGCCGCTTTACCCACATTGGCTCTGACTCTTGGATTGCAATGAATTACTCTTGCCTGCATGGGAAACTGCAGTTCCACTACATCCCCTTCCTTCCAGTTTTTCCGATAATACAGGTAGCCTTTTTTCATTTCATAGTCAGTAATTTGTTTTCCTTCCGCATCTTTTACCCGCAGTTCTTTTATATAAGAGGGGATATGAACGGCAAAGGTAAAATCTTCGTTTTCCTTCACCGGATGAAAAATGTATCTCACATTTCCGTTAAAAGGATACGAGGTACGCACTTCGATTTCTGCTTTCTCAAATTCCGCAGTTCCTCCCAGAAACAGATGCGAATATATTACGTTTTCATCCTGGCCCCAGGCATATTTCCCCAGCGCCATAACCGTACGGACTACATTGGGCGGGCAGCAGGCACAGGCATACCATTCGGGACGCTCAGGAAGCACATGTCTGTATCCATACAGTTTTCCGGAAATTTCCGGCTGTACTTCCAGCGGGTTCACATAGAAAAACCGTTTTCCGTCAATCTGCATTCCACTCAGGATTCCATTATATAATTCCCGTTCCATAATATCCGCATACTTACCGTCAATGTCCATTTTCAGCATATTTCTGGCAAAAAACACCATGCCGCAGGACGCGCAGGTCTCCGCGTATGCAGTATCATTCGGCAAATCGTAATCTATTGTAAAAGCTTCTCCTTCAACAGTAGAGCCTACCCCGCCGGTAATATACATTCGTTTCCGGACAATATTATCCCATAATGTTTCACAGGCTGCCTTCATTTCCTGATCTTCTGCCGCGGCAGCAACATCTGCCATTGCCGTATACATATAAATGGCGCGGACCGCATGGCCTTCTGCCGTCTTTTGTTCTTTGACAGGGGCAAATGACTGATTATACTTCGTATCTTCAGGATCCATCCCAAAATGTTTCCATCCTCTTTTTTCCGATTCATCCAGGAAAAATTTCGGATTTTTCCCTCTTTCCTCCAGAAAATACTGTGCCAGTTCTTTGTATTTTTCTTTTCCTGTGACGTGGTATAATTTCATCAGACCGATTTCTATTTCCTGGTGTCCGGGAATTCCGGTTCTCCTGCCTGTCCCAAAGGTCCCGGCAATATGATCCGCCATTTTTTCCATGACCTTCAGAAGCTT
>DVON01000290.1 GCA_018713585.1 Candidatus Pullilachnospira stercoravium | reverse complement strand
CAGCCCCTTTGTGGTATCTCCCACCTGCACCGGCGGGTTTTTCAAAATACCGTAATCATACAGCCCTCTTACCAGAGTCATGTTCTGTTTCGGCCAGGTGCCTCGTACTTCGATCAGCCGCACGCCCTTATCTTTCAGCGCCTTCGCCAGCGTTACCGTCTCTGAATGGGGAATGATGTACTGAACAGTTTTGCCATAAGGCTGGGGCAGTTCCACTTCTCGGGGACGGGCGAAGGGCGGAACCTGTATAAACTTTCCGTCTTCATATACCACTCTGCTTTCCAGGTTGGGATCGTACTCGTAAGTTGTGGTTTCCGTAATGGATTTAGAGAAAGCAAAGGGACGAAAGGCTCCGTGAGAAACATAGACCTCTTCCACCGTATCCAGCTGACCTGCCAGATGCATGGTCATCATCTGTGTGACGCCAGGCGTCATGCCAAACCCTGGCACGCAGGCTTTTCCCGCTTTTTTAAACAGTTCATCCCACTGATTTTCCTCTCCAAAACCATTCAGGTTCACCCCGTGACAGCCGGCTTTCGCAATGCATTCCGTGGACAGACCATTGAGGGTGATCTGGGTGCCGTCCATAACGACGTCGTAACCGCGCATCCGTTCGGCCGTCTCATCGGTTTTTGTCACATCGACTTTTACCACATCCACACGTTTGTCATTCAGCCACTGCGCCACCTTGCATGCTTCTTCGTAATTGTAATCTCCAATGGTAATCTTCTCAAAATCAGAATACTGCACCAGATCCAGCGCCGACTCTCTGCTGATCCGGCCGGCCGCTCCAAGACAAAATACTTTCATGTTTCATTACCTCCGTATTTATGTGTTTTTTTCATTTTGTAAACGCAGATTTCATAGATTCCCCTGACCGCCACATTGATCAGAAGAATCAATAAACTCATGGCCGCCGCCTGGGCGATGTCTCCCGCCTCCTCCATATGAGTAATGGCAATGGACGCCACCTTGAACCGGGCGCTGTACAGGAAGACGACCGCAGATACCGTCACCATAGAATTCATGAAGTAATACATGAAGATCTCCAGCACGGCCGGCAGCGACATGGGAACCACTACCTTGCAGAAGGTTTTCCACCCGGGTACTTTCAGACTCTCCGCCACATTTTCGTATTCTCTGTCCAGTTTCTTCAGCGCGCTGCTGGCTGTCACGAAGGGCACGGAATAAAAATGCACCATATTGGCCAGAACCAGGATGATCATGGTTCCGTACACGAAGTTAAGCGGATTGTTCTTCTGATTAAAGAAGAAGATAAAGCTTAACCCGATCACCATGCCCGGAAGCGCCAGCGGCAGACTGGATAAGATTCGTCCTGCATTTTTCAGTACCGGAAAGCATTTTCCCCGTTCAATAAAATAAGCATAGACAAACACAAACACCGTTCCGCAGATTGCGGTGACAATGCTCATTTTCAGAGAATTCATATAACTCTGTATCCCTCCCGTGGAGGGGTTGAAATTAAAATTCTCCAGCGTGAACCCCATATCATAGGGATAATATTTTGTAAAAGCCCCCATAACCAGCACGCCGACGATGCAGAGCAGACACAGGGCAATTCCGCCGCAGATCACATAAAAGGCTCCGTCCCTTGCTTTACTGGTTTTGATCTTCAAAGGCTGCGCCTTTGAGCTGATCCCGTCATTGTTTTTTCTGGTGGTGATCCGATCCACGCCGAAACTCAGCACTGCCGGTATCAGCAGCAGCGTTCCCACTACGGCTCCCATATTCATGTCAAACTGACCGGCCACCTGCTCGTAAATATCTGTCGCCAGAACATTGTAGCTTCCGCCCAGCACCTTAGGCGCTCCGAAATCAGTAAACGCCAGAGTGAAGCAGACAAACAGACTGTTGATCAGCGTATACCGCACCGATGGAATGGTGATATGGCTGAATTTTTTCAGTGAGCTGCAGCCCATACTCTCCGCCGCCTCATACAACCGGCCGTCCGCATAGTTCAGCGCGATCAGGAACATCAGAAAAGACTGCGGGAAGGTATAGATGATTTCCGACAGAATGATGCCCGTCCTGCCGTACAGGCCGATATCACAGCCCAGCCCCGTGATCACTCCCTGTTTTCCGAACAGATACACCAGCCCCAGTCCGTGAACCACGGTGGGCAAGAAGATCGGGATCATGGCCACATACCGGAAAAACGTTTTCCCTTTGATATTGGTTCTGGTCAGACCGTACGCATAAAGAAATCCCAACAAGGTGCCGAACACAGCAGCCGCACAGGAGACGGTCAGGGTATTGGTCACTGACACAGAAAGGGAGGGCGTGGAAAAGTACTCGATATAATTTCCCAGACCGGCAAACTCTCCCGCAGAATCCAGGAACGCCTTGGAAAACAGGGAAAACAACGGACAGATTAAGATGATCACGAACACCAGCGTCATCACGGCGATGGTGATATCCGCCGGGCGCAGCCGTATGCTTTTATGCCTGCTTTTCATAAAGAATTCCTTTCCGGCATCTGCGCATCGGGATAGCAGATAATGCCTGATTTTGGAATGTTAAAATATACCTGATCCTGCTCATCCAGCACCAGACTGCCTGCCCGGGCCGAGTCGATATCAGCGCAGATGGTTTCTTTCGTATCTTCCAGTTTCCCGTAAACCCGGGTCAGCGCTCCGCGAAACTCCACTTCTTCAATGACGCCTTTCCAGCTTTCCACTTCCCGCATCTTTCCGGTTTTGGTAATCTCGATAATCTCAGGCCGGACTCCGTATATTTTCTGCTCCCTCCTGTAAAGGTTCATGGTTCCGATAAAGTTGGCCACGAACGCCGTCTTCGGTACATCATAGATTTCTTTGGGCTTTCCGATCTGCTCCACCACCGCATTGTTCATCACCACGATTTTATCTGCCATGGTCAGCGCTTCCTCCTGGTCATGGGTTACCATGATCGTGGTAATGCCCAGCCTTTTCTGAATTTTACAGATTTCCGAACGCAGTTTCACCCGCACCTTGGCATCCAGCGCTGAAAGGGGTTCGTCCAGCAGCAAAAAAGCAGGTTTCAGAGATATCGCTCTGGCAAGCGCCACTCTCTGCTGCTGTCCGCCGGACATCTGAGCGGGATATTTCTTTCTCTGATCATACAGATCCACCATCTCCAGCACTTCCTGGCATCGGTTTTTTCTTTCCTCCTTCGAAAGATTTTTCTGCTGATTCAGCCCGAACAGGATATTCTGCTCCACCGTCATATGCGGAAATAAAGCGTAGGACTGGAATACGATACCAAAATTTCTCTTGGAAGGCGGCAGAGACGTACAGTCTCTGCCGTCGATGATCACCTGTCCTTCATCCGCCGTCTCCAGGCCTGCAATAATCCGCAGCAAAGTGGTTTTTCCGCAGCCGGAGGGGCCCAGGATACTCACCAGCTCCCCTTTTTCGATATCAATGCTGACATTTTTCAGAGCGGTATGAGTATCAAAGTGTTTCACAATATTTCTCACTGATAAAAATGCCATTTCAGATCCCCTCTCTTATGATTCCGCTTCTGACTTGCCGTCATATTTCTCCATCCACTGATTTAAAATGTCTTCTCTGTTTTTTGCTGCCCAGGAGAAATCATTTTCGATCAGCTGATCCAGCGGATTTCCTTCGTATCCTTCATATTCTCCGGTATTTTCCACCGTAACAATGGGGTAATTCTCTCTGTACAGATCCATGGCGTCATCGGAAATAGCCCAATCCAGGAAGGTATAGGCAGCCGGATTGATCTCATCCTTCGCCATCAGAGCGTTGGCTTCCAGATCCCACCCGGAACCTTCTTCCGGAAATACCACTTCCACCGGAGCCCCTTTCTCTTTCTGGCTAAGGCCCGCATATCCAAAACTGATTCCCACGGCACACTCTCCGGAAGCTGCCATTTTAGCAGGCTTGGAGCCGGAATGTACATACTGGGCAACGTTTTCATGCAGCTGATCCAGGTAATTCCATCCTTCCTCCGTGTCCTTACCCTTCAGCTGCAAAACAGCAGATACCGTCAAAAATCCGGTTCCGGAAGAATTGGGATTGGACATAACGATATGCCCTTTCAGACGGGGATCCAGCAGGTCTTCATAGGAAGTAATCTCGTCCGCCGTCATGCCCAGCTTTTCCAGCTCTGCCGTATTCACCACAAAAGCCGTTTCCCAGGCGTCGATTCCCACCCAGGTGGGTACTTCTTTATCTGATTTAAACTGCGCAAGGATCCGGTCGCATCCTTCCGGTTCATAGGGCTGCAGCGCATCCATATCATCCAGAACCATCATGGAGGAAGCCGCCGTACCCCAGACCACGTCCGCCTGCGGGTTATCCTTCTCCGCAATCAGTTTCGCCGTGATAATTCCGGTGGACTCGCGGACGACATTTACTTTGATATCCGGATAGGTTTCATTGAATTTTGCCAGATAATCGGTCACCTGCTCGTCTTCCAGGGCTGTATAAACCGTAATCTCCCCGGCATCCGCCTTGTCCCCCTCTGCATCGGCGGTATTTCCTTCTCCGGAGCCGCCGCATCCGGTCAGCGCCGCCAGCGCTGCTGCTGCCAGTAATGCCGCACATAATTTTTTCTTCATAATCTTTCCATAATCTCCTTTTTTCTTTTCCGTTTTCTGCGTGATTTCCCACGCCGCAGATTCACTATAAAAAATTTTTTCCGCAAAAAAAATCACAGGAAGGTAAATTCTTTTTCAAAATTTTACACTTCCTGTGATTTTTGCCATGTAGTTTTCCTACATATTATTATATTGTATCTTCTTTTCCGTATACCAGATCCTGGATATTATTCCAGTTTTTATTCACCCGATCCGCATAATAATCATAATCCGTCAGGAACACGCCCAGATACAGCATATCCACCAAAGAGATCTGGGCGCTCCTGGAAAAGATTGCATTGCCGTACATATACTGCTCGTTTCCCGTGCACAAAATGATATCCGCATATTTATTGATCAGCGACTGCTCAAAATTGGTGATGGAAATCGTCAGCGCCCCGGCTTCCTTTGCGCGCTTTAAGGCCGATACCGTATGTTTGGACTGCCCCGTATGGGAAATGCCGATAGCCACGTCTCGTTTCGTCAGATTCCTGGCGTTGACCATCTGCATGTACCCGTCTTTGTTGAAATACACCTGTTTTCCGATATAAGCCATCTTGGCAGTAAAGTCCTCCGCCGTGCAGGAAGAATTCTCTACTGCATAGACCGAAATATTGTCCGCCTGAGCCAGTGCATTCACCGCCCGTACGTATTCGTAAGTAGATACCGCCTGTAGCATTTCCTCCAGATGACGCATGTTGGTCAAAATGACTTTAGCCGGAATTTCCACCAGCTTATCCTCCCGTTTTATCGGATAATCCAGAATACGCTCTTCTTTAGATGCGTCGGTTTTCGCATATTCTTCCAGCACACGGTTTTTCAGTTCCCGATATCCTTTCAGCCCCATTGCCCTGGCAAACCGGATCACGGTGGGCTGACTGACGCCTGCCTCCCTGGCAAATTCATCGATGGACCAATTTGTCATATCCCGTCCTTTTTCCAGTATGATATCAGCCGTCTTCTGCTCGGAAGGTCTTAATTCTTTGTATTTTGAACGAACCGCAAATAAAAAACTCTCCTGTCCCATGTTTTCTCCCTGTAGATT
>DVON01000289.1 GCA_018713585.1 Candidatus Pullilachnospira stercoravium | reverse complement strand
AAGGAGTGACATGTTATGAAAACATCGGATTTTTACTATGAACTGCCTCAGGAGCTGATCGCACAGGATCCCCTGGAGGACAGATCTGCTTCCCGGCTGATGCATCTGGATAAGAGGACAGGCGAGCTGGAGCATACGGATTTTAAACATATTGTGAAGTATCTCAGACCAGGGGACTGCCTGGTAATCAACGACACCAAGGTAATTCCCGCAAGACTCTACGGACACAAGAAGGATACCGGGGCTGTGATAGAGATCCTTCTTCTCAAGCGAAAGGAAAACGATATCTGGGAATGTCTGGTGAAGCCGGGAAAGAAGGCAAGACCGGGAGCGGAGATTATATTCGGGGATGGCATCCTTCAGGGAAGGATTCTGGAAATCGGTGAGGAAGGCAACCGCCTGATTCAGTTTTCCTATGAAGGGATTTTTGAGGAAATTCTGGACCAGCTGGGGGAAATGCCGCTTCCCCCTTATATTACCCATAAGCTGAAGGATAAAGACCGTTATCAGACCGTGTACGCAAAGCACGAGGGCTCCGCGGCGGCTCCCACGGCAGGCCTGCATTTCACCAGAGAGCTGATGGATCAGGTGGAGGCCATGGGTGTAAAGATTGCTCATGTGACGCTGCATGTGGGGCTGGGAACCTTCCGGCCGGTAAAGGTGGACGATGTGGAGAAACACCATATGCATTCGGAGTTTTATGTGGTGGAGGAAGATCAGGCACAGCTGATTAACGATACTCATAAAAACGGTGGGCGGGTGATTTCCGTGGGAACCACCAGCTGCCGGACCCTGGAGTCAGCTGCAGGGGAAGGCGGCACAGTCCGGGCCGGAAGCGGATGGACGGAAATATTTATCTATCCCGGCTATCGTTTCCAGGTTATTGACGGACTGATCACGAATTTTCATCTTCCGGAGTCAACCCTGCTGATGCTGGTGTCGGCGCTGGCCGGCAAAGAGCATATTCTTCATGCTTATGAGGAGGCTGTGCGCATGGGTTATCGGTTCTTCAGCTTTGGAGATGCCATGATGATTGAGTAAAACCGTCATTTTTTTGTCATATTTGCAGCTGAAAAAGAACGTTTGGACTAGATAATTTGGCGAAAATGTGTTATGTTAAATACATATCAATGGCAGGCGTTCCTGTTTTCTATGAATTTTCTTTCCAGGCACAGAGGGGGAAGGGTACAGATATGGAAATGGTTTGCCAGGGACAGCAGTTCAGTCTTCCGAGGTCCGTTCGGATCAGAATATCCGGAAGGCTGTATTGTTGCTATCCGTCAATGATTCCGCTGCAGGCAGCGGGGCGTTGACACCTGCGGCGGCAGGAGTTTAAGACAATGGAAACACTGTCTGCGGCGGCAGATGGTCGGCCGGACATGCTGACTTTCGCTGCCGGGCGATCGCCGGCTTTTCTGCCCGCGGGAATCAAATACATAAGGAAGGTGAGCAATTGGAAAATTATACCAAGTACAAGCTGAAAAGCAATGAAGAACTGGCATCTTTGTTGGCCGATAAAGATAATCTGTTCATCATTGCCTGCAACAAGTGTTTCAAGGAATTTGAAACTGTTGATGAACCCGAATGCGGGGAATTTGAAAAATTTGCTGCCGAAAACGGAAAGACGGTGACCGGCAGCGCGAGGGTTGATTTTCTGTGCAATAAAACCCAGACAGAAAAGAAACTGCAGGACATGATTCCGGAAGGAACAGAAAACATTTTTGTGATTTCCTGCGGATTGGGTATTCAGACCATCGCGGATCTGGCAGGGAAACCCGTATATGCGGCCAGCAATTCCCTGAATTATACAGGCCATCACGGCATGGCACTGACCAAAAAGGCCTGTGATGCATGCGCGCAGTGTTATCTAAATATCACCGGCGGTATCTGTCCCATTGTGGACTGCTCCAAGAGCCTGGTCAACGGCCAGTGCGGCGGCGCAAAGGATGGAAAATGCGAAGTGGACAGCAGCAAGGACTGCGCCTGGGAAAAGATTTACAGAAGACTGGAGAAGCAGGGACGGCTGGAAGAGTTCCTGAATCAGCCGGTACAGGTGAGAGATTATTCAAAAGTCGACTTCAAATTTGTCAATGAGTATGTAAAATCCATCCGCGCAGACCGGCTGGAGGGTTACTACGGCGGAGTGCATCCTACTGAGCGTAAGGAATTTACGGAGCATCTGGCTCTCAAGAGATTCCCGGATCCGGATGTGGTGGTGATTCCCCTGTCCATGCATGCGGGCGCTCCCGCGAATCCCGTGGTTCAGGTGGGAGATACCGTTAAGGTTGGCCAGAAGATCGGTGAGGCGGCAGGCTTTATCAGCAGCCCCGTACATTCCAGTGTCAGCGGTACCGTTACCGCCATCGAGAATCACGGACATGCCACCAGAGGCGAGTGTCTGTCCGTGGTGATCAAGTCTGACGGGAAAAACACTCTGGATGAATCTGTGAAACCCAACAAGGATCTGGACAGCCTGACGCCGGATGAGATTGTGGAGATCATCAAAGAAGCCGGAATCGTTGGTATGGGCGGCGCCGGATTCCCCACCTCCGTGAAGCTGAAACCGGCCAAACCGGTGGATACGATTCTGCTGAACGGCTGTGAGTGCGAACCGCTTCTGACGGCGGATCACCGGGTGCTGCTGGAATATGCGGACGATGTGATCTTTGGTCTGAAGGCCATGCTGAAGGCGGTTGGTGCTGAAAAGGGCGTGATTGTCATTGAGGACAACAAGCCGGATGCCATCGAACTGATGAAAGAGAAAACCGCGGATATCAGCAATATGGAAGTGGTGGTTGCCAAAACCAAGTACCCCCAGGGCGCTGAGAAGATGCTGATCAAGCGCGTAACCGGAAGAAAAGTTCCCAGCGGCGGACTTCCCGCGGATGTGGGCTGCGTTGTGGGCAATATCAGTACCACCAAAGCCATCGCCGACGCCATTCAGAAGGGAATGCCTCTGATCGAGCGTGTGGTGACGGTCACCGGCGAGAGACTGAAAAATCCCGGCAACTTTATTGTGAAGATCGGAACCAACACAAAGGATCTGATCGACTACTGCGGCGGAATCATCGGAGATGACGTGACGGTCAAAGCAGGCGGACCCATGATGGGATTTGTGCTTTCCGATCTGAATGTACCGATCATGAAAGGATCCAACGGAATTATCGCTGTGGATACCGATCATACGGTGGAGCAGCCGTGTATCAAATGCGGCCGCTGTATGGATGTATGTCCCATGGAGCTGTCTCCCCTCTATTTCGCGAAATTTGCGGATGAGGAGAACTGGCAGGGCATGAAAGAGAAAAACGTGATGGATTGTATCGAGTGCAGGTGCTGCGAGTATATCTGTTCCTCCAAGATTCCGTTAGTCAGCAAGATTAAGGCTGGAAAAAATGCAGTAAGGGGGATGAAGTGATATGTTAATTACCGAATTAAAACCCAGGGAAGCCATCGCTCAGCTTACGGAGGGGAAAAAGGTCTTTGTCATCAACTGTCATGGATGTAAAGAAGTTTATTTCCCGGAAAAAGAGGCGGATGCGCTTCTGAAGGATCTGGCTGCTGAGGGCGCTCTGACTGGAAGCATTACCACCGACTACATCTGCAACCAGGAGAATATGGAACTGCGTCTTTCCGGTCATAAAAGCGAGATTGAGGCCGCGGATGTGATTCTCGTACTTTCCTGCGGCGTGGGCGTACAGACGGTTGCCTCCTATCTGGAGGACAAGAAGGTCTGTGCAGCCTGTGATACCTGCCGTTTGCCGGGATTTCAGGGCGTCACTCCCCTGGAATACAAATGCGATCAGTGCGGCGAGTGCTACCTGAACCTGACCGGAGGCATCTGCCCCATCACGGCATGTTCCAAGAGCCTGGTCAACGGCCAGTGCGGCGGCGCCAAGAACGGCAAATGCGAGGTGGACAGCGAGATGGAGTGCGGCTGGGAGCGTATTTACAGACGCCTGGAAGAGCTGGGACGTCTGGATGTGCTGAAATGCCCCACCCAGGTGCGTAATTTCGCAACGGATGAAGAGGTTTCAAAATAATAGAGAGTGCGCTGTACGGATTTTCTATTGTCATGAATAATAAAAAAGAGTAGGAGCAATATATCATGAAAATTACGGAGTTATTTGAACGTGGCGAATTTGTTGTATCTGCGGAAGTTGGACCGCCAAAAGGATTTCATGTGGAGCATCTGCTGGAGGAGGCCAAAACGTATCTTAGCGGAATTACCGCAGTGAATGTGACCGATAACCAGTCCTCTGTTATGCGTCTGGGCTCTCTGGCCATGTGCAAGGCTCTGAAGGATGAGGGACTGACCCCCATCTATCAGCTGACCTGCCGTGACAGAAACCGTATCGCCCTGCAGTCTGATCTCCTTAGCGCGGCGATGTTCGGAATTGAGAACCTGCTGCTGCTGACCGGTGATCACACCAAGATGGGTGATCATCCCCAGGCAAAACCTGTTTTCGATCTGGATTCCGTTTCTCTGATTCATACAGTGAAACAGCTGGAGTCCGGCGTGGATCTGGGCGGAAATCCCCTGATCGGCGAGCCGCCGTCCTTTGCCAAAGGCGCAGTGGTATCTCCCTGCAGTGATTCCGTGGACGCGCAGCTGGCAAAGATGGAGCGTAAAGTGCGCGCCGGCGCGGATTACTTCCAGACTCAGGCTGTTTTTGAGCCGGAGAAGTTCATCAAATTCATGGAGAAGGCAAAACAGTTCGGAAAACCGGTTCAGGTGGGAATCATCATTCCCAAGTCCGCGGGCATGGCCAAATTCATGAACAATAATGTGGCCGGTATCCACGTTCCCGATGAGATGATTGAGGAACTGAAAAAAGACAAAGAGAAGACCAAAGCAGGCATCACCGGCGTGGAGATTGCCGCACGGATCATCAAAGAATGTAAGCCCTACTGCCAGGGTGTACATATCATGGCGCTGGGCTGGGAGTCCAAAGTGCCGGATCTTCTCAAGCTGGCGGAGATCTGAGAGAACTGATCGGGTAAGCGGTATGTATCCTCAGTGAGAAAATTTAAATTACATGATGACAATGGAAAGTTCGCTCAGCGTGCTTTCCATTGTCGCGAATGCAGCACCGGATTCGGGATAGAGAAGTCCTGAATCCGGTGCTTTTTTCAGAAATGTCATGGTTGGTGGAATTTGCCATTTCCTTTGAATCAGCGGCTGTTTATAAAATTCACCTAAAATTTAACCTGTTTATAAAATATGCTAATAAATATTTATGCAATGTATTGATTTATTTATGCAAATGAAATATACTAAAGTGTCA
>DVON01000288.1 GCA_018713585.1 Candidatus Pullilachnospira stercoravium | reverse complement strand
TTCCTGCGTTCATGTCGGTTTCATCCGCTATTTTTTCTCAACATTCATAATAAAAGCTGGCCAAAAGGTCAGCTTTTATTTCGTTAAATATGTGAGGGGTTTTATGAGCAGGAAAAAAATATTTCTGATTTTAGCGGAGCTTTTCTTCGCAGCAGGTTTTCTCATTTTCCAGATTCTGGACTGTGTTCTCACGCTGCATCAGGTACCGGACAGTTTCGGGCATCTGGCCGCAGTGTTCGATGGCAGCTGGGATGCGGACAGTCATTCCTTTTCCGTAAACGGGCCGGATCCCCGACTGATTTTTTCAGAGCCCGGAAGGCCGGTTTCGGATCTTCTGCTGGAAGTGCGCCCGGAGGGGGCAGAACAAATACAGGTTCAGGTTTTTTATTCCCGGGACGATATTTTCCGGGAGGAAGACAGTGCGTTACGGTATGTACAGCCGGGAGACGGAGCTGTCCGTTTTGTCTTCCCCTCCGATAACTGGAGCCAGATCCGGGTGGACATTTCCCAAAATGCGGACATTTTACAGGCGGAACTTTTCTGTAATCAGCCGCTTCGGCTGGCAGAAGCGTTTTTTGCCTCCGGGGCTCTGGCGCTGCCTCTGTTTCTTATCTATCGAAGAAAATGGCTGGCCAACAGAGCAGACCGTTCCATTCGTCCGGGACATACCGGCGGGCTGCTCCGTAGAGTTTGGGGCAGCCGGGGCGGCGTTTTCTCTTCCTCCGGTTCTTCCCGTATTCTGGCGTACGATGTCCTTCGCTGCATGGCACTGATCATGGTGATCGCCGCCCACGGGCTGGAGGCGGATCTGGCTTACACCGAAGGAATCGCGGATGGAAAGCGCGCCGTTATGACTGTGCTCTCTGTATTTTTTCTTGGATGCAATGTGATTTACCTGATGCTCAGCGGCGCTCTGCTGCTGAAACCGTGCAAAGAAACAGCAGCCGCCTTTTATAAAAAGCGGCTGCTTCGGGTGGTGCTACCCATGGGAGTCTACTATCTGATCTGCCTGGGTTTTGACGGGCAGCTTTCCTTTCGGATTCCGGAGGATCTGTTCTATGCCATCCGGGATCTGCTGACCGGAAATACGCCTGCGGCTCCGCATTACTGGCTTCTTTTTGTGCTGCTGTCCTTTTATCTTCTGGTTCCGTTTCTGCGGTCCATGACTGCCTCTCTCAGTTACCGAAGACTCACTCTGCTCTCCGCCATCCTGTTTGCAGGAATGATCGTGGAACGGTATTTCCCGCTTTGGGGAATTTCTCTTGGCATTTCCTGGTATATCGCCTCCTGGGCCGGCACTGCCATGATCGGGTACTGGCTGGTACAGCCGGAAACCAGACGCTTCCGGGGATGGATTCTGGCTGCCGGCAGTATCTCCTTTGTGATTATGGCAGTAATATCCACCCATACACAGGATTATTTTTCCTGGACCTCCAATTACGCACCGCTGAACGTGCTGGCCATGGCAGGTCTGTTCACTGCCCTCTGGAATTACAGCAATATTTTAGGCCGACTGCGCCCCCTGCTTGAGCTTCTCAGCAGATACAGTTATTCCATTCTTCTGATCCACTGGCTGATCCTTTACGATCTGGTACGGGGTCAGTGGCAGCTGTATACCACTTCTTATATGCTCCTGGGCGGTCTGGGACTGACAGTGGCAGCCGTACTGATTGTGGGGCTGGCGGCTTCTTTTCTGACAGATCATACAATAATTTTTCTGCTCCGCAAAGGTATGCAACGACTGTTTCGCGGTTAATGCTGCATGATGTCTTAGATACAACATATTCTTTCAGAACGTACAATGGCTATTCCGATTTCCGCAACTTCTCAATCATCTCCCGGACAACACGTTCCTCCTGCTCCAGTTCCCGGGCGATCTGGGCAGACGATTCTCCCCTGGCCAGTTTTTTCTCAATCTGCGACATCAGCATATCCTCTCTGCCATCCTGAAAAGCGTCCTCGCGTTCCATCCGGATATGTTTTTCGGCATCATATTCGTAGATACTCACTTTCATCGCCTCCGCTCTGTTTTTTCTCAGAAATTCTTCCAGTATTCCCTCCTGGATACACTCTGTGACAGCCCGCTCCACTGCTTCTTTCAGCGACAGTCCTTCCATATTGGCATACCGGCGGACTCTGGCCGTATACGCCGCATATTCCCGCAGCGGCCTGCAGGCATCCAGCAGCTGTTCATTATGCCCGCTGTTAATGTTCAGCACCTGTACCTCCAGTTCCAGGGCAGGTGAAGTTTCCGGTTTCTCATACATCTCTGACAGTCTGAGAAGTACCCGGTCAGGATGTTCCTGTGTTCCGTTATAAAATACCAGAAAACGGGGAGCCGGAATCCGTACCGGCTTTGATCCGAACAGATTCGCGTCCCTGGTAATTTCGGAATATAAATCAGAAACATAGAACAGATCTCTCAGGGGCATATTGGGATTCCAGGTGGACTGGTGCTCATACAGATGCAGTCTGATATCAATCAGGAACGACACATCATTCTTTACTGCCATGTAAATGGCGTTTTCCAGCGTATTGATCTCAAGGAGCCCGGGATCCTCATAGCTGGTGCCGTTGACGGCATTGTACAACGCCAGCAGCTGTTCTTTCTCGCTGAACAGCATCGTAAAAATGCTGGACTTATACTGGCGGTTCACCGTGTTCTTTTCCGGGTTTCTGTTTTTTTCCATCGCAAAACCTCCTTTTTTGCGGCGCAGGAGATTTCTCCGAAAGAAATTCTTTACAAAACCAGCGGTCATCCAAACTTCCGGCATGTGAAATCTCTCTGCATGTTTTCTGTGAAAGGAAAAAGCATTGAGATTTCTCATGACGATGTTCTCCGGCAAAAGAGAACCGGCAAAGCAGACATGCGTTCAGATCAGATATCAGAAGTGCAGCTCCGTATGACACATTAGAAAAATAATGCTCTTTGAGTGCATTATATTATATAAAGTGTAAGATTGCAATAAACAGATTCAAAAGAAACTATGACGATTTTATAAACCGGGTTTCTCTTCCCGGAACACCGGATTTGTCAGCGCGATCCGGCAGTCTTCCAGCCCGTAATAGCTGCCGAACAGATCCGCCCGCAGCCATTTTTCCGGTGCTTTCACCCGGAGGGTACGGGTTTGGAGGGTACCGTTTTTTTCAACCGGAACGCAGGCGATCACCTTTCCGTTTGCGATCACGCGGATTTCGCCGGATTTCACCTGGGTACGGTCCCAGATGCCGGGAAGTATCTCTTCCTGAAGGTTCAGATGCAGGGTAAGCTCCTCGGTGTCCGCCGGAAACGGGTCTCCGCAGGAAATGGCTTCTTTGCCGGAGCCGTTTTCCCCGGGTACTTCCGCCTCCATGGTCAGCAGCGGCCCGGCACTAAGGCAGATGTGTCCGCCGCAGATGGCGTCCAGAAGCTTCGGCACCGTCAGTTCTCCTTCGCATCCCACCCAGGTATAGCAGCAGGGCAGGCCGTCGTCCTTATGCCAGTCCCGTCCGGTCATGGCAGTGATCCGGTGTCCCTCGGAAAGAAGTTTTTCCCACATTTCAAAGGCCCGGACGCTCTGAAGACGGCGGGGCGCATAGTTTCTTGTCCATACTTCCATGTAGTCGGGCAAAGACCAGTCTTTTATCTGAAAAGCCCAGTGATACCCGGTGTTGATGGGATCCGACAGGGAAAAGGGATGGGCTATGCCAACGATACCGCCGTTTCTGTGGATGGAACGGATGGCTTCATCGATTTCTTCCGGCTTCACGCCTCTCCAGTCGGTATAACCGTTTTCCTCCAGCACCACCATATGGCCGTGATATGTGGTCCACTCCAGTCCCCGTACCGGCAGAATTCCTTTCTGCGGGGCCAGTGCAGCCATCCGGGATACCCCGGAGGAGGTGTTGTGGTCGGTGAGCGCCAGAGCCCGGTAACCATTGCGGGCGGCCGCCTCCACCAGTTCTTCCACGGTAAAGGATCCGTCACTGTGACAGGTATGGGTATGCAGTTCAACGGGATACCAGCGCATCGGAAACCCTCCCTTCAATGATCAGCTGTCCCTGACACCGGGGCGTGCAGACCGCGTGCAGATGAATCATGCCTTCCCAGCTTCCCGCCAGACGCCGGGGCGTGACAAATCCGGGAGCAGCCTCTGTCTCAGAAATTTCATGTACCTGGTTTTTCTGCCAGCGATGGGCATTTCCCAGATACTCCCCGTCCTTTGACAGGGAAATAGTAATCAGATTTTTTAAAGGCCCGATGCTCTCCGGCCGGATCCGGTCCCATTCCAGCGGCCTGTTGTCATAATATTGGCGGATGGCTTGCTCGATCATGGGCCGGCAGGCTTCCGGATCTTCCAGAGCATCCGGGTCAAAGGAAAACAGAATCCGGATCTCAGTAACCTCTTCGGGGCACGCAAAGGAAAATTTCACATCGGTCTTGGAATCCTCCGGTTTCCACCGGTAACGTTCTCTCAGTAAAATCATAAACGCATCTCACGCCCCTTCCCCGCGAAGCCGGAGAGCCTCCTTCAGATTCCGGGTGGTAATATTCCGGATACCCAGATCCAGCAGCTGACGGATCCTATCCGGCTCATTGACGGTCCAGGCGGATATCCCGATTCCGTTCTTTTCCATCACGGAAAGGAACTCCTCTCCCAGAAATTTTTCGCAGATATTGACGGTACGGATACCGCACTTCAGGCAGGCCGCCGCCAGCTGTTCGGCTTCCTTTCGCGGGATGGCGGATGGGGTATCTCCGGTGAGGGCATGTTCGTAAATACCGGGAATACATTCCTCCACATTCCAGTAAACCTCCACCGTCCGCCAGGGACAGGGCTCTTCCGCCGGTACCGGGCGGACACTGCCGGAGTAGAGGATCTGTTCCACGGGCAGCCCACATTCTCCGGCCAGCTTCAGCACCGGAAGCTCCAGGCCGTATTCTTTCAGGTCACAGTTCATACGCATTTCCGGATGATCCTTCATAACAGAAAAAACGCCCACGAGACTGACAGCCTCGCCGTCAGTCTCATCGTGGGCGATGATCAGGTTATGATCCTTATCCTGGCGGACATCCAGTTCCAGGACGTCCGCAGAGGTGGTCAGTGCGTATTGAACAAATTCCATACTGTTGTCACAGGTTCCGTCAGCGCCGGAATGTGCTGTGATAAATGTCTTTTGTCTGTTCACTTTCCTTATTTCTCCCAATCATTTTCTTTCAGATTTGTATAGATATATACCGCTGCGGATACGGAGCAGATCAGGAACATGATGACGGACAGGGCCGCGGAGCGGTTGTAGTCCATGTATCTGTTGAACTGATCGTACAGGGCGATACCCAGCATCTTCGGTGCATTTCCTCCCATCAGGTAGGGGGTGGTGAAGGAGCTCACGTTGGACATGAACACGAAGGTCGCCGCCACCACCACATCCTTCAGAGATAATGGAAGGATCATGCTCCAGAAGATTCTCAGCTTTCCGGCTCCCACATCGCTGGCGGCCTCAATGATGGAATCCGGGATTCCGCCGAGGCCGGCGGCAATCATCATAGCCGCAAAGGGGATGTTGAACCAGAGGTTCATGGTGATGATACCACTTGCATGATACATCATTCCCAGGTTAATGTCCACCCCGAAGAGCTGTCCGATCCGGTTGACCAGACCGCTGTCGCGGATAATGGTAATCATGGCGTACACGGCGCACATGGAAGGCACGAATCGGGGCAGCAGGTAAAGCATACCGATGGTTTTGGAAATTCTGGATTTCACAAACCGCAGATACAGAGCCAGCAGATAGGCCACCACGATGGCGATTACCACAGTCACCACCACGATATACAGGGTATACAGCAGGTTGTTTCTCTGTGCCTTATCGGTAAAGAAGTAGGTATAATTGGCCAGAGTAAAACTTCCTGTCTCACCATCCTGAAAGCTCTGGATGATTGCTGTCACAATCGGGTAGGCTACCGTCAGCATTACTACCAGGAACGCCGGCAGTACCATGCTGTATGCCACCAGATTTGTTTTCATTTTTTTACTCATCTGTATCGTTCCTTTCCGGAATTATCCCAGTGTTCCGATCTCGCTGTCCCAGCGTGCGTTGAAGTCGGTGCCCAGATCGCCGATGGACATGATACGGAAGTTGCTTACATCCAGGTTCATAACGTCCTCATATCCGGTCATATCGATGTTGCTGGTGTCCACCAGAGGAATGGCTGCCATCTCTTTTACCAGGATCTCCTGTGCGGAATCAGTCAGCATGTAATCAATGAACGCGTAAGCTCCGTCCTCATTGGATCCGAAGGTGGGGATGGCCAGGGACTGCAGAGAACCGGTAAACGCGGGATCGATCTGCGTGATCTTGATGGTATCCTTCAGCGTTCCGTCCGCTCTCTGGGACAGTACCATATCCGCCCAGTTGGGGCACATATCAATTTCACCCTGGTTCAGCAGATCCAGCGTACCCTGGTTCTTGTTGGGGTATACAATACTTCCGCCGGAGGTGTACATATACTGATGAATATCGGTCAGGAACTGGAAGCCCTCATCCCACTGATCTTCCCAGCTGGTATCATCGGAGGTCATAGCCTCTTCCGGCAGGAAGTTGTATACGGAGGTACGGGCGAAGGAGTCTCCGGCTCCGCCGGTTCCCGGCGCGTTGTAGGCGAAACGTCCCGGATTTTCCTTCATCCACTCCACCAGCTCATCCATGGTGGTGGGCGGGTTGGGAACTGCCTCGGAATCATAAGCCAGAATTACTGTGGTTCCTCTGTAGGGCTGTACATAGTCAGCGGCAAGGCTGCTCTCGGCGCTTACTCTCTCCGCATTGGGGATCTTGGAATCATCCAGCTTCACAAATGCTTCCTCTCCTACTCTGGAAATCAGGGCGGACAGGTCATCGCCTCCCACATCCACCAGGTCGTAATCGGTGTTGGTCTGATTTGCCTGGTAAGCGGCTGCCAGCATATCGGTCATGGACTGGGTTCCGGTACCGCTCAGCATGAACTGCAGCTCGGCGGTATACTGATCCGCATAATCAGAGTTGCTGTTGAAATCCTCGATCAGCGCCTCATATACCTGACGCACGTTGTCAGATCCGGTGGCCCAGATGGTTACTGTGGACTTATCTCCGGAGTCTCCGGACTCGCTGGAAGCAGATGCCTCAGCGGAATCTCCGTTTCCGGAACCGCCGCAGCCTGCCATACCTGCAGCCAGAACTCCTGCCATCATCAGTGCCAGTAAGGATGTTACTTTCTTTCTTTTCATTTCTTTCTTCCTTTCTTTCTTCACTTCTGTCTTCTATTTAAAAGCTTTCTGCGGCTGCCGGTTATGGAAACGGCGTGCCGCCGAAAACTGTGCCGCCGGCTCAGGCGCTCAGGGGAAACTGTGTGCTCTTTCCGATTTTCAGTTTCACCTTCTGACCCACCTGCAGGTGATCTCCGATGTCACGATTTACGTAACATTTCACAATCTCATCACCCACATGGACAGTAATGGAAACGTAATGTCCCATCAGCATGACGGTGCTGACAGTTCCGTCGATTTCACCGTTTTCGGTATCCACCAGCAGATCCTCCGGACGTACCGCGATGGTATATTTGTCCTTCTTGATGAAGTTCATCTCGCCGATAAAGGATGCCACATGGAGGGTTGCGGGCTGATCATAGATCTCATCCGGTGTTCCCACCTGGTCGAATTTTCCTTTGTTCATAACCACGATCCGGTGGGAAATGGCCATGGCCTCCTCCTGGTCGTGGGTTACGAAAATAACGGTGATGCCCAGGTTGCTCTGAATTCTTTTCAGCTCCTCACGCATCTGCTGACGGATCTTCGCGTCCAGTGCGGAGAAGGGCTCGTCCAGAAGCAGAAGCGCCGGTTTCAGCAGAAGAGATCTGGCAATGGCGATACGCTGCTGCTGACCTCCGGAGAGCTGTCCGGGGTATTTTTTCTCAGTACCGCTCATGGAAACCAGTGCCAGCATATTCTTGATATCCTCATCAATGGTTTTCTTGGGGATCTTGCGAAGTTTCAGGCCGAATGCCAGATTCTCGTAAATCGTCATATGCGGCCACAGGTTGTAGCTCTGGAATACCATGGCTGTGGGACGGTTTTCCGGCGGAAGATTTACAATGGACTGTCCGTCCACGAGAATATCACCGGATGTCACATCCAGAAATCCTGCGATTGTCCGGAGAATCGTGGACTTTCCGCATCCGGAGGGTCCCAGGAAGGTTACGATCTCATTTTCATACACCTTCAGGTTAATATTCTCCACACCGTCGCCATTATCGTAATGTTTCGTCATATTCTTAATTTCAAGTTTTACTTTCCGATTGCCGGCAGCGGACTCACTGCCCGTCATCGTATTGCTCATATTATTTCTCCTCCCAAATTGTTTACCTTGTTATTGGCCGGATGGTTCTTATTTCATCTTGAATCCGCCGGCAATAGCCTCCGGTCCGATGAATTTTCTCATCAGGAAAATCATCACCGCCGAGGGGATAATCAGAAGAATCGCGAACACGGCTCCGATCTGGACTGCGGTGCTGTCAAGTACGATTCCGTACATTGCCACCGGCATGGTCTGGATTCTCGCAAGACCCACCAGCATGGTTCCCTGTGCCTCTTCCATGGAACCCAGGAACGTATAAAGCGTTGCCACCGCAATACCCGGCATAGCCATGGGCAGTGTCACCTTAAAGAACGTGCGGACCGGTCCGGCTCCCACGTCACGGGCGGCTTCCTCCTGCTGCCGGTGTACATTCCGGAATGCGTTGGACGGCAACCATACCATAAACATCATGGAATTAATCATATGGATAATAATTACACCCGGATACGTTCCCATCAGACCATATCGATAGAACAGAACAGCAATGGATGTGTAGATTCCCAGTTTGGGGAATGCATTGGTCAGAAGGAACGAAAGCATGAATATCTTCCTTCCCCGGTATTTGAACCGGGCGATGGAATACGCCGCCGGAATACAGAAAATCATGGAAATAACTGTGGTGGCGATGGCGACGATAAAGGACTGGATCATGGACGATACCAGGCTGTCCTGTCCGAATACATACGCCCACCAGTCGAATCCCCATTCATCCGGCAGTACATGCGGAACATTGTACTCGTTGGCGAAGGCCAGCATCAGCATGTTGAGCAGCGGACCATAAAAAAACAGGATGAAGACCGCAAGTATGATAAATTCCAGAAATTTGCGTCTTCCCACTGCATGGTAAAACCGCCGCGGATTCAGCATCTTGAACATAAACTTTCTCCTCTCCTTCACAGAAGCGGGAAGCCCTTCCGGCCTCCGTCCCGTGATTCCTTTCGTGTTTCAGATGTGTGGATCCGGATGGCCTGTGCGTTTCAGGCCATATGCCGGATTCACGAGGTAAACCATTGGATATCCGTTGTTTATAATACCGCTTCCCCTGACCGGCCTTCTATCATACTTTTGTGAGAAAGAAATTAAGGAATTGTAAAACAATGTAAAATTTTTGGGAAAATGAAAGAACCTTTTTCGCAGGGAAACCAAAAACTTTCTTTTCGGTTTCCCCATGAAAAAGGTCCTCTTTCAAATCCATATTCCGTTTTTCTGTCAGTTCTGAGCGTCGATCACATCGCTCATCTGATACCATCCGGGGCCCTTGCCCGCCAGGAACTTGGCGGCCTGAACGGCACCCTTTCCGAAGATCGCTTTGGAGTAGGCGGTGTGCTGGAATGTCACTACCTCATCGGCTCCCGCGAAGATCACATCGTGCTCGCCCACAATGGTGCCGCCCCGCACAGATGAAATACCGATTTCCTTATCGTCTCTCTTCTGGCGCATCTGGCTTCTGTCATACACATAGCGGTATGCGTTGTCCATGCTCTCATTGATGCTGTCCGCCAGTGCCAGTGCCGTTCCGCTGGGCGCATCCACCTTCAGCCGGTGATGCTTCTCCACAATTTCCACATCAAAGCCGGAGGTGGCCAGCGTCCGGGCCGCTTCCTTCACCAGCTTCAGCAGCAGGTTTACGCCCAGAGACATATTGGCGGATTTCAGCACAGCCACCTTTTTGCTGGCCTCTTCCACCTTTTTCAGCTGCTCCTCTGTCAGTCCCGTGGTGCACAGAACCACCGGGATCTGCCGTTTCACACAGTACTCCAGCAGATTGTCCGTGGCCTTCGCCGTACAGAAATCAATCACCGCGTCCGCCTCCGTGTCACAGCTCCAGATATCTGTAAATACGGGATAACCGTTGTCCCGGTTATCCACCAGGTCGATGCCCGCCACAATCTCAATATCCGGGTCCTCTTTGATAAGGCCCGTAATCACCTGTCCCATATGGCCGTTGCAACCATGCATAATTACTCTTACCATCTCGTCTCTCCTCTTCCGCCGGTTCCGGCCCGCAGGCCGGAAATCATCTGTCATAACACAAGGTTATGCCAGCTTCAGTCCGAACTTTTTCATTTCTTCCGCCAGCGCCGCTTTATGTGCCTCCTCCATCTCCGTCAGAGGCAGTCTAACCGGCCCCACCGCTTTGCCCATCAGATTCATGGCCGCTTTCACGGGGATCGGGTTCACCTCGGAAAACAGCGCCTTGATCAGAGGAATGGCCCGAAGCTGCAGATCACGGCTCTCTGCCACATTTCCCTCCAGATATTTCGCCACAATGTCATGGGTGTAGGCGGGCGCCACGTTGGAAAGCACGGAGATGACGCCGATACCGCCCAGGGACAGAAGCGGAACAATCTGATCGTCATTTCCGGAATACATATCGATGTTTCCGTCGCACAGATTCATCACCTCCGCCACATGGCTGATATTGCCGGAAGCCTCTTTCACGCCCACAATATTCTCCACATTGTTCACCAGATGCGCGATGGTTTCCGGAGTCATGCCCACACCGGTACGGCTGGGAATGTTATACATGATCGCCGGAATCTTCACTTCGCCGGCAATCTTGGAAAAGTGCGCGATAAGACCGTTCTGTGTTCCTTTATTATAGTAGGGAGTCACCAGAAGAATTCCATCCGCTCCTGCCTCATCAGCTTCTTTTGACATCTGTACCGCCGTGGCGGTGCAGTTGGACCCGGTTCCCGCCACTACAGGAATCCGGTGATTCACCCGTTCAATGGTAAAACGGATGGCTTCCATATGCTCTGCCTCTGAAAGAGTGGCAGACTCTCCGGTGGTTCCGCAAATCACAACAGCATCCGTTCCGCCTGCGATCTGTTCCTCAAGGATCTCGTCCAGTTTGTCGTAATTCACCTCATAATTGTCCTTCATGGGCGTGATGATCGCCACGCCGGCCCCCTTAAAAATTGCCATATGCTGTTCTCCTTTCTATTGATTACCGGCCGAATGGCCACTCGCAGAAAAAAAGAGGCGCAGCTGCCAGTGGTGAGCCCGCCTCTCAGAATCCGCAATGAAACTTCTTCTGCCTTTTTCTCTTTCAGGATAGCTCTCCATCATACGATGACAGTCATACCGCTTTCGCCGGCATGCCCAAAGGCAAAGGTTCAGGAACTCTGCCTCTTCGGCATCCTTTCCTTTCTCCCGTCATCGCCTGCGCCTGACACATCCGGCGGGATACTGATAAAGAACGCGACCTCTATCTCTTCTTTTGTTCGTTTTA
>DVON01000287.1 GCA_018713585.1 Candidatus Pullilachnospira stercoravium | reverse complement strand
CCATCCCGATTCCCATCAAAGATACCTGGGGTGTTTTAATGCGCAGGGATTCTCCCCTGGCCGAAAAAGAAGTAATCTGTCCGGAGGATCTATGGGATAAACCGCTGATCGTTTCCCACCAAAAAGGAGATGACGCATATCTGAATCAATGGCTTCAGCGGAAAGAGTCGGAGCTGCATATCGTTGCCACTTACAACCTGATTTTCAACGCTTCCCTTCTGGTAGATGAAGGGCTTGGTTATGCCCTGTGCTACGACAAACTCATTAACACCCGCGGCAGCAATCTGTGTTTTCGTCCATTTTCTCCTCCTATGGAGGCTCGCGGCTTTATTGTCTGGAAAAAATATCAGGTATTTTCCAAAGCTGCAACTGTCTTTTTGCAGAATTTGCGGGAATCGCTGGAAGCGGAAATTTAATATTCTTTTTCAAATGACTGCTGCTTCCGGATGCGGCCGGATTGTACCGGCTAAAACATTGGAAAAAGCAAAGAAAAAACTCTATGCAAATGGTTCATCCATTCACATAGAGTTTTCTTATTCATGACAATGGAAAGTTCTCGCTTTTCGGTTCCACTCAGTTCCAAAACTCAAATTTAAGCAAAGTAAAATATTACACCAGATAACCTTTATTAGCCCTTACCGGTTATTAATCGCCGTTACCAGCGCATCAATGGATGCTTTGATAATATCCGTATCCAGACCGGCGCCCCAGGCCAGGGATCCGTCAGGTTTGCGGATACCCACATAGGCAATAGCTCTGGAGCTGGAGCTCTGTTCCAGCGCGTGCTCTTCGTAGGTTACCAGATCGTATTTCAGATCGTATGCTTTCTTCAGCGCGTTGCTGACCGCGTTCAGGCGGCCGTTTCCGACAGCCTCCGTTGTGATGGTCCTTCCATAGCAGGAAGATGTCACGGTAGCGGTGATATGGCCGTTCTGTTTGAAGTGTACCTTCTCCACGCTGTAAGGCGTCTTCACGTTCTCGAAAGTCTCCTTGAACAGCTCGAAAATCTCCTCCGGATGCAGCTCTTTGTGGGTATGATCGGATACCGCCTTGGCCGCGTAGCCCATTGCCTCCCGCATCTTGGCAGGCAGGCGAAGACCGAATTTGGACTCCAGGATATATCCCACACCGCCTTTTCCGGACTGGCTGTTGATCCGGATCACATCCGCGTCGTAGTTTCTTCCCACATCTTTGGGATCGATGGGAAGATACGGCACGGTCCAGTGGTCGGGATCTTTTTCATCGATCCATTTCATACCCTTGGCAATGGCATCCTGGTGGGAACCGGAGAACGCGGCAAATACCAGCGCGCCGCTGTAGGGACTTCTCTCATCCACTTTCATTCCGGTGTACTGCTCGTACTTTTCACAGATCATAGGCATATCGGAGAGATCCAGCTTCGGATCCACTCCCTGGGAATACATATTCATGGCAAGGGTGATAATGTCCACATTACCGGTACGCTCGCCATTCCCAAAGAGGGTTCCTTCGATACGGTCCGCACCGGCCAGCAGGCCCATCTCGGAATCTGCCACACCGCAGCCCCTGTCATTGTGGGGGTGAAGGGATACAATCACATTATCCCGGTACTTCATATTCTTGCACATATATTCCACCTGGCTGGCATACACGTGGGGCATGGAATGTTCCACGGTCACCGGCAAGTTAATGATGGCTTTCTTATCCGCGGTCGGCTGCCAGACATCCAGAACCGCGTTGCAGACCTCCAGCGCGTATTCCGGCTCCGTTCCGGTGAAGCTTTCGGGGCTGTACTCGAAGAGGAAATTACCATCTGTTTCGTCAGCCAGCTTTTTCAGCAGGGCGGCGCCGTCCACGGCGATTTCTTTGATCTCCTCTTTGGACTTGCGGAATACCTGCTGTCTCTGGGCAAAGGATGTAGAATTGTACACGTGGATGATGGCTTTGGGAGCGCCTTTGACTGCCTCAAAGGTTTTACGGATAATATGCTCTCTGGCCTGGGTTAGCACCTGAATGGTAACATCATCCGGAATCAGGTTTCTCTCGATCAGTGCCCGGACAAAATCATACTCTGTTTCAGAGGCAGCGGGAAATCCCACTTCAATCTCTTTAAATCCGATTTTTACCAGAAGCTTGAAGAACTCGATCTTCTGCTCCAGACTCATGGGAATCACCAGGGCCTGGTTTCCGTCCCGCAAATCCACGCTGCACCAGATGGGCGCTTTGTCCACATACTCTTTTTTCGTCCAGTCCATGCAGGGGACGGGCGGCATGAAATACTGTTTCTCATACTTCCTGTAATTCATCATTTTCAACATCCTCCTTGTCATTTCTGAAATCGGGCGGGCCGCAGGAAGTCTGTTTCTCCGGAAAATCCGGGAACTTACACGGTGAAGTGCAGTCTTTTTGGCTGCCTTGCATCTTCACGAAAAAAAGCCCTCCGTCTCTTACTCTATGCAAGAGACGAAGGACCTGATAAATCCTGCGCGGTACCACTCCTGTTCACGGATCTTCTCCGTGCACTCATCGGATACGGACCCTTGGGGCCTTATATCCTCCTCTTTGATAACGGTGAGGTCTCCGTCTGCGCCTACTCAAAAGTCCTTTTTTCGGGCAGATGCTCTGAGGGCAGTTCCGAATGTTCTCTCTGCCGCTTTCCACCAGCCAGCGGCTCTCTGGAATCGATCCGATCCGTACTAATCCTCTTCAACGCGTTTACTGCTTTAATTCGTTGATCTGCTAATAACGATATCACGGATTTTCAGGATTGTCAATCATTTTCATCAAAATCTTTTCCGGCGTGATGGGAAGCTCCCGGAACCAGCAGCCGCAGGCATTGTACACCGCATGGGCGATGGCCGGGCACGGAGTGTTGATCACCACCTCGCCGATGGATTTGGCGCCGAAGGGGCCGGTCTGCTCATAGCTGCTCTCAAAATCCACGGTGATATTTCCCACATCCATCCGGTTGGGGATCTTATACTGCATGAAGGAATTCTCCCGCACCTTTCCGGCCGGCGTGTACTGGACATCCTCAAAAAGCGCCATGCCGATTCCCTGGCCAATGCCGCCCTCTGTCTGCACCCGGGCCAGGTTGGAATTGATGGGCGTGCCGCAGTCCACCACTCCCACATAGTTGATCACCTGCACGGAGCCGGTTTCCTTGTCCAGCTCGATCTCCGCCATGCCCACCATGTAAGGCGGCGGGGAAACCGGGGAGGAATGGGTGACCGTCACTTCCAGATCCCCGCTGAATCCGCTCTGAGATTTCCATCCGATCTCGGCCAGCGTCACCTGGCTTCCGTCGGCAAGGTTTTTCACCACGCTGCCGTCAAATTCCGCCTGGTCCGCCGGGCAGCCCAGCATGGCGGCGCCGCTTTCCGTGATCTTCTGCCGCATCTTCTCACAGGCCTGCTCCACCGCTTTTCCTGTGACATAGGTGGTGCTGGAGGCGTAGGAACCGGAATCGTAAGGAGAAGTATCCGTATCCGCAGCCCGCACAGTGATCAGATCCAGATCACAGTCCAGACATTCCGCCGCGATCTGAGCCAGAATCGTATCGCAGCCGGTTCCCATGTCCGCCGATCCGATCAGCAGCGTGTAAAATCCGGCGTCGTTGAGTTTCAAAGTGGCGGAGCCCACATCCACGCCGGAAATGCCGGAGCCCTGCATGGTCATGGCCACGCCCACGCTGCGCACCTTTCCGTTGCCCATATCACGGCAGGGATATTTCTCATCCCAGCCCATCAGCTCTTTGGCCCGCAGCAGACACCGGTCCAGGGCGCAGCTGGTGGCGGTTTCTCCGTAATAGGCCGGCATCACGTCGCCCTGGCGCACCATATTTTTCAGACGGAACGCAACGGGATCCATCCCCAGCTTTGCCGCCAGCTCATTGGCCGCCGTCTCCACCGCGAAGGTTCCCTGGGTGGCGCCGTAGCCCCGGTAGGCGCCCGCGGACATCCGGTTGGTATACACCACATCGTAAGCGAACCGGTAAGCCTCCAGGTCATGATACAGCGGAATACTCTTGTGACCGGAAAGTCCCACCGTCGTCGGCCCGTGTTCTCCGTAAGCGCCGGTATTGGATAAAGTATAGACGTCGATGGCGCGCAGCTTACCATCCCTGTCTGCGCCCATCCGCACATGGAGTTCCATGGCATGGCGGGGCGAGGAAGCCGTCATGGATTCTTCCCTGGTGAAAATGATTTTCGCCGGTTTTCCGGTTTTCCAGGTGACGAAAGCCGGATAAACCTCGCTGACGGAGGTCTGCTTGGCCCCGAAACCGCCGCCGATTCTGGGCTTTGTGACCCGGATTCTGGATTTGGGAATCCCCAGGGCATTGGCGATGATTCTCCGCACATGGAACACGATCTGGGTGGAGCTGACAATGTTCAGTCTCCCGTTGTGATCCATATAGGTGTAGGTGCGGAAGGTCTCCATCATGGCCTGCTGGTTGGCTTTGGTTCGGTACACCTGGTCCACCACCACGTCGCAGTCCGCCAGCACCTGATCCACATCTCCCATCTCATCCCGGGCGGAGGCGCAGAGATTTCTCTTGTTGTCCGCTCCCACCGGACAGAGAGCCTTCCAGTTTTCCTCCGGATGTACCAGAATCTCCCCGTCCAGGGCTTCGTGGGGATCCAGAACCGGCTGCAGCACCTGATAGGTTACTTTGATCAGCTTCATGGCCTTCTCCACACAAGCCTCATCCCTTCCGGCCACAATGGCCACCGGGTCTCCCACATACCGGAGCCGCCGGTCCAGGATCAGACGGTCATAGGGGCTGGGTTCCGGATAGGTCTGCCCCGCCAGGGTAAACCGCTCCTGGGGAACGTCCCGATAAGTAAAGACTGCCTCGATGCCCGGCACCAGAAGCGCCTTGTCCACGGAAATATCCTCAATGAGAGCGTGGGCATGGGGGCTTCTCAGCAGTTTTACCACCAGACAATCCCTGGGCGCAATATCATCCATATAAACCGGCTTTCCCGTCACCAGAGCCATGGCGTCGCTTTTGATCACCGGCTGATTTACATATCTCATACCTTCGCCTCCTTGCCGCTCTCTTCTTTTTGGGCTTTGTATTTCATAAATTCCTTCACTGCCCGCATCTGTCCCTCATACCCGGAACAGCGGCAGAGATTTCCCGCCAGGTATTCCCGGATTTCCTGATCTGTGGGATCCGGCAGTTCCCGGAACATGGCGATCATATTCATGATCATGCCGGGGTTGCAGAAGCCGCACTGCTCGGCTCCCTGGCCGGCCACAAATGCGCCGATCTCCTCCGCTTCCGCCTGAAGGCCCTCCAGCGTTTCCACCCGGCCGCCGTCTGCCCTGGCCGCCAGCATACTGCAGGAGAGCACAGGGGTTCCGTTGAAAAAGACAGTACACAGACCACAGTTGGAGGTTTCACAGCCGCATTTGACGCTGAGGCATCCCAGCTGACGCACCAGTTCATACAGGGTGGTGTCCGGACGGATCTGGGCCTCCGTCTTTTTTCCGTTCAGAGTAAACTGTATTTTCATCTCACATTCCTCCCGTCTGCATACACGCCCGGCGTACCAGCACCCCGGCGATGGTCTTTCTGTATTCGGCGGACGCTCTCATGTTGGAACCGGTGGTCAGATGTTCCTGCACGTACCCGGCAAAAGCTTTCGTCTCCTCAAAAGTAGGCGTCCCGGAAAGCAGCTGCTCCTGGTCGCGGATCAGTACCGCCCGGCCCGGTCTTGCGCCGATGGCTGCCTGCCAGGCGCCGTCAAGACAGACTGCCGCGCAGGTGAGCACCGGAAAATCCGTACTGTTGTTCCGCATGGAGAGATAGGCCGCTTTGGCCGGACGTTTTTTCACATGGATCCGCACCAGCACATCCCGGTCCCGGGGGGCCGCCGCGAAGGTTTCCAGGGGAAGGATTCCTCCCTTATAAAGTTCTACCTGGCAGTCCAGAGCCAGAAACATGGTCAGTACATCGGAAAATCCGAACCGCCCGTAAATGCTTCCTCCCACGGTAGCCAGATTCCGAAACTGCACGCCCACGATATGGCGGACGCACTCCCGGACGGCCCCGCCGGTATACCGGTTCAGTCCCTCATGCAGTTCCAGCTGCCGCAGAGTGGTCATGGCGCCGATGGAAAATTCCTCGTCATTTTCCTCGATCCCCTCCAGCCCCAGTCCGGACAGGTCGATGGCCTTATTTACATTTCCGCTGCCCAGACGCAGCCAGAGCATGCCGCCGATCACCCGGTTGGACCGTTTCTGGTTCAGCTCATAAGCCTCCGCAAGGCTTTCGGCCTTTACATATTCTCTGATGGTCAACATTCTTCTCCTCCTGGTATTCTTTTTTAATTTTGTTTATACTTTTTTCTGTTTTTGTACATATTCTGCTCACAGTCCCCTGCTATACTGAAATCATCATCAAAGAGGGCAGCGGTTGTCTGCAAGACAGATGTCCGGATAGCCGTTTTCCTCGCCTAACAACTATTTCCTTTACATAGATGCGCGGCCCGACACAGCCAGGACGGCCGCCGATGGATATCCTCTTTTATCAAGCCGGAGCGCCCTGCTCCGGCTTTTTTCCATTATACCTATTTTCCGGGGCCGGCGCAATTCATAAATTGTAATATGCTCCCCTGTTCTGAAAAAATCAAAAGAGCTGATATAAACTCACTGGCAATGAACTTATATCAGCTCTTTTGATGTATATTCCAAATAAAAAATCGGGGCAACAGGATTTGAACCTGCGACCTCACGGCCCCCAGCCGTGCGCGCTACCAAGCTACGCCATACCCCGGTGATCTTTATTATAGCAGAACTCACAGGAAATGTAAAGAGTAATTTTCAAATTTTTTGAATTGTTGGTTCAATTCGTTTTTCTCTGTGATTTGCTACGTGTGATAGTATACAACGGTGCCACCAAAAAAGCAATACTCATTTTCCATTTTTTTGCATTTTTATGCAAATCACACAATCATTCCCGTTTATTTTTCTTGTCCTTTATATATCTTCCACACTTCCATAAACTTTTCTGCCTTCGCGCATCAGACACACAAGGACAGAGCTGCCGGATCGCAATGACCGGCAGCTCCCATCCTATTTTCTATCTATTTTTGATACTGGCTGTTGATGTAATTGACCAGGCCCTCGGCGCGGATAATTTTCTGCATGAACTCCGGGAACGCCTGTCCTTTATACTGGGTTCCTTTGGTTCTGTCATAGATGATTCCGCTGTCGAAATCCACTTCCACCTGATCTCCGTTTTCGATGGCCTTTGCCGCCTCCGGACACTCGATAATCGGAAGTCCGATATTGATGGCGTTCCGGTAAAAAATTCTCGCGAAGGTCTCGGCGATGACACAGCTGACGCCGGCCGCTTTGATGGCCAGAGGCGCGTGTTCTCTGGAGGAACCACAGCCAAAGTTTTTGTTGGCTACGATAATATCTCCTTTTTCTACTTTGCTGACGAAATCCTTATCGATATCTTCCATACAATGGGTGGCCAGCTCCGCCGGATCTGAAGAATTCAGATAACGGGCGGGAATGATCACGTCGGTGTCCACGTTGTCGCCGTATTTGAATACTGTTCCCTGTGCTTTCATCTTCCAAAACCTCCTATAATCCCAGTTCTTCCGGAGAGGAAATCTTTCCGGTTACCGCGCTGGCCGCAGCCACCGCAGGGCTTGCCAGATATATCTCGGACTCCACATGGCCCATACGGCCCACAAAGTTCCGGTTGGTGGTGGATACGCACCGCTCATGCTCTGCCAGGATTCCCATGTAACCGCCCAGGCAGGGACCACAGGTGGGTGTGCTGACCACGGCGCCGGCTTCTATAAACGTTTTCAGAAGCCCCTCTTCCATGGCCTCCAGATAAATTTTCTGAGTGGCCGGGATTACGATGCAGCGGACGCCTTTTTTCACCTTATTGTCGGCAAGGATCTCCGCGGCAATCCGCAGGTCGTCAATTCTTCCGTTGGTACAGGAGCCGATCACCACCTGGTCGATGGCGATGTCCTCCTGGATTTCATCGATGGTTCTGGTGTTTTCCGGCAGGTGCGGAAATGCCACCGTGGGACGCAGCGTGCTCAGATCAATGGTGTATTCCTCGTCATAAACGGCATCCTCATCCGCCTCATAGACCTTCCAGGGACGGCTGGAATGTTCCTTCATATAAGTCATGGCAATATCGTCCACCGGGAAAATACCGTTCTTTCCGCCGGCCTCGATGGCCATATTGGCGATGGTGAAACGGTCGTCCATGGACAGGTTATGAATTCCTTCCCCTACAAATTCCATGGATTTGTAAAGGGCGCCGTCCACGCCGATCATGCCGATGATGTGCAGAATCACGTCTTTTCCGCTTACCCATTTCGAAGGTTTTCCTACAATATTAAACTTGATGGCGGAGGGCACCTTAAACCAGGCTTTTCCCGTGGCCATGCCGGCTGCCATATCCGTGCTTCCCACTCCGGTGGAAAACGCCCCGAGAGCGCCGTAGGTACAGGTATGAGAATCCGCGCCGATAATCACGTCGCCTGCCACGGTCAGACCTTTCTCCGGCAGAAGCGCGTGCTCGATGCCCATCTCTCCCACATCAAAATAATTGGTAATTTCATGACGGCAGGCAAATTCCCTGACGCATTTGCAGTGCTGGGCGGACTTGATATCCTTGTTGGGGATAAAATGGTCCATTACCAGCGCGACTTTATCTTTATCGAATACGGTATCTACTGTCATTTTCTCCATCTCATGGATTGCAACCGGAGACGTAATATCATTTCCCAGAACCAGATCCAGCTTTGCCTCGATCAGCTGTCCGGCTTCCACATGATCCAGACCGGCTGCGGCAGCCAGGATTTTCTGTGTCATTGTCATTCCCATAATCTCATCCTCCTGACGATTTACTGATTGTAATTGTAGCACACTCTCTGTTATAATACTAATACATATTAATCATATTTATCATAACTTGAAGTTATATTAAATACTCATCCGGAGGTTTGCCATGGAAGAAAATCTTTCTCTGTATCATATTTTTTACGTCACCACCCGGGAGGGAAATATTTCCCGGGCTGCCCGGGAACTTTTCATCAGCCAGCCGGCCATCAGCAAAGCTATCCGGAAGCTGGAGGAAAATCTGGAAACCGTACTTTTTATCCGCACCTCCCGGGGAGTTACGCTCACCCGGGAAGGTGAACTGCTCTACCGCCATGTGGCCCAGGCCTTCGATACCCTTCAATCGGGGGAGGCCCTTCTGGAACGCAACCGGAAGCTGGGCGTATCCCAGCTGCGCATCGGGGCCAGCACCACCTTATGCCGCTATATTCTTCTGCCCCACCTGAAAAATTTTGTCAGGCTGCATCCCCATGTGAAGGTCTCCATCACCTGCCAGTCCACCTTCCAGACCCTGGCCCTGCTGGATGAAAACAAAATCGACATCGGCCTGGTGGGCGAGCCCTCCGCCCTTCGGGGAACGGTATTTTTCCCGCTGCTGGGCATCCAGGATATCTTTGTGGCTGCCCCCGCTTATCTGGAAAACCTTTCTCTGCGGGAGGGCGGACAGGATCTGTACGATACCGCCGCCTTCATGATGCTGGATGAGGAAAATATCACCCGCCAGTACATCAACAAAGCCTTCGCCGAATACCAGCGTAAGCCTGCCAACGTGCTGGAGGTATCCACCATGGATCTGCTGATCGATTTCGCCAAAATCGGGCTGGGAATCGCCTGCGTGATCCGGGAATTTGTAAAGCAGGAACTGGACGGCCGCACGCTGGTTGAGGTGCCGCTGGGTCTTTCCTTTCCTCCCCGACAGGTGGGGTTTGTCTGCCGGAAAGACCGGCAGCAGCTGCCGGTGATCCGCAGCTTTCTGGAAAACGCTGAAATTCTGTAACACCATCGCGCGAATTTTCATTTCCCCCCGCAAATAGAAAAGCTGCCTTTCGGCAGCTTTTCCCTCTTTTTCATATGTCGTCGAACCAGGAAACGGAACACGTCTCCAAAGTCTTCGATTGTCACATACAATAGAAAGCACGCTACGCGAACTTTCCGTTGTCCTGAATCAGTTGTCCAGAAGTTTGTCCTCGTTGTTCCAGCTGTACAGTTTCCGAAGCTCCGCTCCCACCTGCTCCAGCTGATGAGAAGCCTCGTTCTGTCTCATGGCCATGAAGTGCGGGCATCCCACTTTGTTCTCCAGCAGCCACTCTTTCGCGAAGGAACCATCCTGGATATCTTTCAGAATCTGTTTCATGGCTTTCTTTGTCTCGTCGGTAACGATCTTCGGTCCGGTGATGTAATCGCCGTACTCCGCAGTGTTGGAAATAGAATATCTCATTCCGGCAAATCCGCTCTGGTAGATCAGATCCACAATCAGCTTCATCTCATGCACACACTCAAAGTATGCGTTCTCGGGAGCGTATCCTGCTTCCACCAGTGTCTCAAATCCCGCTTTCATCAGGGCGCACACGCCGCCGCACAGAACTGCCTGCTCACCGAACAGGTCGGTCTCTGTCTCTACTTTGAAGGTGGTCTCCAGAACACCGGCTCTTGCTCCGCCCAACGCCTGCGCGTATGCCAGCGCCATATCCAGCGCTTTTCCGGTATAGTCCTGCTCTACAGCCACCAGACAGGGAGTTCCTCTTCCAATCTGATACTCGCTTCTTACGGTATGGCCGGGAGCCTTGGGAGCGATCATGGTTACGTCCACGTTCTTGGGCGGACGGATCTGGCCGAAGTGGATGGCAAAGCCATGGGCGAACATCAGCATGTTGCCCTCCTCCAGGTTGGGCTCGATGGACTCTTTGTACATCTGTGCCTGTTTCTCGTCGTTGATCAGAATCATGATCACATCCGCGCGTTTTGCGGCCTCTGCCGCAGTATATACTTTGAAGCCCTGTGCCTCAGCTTTCGCCCAGGATTTGCTTCCCTCATACAGTCCGACGATGACGTTGCATCCGGATTCCTTCAGGTTCAGCGCATGTGCGTGACCCTGGCTTCCGTAGCCGATAATAGCGATGGTCTTGTCCTCCAGCAGACTCATGTTGCAATCTTCCTGGTAATAAATCTTTACTGCCATCTTTGTTTCCTCCTCGTATTATGTAAAATTTATGTGTTAGGGGTTTTACCCTCTAGCAGGCTGACTTTGCTGTTTCCGCAGCCGTGAAATCAAAGGCTTTCAAAGGAACAGCACATAATCGGATCCTCTGGAAAGACCCGTAATGCCGGTTCTGGCGATTTCCAGAATCTCGTTTCCGTCTCCCATCAGGTTCAGGAAAGCTTCCAGCTTGGACTTCGACCCGGTCAGCTCGATCACCATGGAATCCAGTCCCACATCGATCACGTTTGCCCGGAATATATCTGTGATGGCCGTCACATTCTGACGGTTTTCCTTGGAAACTCTCACCTTCACCAGAATCAGCTCCCGGCTGACACTGCTGTCCGGCTCCAGCACTTTGATGTCTCTCACATCCACCAGCTTGTTCAGCTGTTTGGTAATCTGCTCCAGCACCTGATCGTCGCCGCTGCACACCACCGTCATACGGGAATATCTGGGATCCGCAGTGACGCCGACGGTGAGGCTGTCAATGTTATATCCCCTCCTGCTGAACAGGCCGGAAACACGGCTCAATACACCGGCTGTATTATCTACCAGAATTGATAATATTCTCTGCTTCATAGATGATTCCCCACTTTCTCACTTTCATTTAGTAATGTGTAAAACAGCTTTGTGAACAATTCTATCAACTATTACTTTCTTTGTCAATCAAAACGTCAAGAAAATTCCGCGCGCCCCATCCATTTTTTTCCGCAAAAGACAATTCCGGACACAAGAAGGCCCAGAATCCAGCCGATAGGCTCCGCAAACCAGATGCCCACATATCCCACCAGACGGGCCAGTAAAACGGAAAGTCCCACCTTGGCGCAAAGCTCCACAACGGAAGAATAAACGGTGGTCCGCACATCCCCCACGCCCCGCAGGGCGGAATTGTACACCCAGATAGCTCCCAGAAAAACGTAGAAGCAGGCCTGGATCCGGATCATCTGGGCAGAACCTGCCAGAATTTCCGTCTCGCCGGCGTTCAGGAACAGCAGGGCCACCTGATTTGCCGCCAGGATAATCACCACTGTGGACAGCAGGCTGAGCCCCACCACCATTCTCAGAGCCTTCCGGCTGCCTTCCAGAATCCTGTCATACTTCTTCGCCCCGAAATTCTGCCCGGCAAACACAGAGAAGGAAAAGGCCAGCTGGCTGAAGGTAACGGTGGCGATCTGACTCACCTTTCCGCCCACTGTGTACACCGCCACGATATCGGAACCGAAGGAATTCACCACGCCGGTCACCACCATCATACCCACACTGAGCAGTCCGTTGGTAATTCCCAGGGGTACGCCGATCCGCAGCATTTCCCGCATTAGCCGCCTGTCAATTTTCAGCTCTTCCCTGCCGAAACGCAGCTGGGGATAGCGGGCAAACATATAGGCCATGCACAACACCGCGGAAAGTATCTGGGAAATCACTGTGGCCCAGGCCACCCCCGGCACGCCGCCCTCCCAGATCAGCACAAAAGCCAGATCCAGGACAATATTCAGCAGTGAGCAGAAAATCAGAAAATACAGCGGGGTTTTGGAGTCTCCCAGCGCTTTCAGAATCGCCGAGGCCGCATTGTAAAATACCTGTCCGATGATCAGGCCACCATAGATCATCACATACATACAGGCCGGTTCCATGATATTCTCCGGCGTTCCCAGAAGGCGCATAATCGGTCTGGCCCCGAAAAATCCCACAAATCCCAGCAGAATTCCCAGCACCAGGGAAATCCACATGGCGTTGGCCACTGCCCGGCGGACCTGATCATGTTTTCCCGCCCCGAATAATTGTGAAATCACCACGGTAAAGGCATTGGTGACGCCAATGGCAATGTTCAGCAGGCCAAAGGCGGTGGTCCCGGTGGCCCCGATGGCCGCCAGCGCGTCCGCCCCCACAAATTTTCCCAGAATTACGCTGTCCGTAGTATTGTACATCAGCTGAAAAAGCGCGCCCACAAAAAGAGGAAGCGCGAAAAGCACCAGCTGTCTGGTGATGGGTCCTTCCGTCATATCTCCTTTCTTCCTCTCCCGGACTGCCGGGCCGTCTGTTCTCTCATAGTTCCTCATACATCATTCCGTCCTTGTTTCCATTTTCATAAAATCACTGTATTCCATAGATGGAAAAGGTGTCCAGCATATTCCCCAGATTCACCTTTTTCGCCATCAGCTGGCGGAAGGTGGCGGAACCGCATCTCCCCTGCTTCCGAAGTTCTTCCATCTGCGCCTCCGTCTTCTCCCTGTCCTTCGCCAGCTGCTCATACACCCGCTCAAAGGCCGCCAGCCGGTCTGCCGCCGGGCCGATACAGCCCTCCTCCGCAATGGTCAGGTATTCTTTCCGGATCCGGTACTGTCCCGGCCCGGTTCGTTCCGTGTAATGTTCCATTTTTCTGTCTCCTGTACTTTTATTTCCTTCCTCCCCGGAAGACCCCGGAAAGTATTTTCATTATACCAGCTCCAATATCCGATCTCAACCGAAAATCTGCCTCCCCGCCCCGCGAAACCTCTCGTACTGCGGCAGGTTCTATGGTATAATAGCCGCATAGACGGCTATTATACCTGCGCATCGGGCGATTTCTGCGGACCCGCAGAAACTCGCTGCGCATCCGCCAGAGGCATCATGGCCGCGGCAGCGGTCATGATAATAATGGAAATATCTTTCACGGGAAGGGGGACTATTCATGTACTGTACCCAATGCGGCGCTTCCATCGGCGAAAAGGAAATCCGTTGCCCCTATTGCGGGGCCGTCAATCCATTTGCCGATGAACAGAAATATATGGAACGTCTTCAGAAAATTCTTCAGGAAACAGAGGCGCTTTCCGATGAACCGATGCGGCAGTACGGCAGGGAGCTGAAGCAGCACGGAAAACGCACGCTGAAAATTGCCCTGGCCGTGGGCTCCGTTTTTGTCGCACTGGCGCTTCTTTTCCTGGGCGTCCACCTGTGGCAGAACCGGCAGGAAGCTTCCTCTGCCCGCGCCCGGCTGGCGCTGGAGCAACAATACATACCCCGGCTGGATGCGCTGTATGCGGAAGAAAATTACGCGGAAGCCGCCCGGCTTCTGGATCAGGCATATGCGGAAGCTGTCAGCGGAGACGCCGGGTTTATTTCCTGGGATCACAGCACCTTTATTTATTATTACGACACCTTCCACTATATGGAGGAATTTCAAAATCAGCTGCTTGCCGGCGGCGACTGGTTCCCCGAAGATCTGGAAGACGCGCTGTGCAACGCCATGATTTTATATAAAGAGGCACTTCTCCCCTACGAGGAAGATATGGTAACCTCCAGGGAAAAAGAGCTCATCGATTCCTATAAAGAAGAAGCCGGAAACTTTCTCCGGGAAGATCTGTATTTCACGGAGGAAGAGATTGAACAGCTGTATCAGGACGCGGTACAGGAAGGCGGATACCTTGACCTTTCTGTCTGCCGAAGCTATGCGGACACCGTGCAGAAACGGCTGAATGAGAACCCAAGATAGGAGGAATTGCCCATGAAATGCCCCTACTGCGGCGCGCCGCTGGGACTGGATGATAAATTCTGCCCCTACTGCGGCCAGCCCAACACCCTGGCAAAAAAACATCAGGCGGATATGGAAAAATATCACCGGGAATTTCAGGAAACCCGCAGCCAGGTTTACCGGGAAACCAGCCGGTTCACCCGACTGGCGGTACCCATCACCATACTTTTCGTACTCTTTCTTCTGAATCTGGCAGCCTACGCCGTCTGGGCCCAGAGCTGGGAAATCGGCTCTGCTCTGATGGAAAATAAAATCGAGGATCAGCTGGACACCCATAAAGCCAGGGTGGATGAATTTCTGGCGGATGAAAATTACATGGGATTGTCCGGATATTACCAGGCAAATTCCCTGTACTATACGGACGCTTTCGACCAGTACCGGGCCGTTTTCCAGGGAGCCGATGCCCTGGGCTATGTATTTGAACAGCTCCAGTATACCTTTTCCTCCTCCGTAACTCCGGGGGAAGAGGAACTCTCTGACCTGGCGGATTCCCTTTCCAGTCTGCTTCCCCAGATTTATCAGGTGGAAGAAGACTACTCCTATGACCGGGAGCTCTATCTGTCAGAGGACAATATGGAGCATATTCAGGCCATCCAGGATCAGTGCTCCGCGCTTCTGATCCGCTATACCGGCCTGACCCAGGATGATGTGGCAACACTTCCGGATCTTTCGGAATCCCGGATTTATCAGCTTCTGGAAGGGAGGATGACGGAGAATTTATGAAAAAGCAAAAAAACCTTTCCCCGGGAAAAATTGTACTGACGATACTCTTTGTACTGTTGACCCTGTCTTTCTTCTTTGCCGTCTTCCAGGCTATCCGCTCCATCCGGGAGGTGGATTATTCCCTGGATTATTTCACGGAGGAATATTACCTTACCTGTCTGCAACACGAGGATTACACGGAGCTGGCCCGGATCTCCAACCGGGATCAGAAGCTGCAGGATGAAAACAGCGAAACCGTCCGCCAGTGCCAGGCGGCCGGATTCTATTATGAGGCGGCCGTGCTGCGTCAGGCCTTTGCGGAGGCAGGGATGGAGGAAGAATCCTCGCGGCAGGAAGCGCTGATGGAAAAATACGCGGAGGAAATGGGGGATCTTGAGGAATACGCTCAGGATATTCTCACGTATGTGGAGACAATGAATACTTCGAAAAGCCTTTCATCGGAAATGGATCCGGAGGTAGGGGAATCCTGAAAATGAAGATTTCCCTGCATTGGGGCCAAAGAATGAACGACGGAATCATTGGTGGATTTTATGAGATTCCATACGGAACGCATCACGGAAAACAGCCGGTTTTGGGATAGGGTGAATACCCTCGCAAAAGAAGCATTTCCGCCGGAAGAGTATCTCGCACCTTCAAAGCTGGTGGAAATGGCAAATGCGTGCCGCTCAAAGGGATATGGAAGCCGGGCCATTGAGACCCCGAAACTGGAATATCCCGGCAAAAAGCAGGTGGTGGATTTTGAAATGCCCGACGACACTGCGGCCAACAGCCTGCAGAGAAAGAAAAGGCAGGAGTTTTACCTTCGGAACGGTTACAGGGAAACCGGATTGTTTCTGAACTATCTGGGGGCTGATTATGAGGTGTTTTGCATGGATGAAACCTTTGAACCGGAAACATTTAAGGAATTGATGAAAACAATCCGGGTATAGGGATTCCAGCCCAGATACTTTTGCAGATGATTGAGAGTTTTAAAAAGGAGAATCCATTATAAAACTTTGAAAATTCAGTTGATTGGTTATTGATATCCTACAAATGAATATTCTTTATTGAGGTGATGTATGGATATAAAATATGAATTGATACCCTATGATAATTTTAAAGACTCACAGGAGTTTGATTTTGATAAAAACATCTATGATTTGAATAGTCAGATTGAATTATTATCAAGTCAAGCAGACAACTTGGATTATATTGTTGCAATTGCAAGTGGTATTACTTGTGGTCTATTGGACATCCTGTGGGTTG
>DVON01000032.1 GCA_018713585.1 Candidatus Pullilachnospira stercoravium | reverse complement strand
CATGGGTTTGGAGACATCCAGCAGATATTCCGGATGGGTTTTTGCTCCCCAGCTGTCATCCCCGGCAACACCCATCTGCTGCGCAGCCACCCGCACTACCGTATAATGTACCTGCGGAAGTTCAAACTCATGTCTGGCATTTTCCAGCTCATGAGGTGTCCAGGGCAATGCGGAGAACTCCATATTGTCTCCCTCAAATCTCATGCCTCTGCCTTTCTGATCCGTCACTTCAGCCCAGCGCACGCCGGTTTTGTTTCCACATTCCTGGGGAACAAGATATTTTGCCATATTATCCGCCACTTTATTCCGATAGATCCCCAGTTTCGCGCCTTTGCAGCGGTCCACATAAGTTTCTTCCGGTCCCATGCCGTACCAGGTGACATTATCATAGTCCGCGTCAAATTTAAACACCACGCCGAACTCAGGCATATCTCCCAGTTCCTTCACCGGGTCATAGGAAAGAGTAGTCTCGATGGCGCCATCTCCGAATACCCGGTAAGTCAGTTTGCACTGAGCTGCCGGAGTGGTGGGCATAAAATATGTAAATGTAATCCGGGCGCAGTTTTCTTCCACAGCAAATTCCGGAAGCAGAACATCCGGGAACTCTCTGTCTGCCACAGGTTTTTTATGTCCCAGATACATACTGGCAAGTTTCCACTGTCCATAGCGCATGGGCATCAGATTGCCCTCATCATTGTCATTGGGAGCTCTCCAGAAATTAGGCTTCGGAATCATCTTGATCATTTCCACACCTGCATAACGGTAGGAAACCAGTCCGCCATTCAGGTAGGAGAACATCACTTCAAAATTCTCGCCGCGCACGCCCAGGTTATGAGTGCTGTTAATCACCTCAAAGGGAGCGCTGCAGCTGCTCTTTGCGCCTTCCACCTGATATACTGCCTGTCCGAAAGCCACCTCATGACCTTTGGGTGCCCAGATGGTGTCTTCCTTCAGCAGGAAGGAAACCGTCACTGTATACTCACCGGGAAGGGTACCGGCCTCCAGGGGCAGCGGATACGTTTCCTGGGAAAGCGGATCCACATGGGTGGACAGGGAAGCCTTCTTCACCGGCTTTCCGTCTCTCGCCAGCGTCACCACACAGTCGAAAGTATCTGTATTCACAAACAGGTTCTTGTTGATCACAGTCACCTGATCCTTCTCCACCTGAGCGGTGATGTTCTGATAATTGAACTTCACTTCCTGCATCTTCGGGGAGGGCTCTCTGTCTCCGCCGTAGGCAATACCGTTGCCGCTGAAGTTGTAATCGCAGGGACGGTCATCGAAATCTCCGCCATAGGCAAGATATTCCTTTCCGTAGCGATCTTTTTTATAAATCGACTGATCGATGTAATCCCAGATAAATCCGCCCTGATACAGAGGCTCCGTATCGGTCAGATCCGTGTATTTGTGCATGGCGCCGCAGGAATTTCCCATGGCATGGGTGTACTCGCAGCAGATAAACGGTTTGCTTCTGTCTTTCGCCAGGAACTCTTTGATGGATTCCACCGACGGATACATCTGGCTTTCCATATCGCTGGTATCGTTGTAACGGCGGTCATGCACGATCCCTTCATAATGAACCAGACGGGTGGGATCTTCCTTCCGGTAGAACTGGGACATCTCATAGATATCCCTGCCGCCGAAGGATTCATTGCCGCAGGACCAGATCAGGATGGCCGGATGGTTCTTATCTCTCTGGTACATGGAATTTACCCGGTCCAGCATCATGTCCAGCCATTCCGGATGATCGCAGGGCACCACTCCGGAGAAATCCGTATCGTCTGGCCGCAGGCTGTCCCAGGTTCCGTGGGACTCCAGATTGTTTTCCGCGATCATATAAAGACCATATTCGTCACACAGATCATAGATGCCCACCGCATCCGGATAATGGCAGGTACGGATGGCGTTGATATTGTTCTGCTTCATGGTAACGATATCCTTCACCAGTTCCTCCCGGGATACGCACCGGCCTGTCCGGGAACTGAACTCATGGCGGTTCACGCCTTTAAACACGATACGTTTTCCGTTGAGGGTCATAATATGATCCTTCATTTCAAAACGTCGGAAGCCTACCCGCTGCGGAATCACCTCTGTCAGCTGTCCCTTTTCATCATACACTTCCAGGGTCAGATCGTACAGATTGGGTTCCTCCGCGCTCCACAGAAGCGGCTGTTCCACCTGCATCACATAGATGCTTTCCTCTGCCATATCCGCTTCCAGCGTTTTCACTGCTTCCCCCTTTCGGGAAAGAGTCATACACACTTTTCCAGCCTTTGTGGCCTTTGTCACAATTTCCAGATCCGCATGGGTAAATGTATCGTCCAGCAGCGTCCGTACTCTCAGATCTGATACATGCACCTCCGGAATCGTGTACAGATACACATCCCGGTAAATACCGGAAAACCGGAAGAAATCCTGATCTTCGCACCAGCTGCTGCTGGTCCATTTGAACACCTGGGCAGCAAGCTTGTTTTCCCCTTCCTTCAGATATGGAGTCAGTTCAAACTCCGAAGGAGTAAAGCTGTCCTCGCTGTAACCCACGAAATTTCCATTGAGCCAGACAGCAATTCCGCTCTCCGCGCCCTGGAACGAGATAAACAGCGGTTTCCCCTTCATGTGCTCCGGCACCTCAAAATACTTCACATAGCTGGCCACCGGATTGAAGCGGGTGGGGATCTCTCCCGGCTTTACTTCCTCGTGTCCCTCCCAGGGGTACTGCACGTTGGCATACTGGGGCGCGTCGTATCCTTCCATCTGAATGTGGGCGGGAACCCGGATATCATCCCAGGATCTGCAGCAGTACTCCTCTTTCTCAAATCCGGGAATCGTATTTCCGTAATTCTTCGCATAATGGAACTTCCACAGCCCGTTGAGGCTATACCGGAACGTATCTTCACCCAGCTCCATGCTTTCTCTGGAAGCATAATATCTGTGATCCGAATGAGCCGGTATCCGGTTGTCACAGAAGTAAGCAGGATCCTTCACCAGCTGATAATTGAATGTCTTCATAGATATCCTCCTTAAAAAACAGGCGGATATCTTTTGGGAATATCCGCCTAAATTTATCAATATTTTCGACAGTTTCCGTCAAAGCCCGGGAATGGTCTCTGACAGGGAACCTACCGGCTGCGCAATTATTTTACCGCACCGGTAATACCTTCTGCGAAGCTCTTCTGCAGGCAGAAGAAAACGATTGCAGTAGGAATGGTACAGATAAATACACCCAGCATCAGCATACCGTAGTCTACAGCGTAACCGCCCAGCAGGTTGGATACCAGCATCGGCATGGTGATGGATTCGTTGTTCTGCAGGATAACCTTCGGCCACAGATAGTTATTCCATGCATTCATAAAGGTGATGGTCATAGCGGCGCCATAGGTGGATCTCATGGTAGGAATGAACATCCGGAAGAAGATGCCGATTTCACTGAGACCGTCAATCCGGGCTGCCTCGATAATATCCTTCGGGAAGGCACGGGCATTATTACGGAACAACATGATCATGAAAGGCGTTGAAATACTCGGAAGAGCAAAGGCCCACATGGTATTTACCATGCCCATGGAAGAGAACATCTGGAACATGGGGATCATGATAGCCGCGAAGGGAACCATCATGGCCAGCAGCAGGATCGCGAATACGATATCCTTTGCCTTGTCATGGAAAATCTCAAAGCCGTATCCGGCGATGGAACAAACCAGCACGCAGAGCAGGGTAAGCACTACGGAGTTCCGCAGTGAATTCCACAGCGCCAGACCCAGATTCTGGTTGGCAGTCAGCGTCTTAAAGTTCTCGATCAGATACGTACCGGGGATCAGTTTACCGGCAACCACATCCACGCTTTTATTCGTCGCGCCGCAGAACATGTAGTACAGCGGGAAAATAGAAAGCAGCGAGGAAATCGTCAGGAACGCGTACTTTAAAAATTTCTTGCCTTTACTCATCTCTCGTCACCTACTTTCATCTGGATAAATGCCAGGATGGCCACCATCACCAGGATCAGCATGGACATAGCCGCTGCGTAACCGAAGTTGGGGCTCTGTACAAAGGAAGTATTGTATATGTAATGGGACATGGTCATCGTGGATCGTCCCGGCCCTCCGTTGGTAAGGTTTACAGACTCATCGAACAGCTGCAGGGTACCATTGGTAGATGTAATCGTGGTTACCAGAATGGTGGGTTTCAGCAGCGGAACGGTAATCTTGAAGAAAGTCTGAAGCGCGTTGGCTCCATCGATCTTTGCAGCCTCGTAAACAGAATACTCGATATTCTGCAGACCTGCCAGATAGAATACCATGTTATAACCAGTCCATCTCCAGATCAGAGCGATGATAATAACCGCTCTCGCCGTCCAGGCGTTGCTGAACCACATAATCGGAGCCAGATCCAGATTTCTCAGTACCGTATTGATAAATCCGTCGTTGGCGAACATGGAACGGAAAATCATGGAGTAAGATACCAGGGATGTGGCACAGGGAAGGAAAATCGCTGTACGGAACAGTCCCTTGAATCTCAGATGCTTGTCATTGAGCATCGTGGCAAAAGCCATGCCGAGGATCAGCATGACGGGAACCTGAATGATCAGGTAAAAGAATGTGTTGAATAATGTCTGCCGGAACGTGGCATCCTTCAGGATACGCGTATAATTGGAAAATCCTCCAAACGAAAGATTAACACCCATTCCTGTCTGCAGCGATAAGATAAACGCCCGAACCATAGGATAAAAGCTCATCCATACGATCAGCAGCGTTGCCGGAGCCAGGAACACCCATCCCGTGAGGTTTTGTTTTTTTGCCAGGGTCAGTCCCTTCTTCTTCTGGCCGCTCATATACATACCCTCCCTTTTGATTCTGTCAAAAGCGGGGTCTGTCTGCCGCTGTTTTACCAGCAGCAACAGACCCCGTTTTCATTCATCTGTTATTTCTTCTTCATCCAAATGGCCGTCATCAGCCGCCCATATTGAACTCTACAGTTTCCTGAGCGCTTGCGATCTCACTGTCCATATCAGCTCCGGACTGAATGATGTTGGAAAGAGCAACACCTACAGCATCACGTGCGTCATAGTAGAACGGTCCGGTAATGTTGGACGGAGTCTTGGTAGCGTAATCTACGATCAGCGCGTATACTTCCTGGTTTGCGAAGAATTCAACCGGCTGTGCGTATGCTTCGGAATCTCCTGCCGGAGCCCATGTTGCCAGAGCGCCCTTCTGAATCAGGTCGTCGTACAGCTCAGTGCTTCCTGCGAAGGTGGAGTTCATAAAGTCAATAGCCAGATCCGTGTTCGCGCAGTTGGAAGAGATAACCCAGGAGGAACCACCGTTGTTGGAGTAGTTGGTGGCATTGTCCTGTTTCTCCAGTCTCGGCATATTGGTGATCTGCCATTTTCCGGACTGATCTTCCTGTGGAGTGATGGAAGCCATGATCCAGCAGCCGTTCAAGGCACTTGCCGCGGTACCGTTATTCAGAGATGCGATATACTGATCCCAGTCAGTAACTTCTACCAGAGTTCCGTCAGCAACCATCTGTGCGTAGATTTCCATACACTCTTTCAGAGCATCGTTGCCTACGATATTAACAGAACCATCCTCGTTGAACAGGGAAGCTCCGCAGGACTGCAGCATCTCCATGATCAGGTCAGGAGAACCTGCCTGAGAGGTCAGCATCGGAACGCCGGTGGCATCCAGAACCTGTTTAGCCAGTTCCATGTACTGAGACCAGGTAATGTCTGTGAAGTCTTCCAGGGTCAGGCCAGCCTGCTCAATCAGGTCGGTTCTGATAGCATTGATAACAGCGCCGTTATCAAACGGGATACCCAGATTCTTTCCATCTACTGTGGAATAAGCTACCTTCGCCTCAGAGAACTGAGAGAAGTCGATGCCGGAATCGGTCAGATCCGTAAACAGATCCGGATAGTTGGTAGCATATTTCTGGAAAGAGTTATCCTGCATCAGGAAGATGTCAGGCAGGGTGCTCAGATCTCCGGCAGAAACTGCTGTGGTAAGTCTTGTCTCGATATCATCGGACAGAACCTCTTCTACCTGAACGGTGAATCCCTCATGTCCGTTGGCTGCGTAAATCTCAGCTGCTTTCTCGATAGCGTAAATGTTAAAGTTAGGATCCCAAGTCCATACGGTCAGTGTGTTGTCTCCGCCGGAACCGGATACCTCTTCGCCTTCAGCTTCCGCTCCGTCATCTGTCGCCGCAGCATCACTTCCGCCATCACTGGAACCACCGTCGCTGGATCCGCCGCCTCCGCAGGCTGCCATGGACAATGCCATCGCGGATGTCAGAAGAACTGCAATTACTTTTCTCTTCATACTACATACCCTCCTATGATGTTTTGTATATATTGTTCACTGTTTAATGTTACCCCGTATAAAAGCTCAATTTCCGATTGGCGATTATGTATAATTTTTAAACATTCTGTGAACTAATATGTAAACATTATACCATAGTTTCTTCATATGTGTTCTCATATTCAACTCTGTTTTATGCATATTCGACCATTATTGGGCAATTCGTTAATAAATTCACCATCCCTCCTCCGTTTTTATGTCATAATTCAACAATTTTCGTTCAAAATGCTCCGGATTTCTTCGCCATTCCTGTGGCGTTTTGCCCATAATTTGTTTAAAATTCCTGTTGAATGTGGACAGTGTGGAAAAACCCACCCTGGCGGCGATAACCCCTACCTGGTCGTTGGTTTTCCGGAGGCTGTCACAGGCCATTTGTACCCGGACCCTGTTGAGATATTCCACCGGGGTCATATGCATGCACTGGCAGAATACCCGCCGGAAATGGGTCTCGCTGATATGGCAGACTTCTGCCAGCTGTTCCACCCGTATAGGCTTGTCATAGCAGTCGCTGATATAATCCAGAGCCCGGGCAATCAGTGTACTGTCCGCGTTCTCTTCTCCGTTCGGCTCCTGTTTTTCTTCGCTTTCCCGGTTCATTCTGGCCAGTTCCATCAAAAATGCCAGCAACAGTCCCCGGACTTCCTCCTGATAAAATTCCCTGTGGCCCCGCATGGCTTCGATGATCTGCCGGATCTTTTCTGCCATCCGCGGCTGCTCGGCCACCCGGAAAAAATGCGCTCGCCGGTTTACCCTCCGGATCAGGCTGTCTGCCATCATGCTGTTTTTTTCAAAAACTTCCCGAAGAAATCCATCCGCGTCAACAAACAGATACTCCCAGCGGCTGATCGTTTCGGGGGTACTGTTGGTGGTATGCGGAAAATTTCTTGGTATCACGGAAAACATCTGTCCGCCAAAAGGTACCTCGTCATCTTTCAGGGTCAACGTGCCCTCTCCGTCATAACAGAAACCGATTTCCAGCTGATTGTGAAAGTGAAGGTAATCAATATCTCTTCCGTAACTCTGCTTCCACTTTTCTCCCAGCAGAGCCAGCACCGGGCTTCCCGCCGGAATTTCATAAAACCGGTATTCCATTTTGGTTTTTTTCTTTTTACTGCTCATAAAAAACTCCCCTGACTTTTTTCTCTTCCCTTATTTCCCCTCATAAAGCGAAACACTTATTCCCCGGCCGCGGCGGTTTTCTCCTGCCGCAGCTGCCTGCGGGCTTTTTCCTCCCATTTTCCGGAATAGTACCGTACGCAGCCCACCAGCGCAGCGCATACCCATGTGATGGGAGAGACCCACCACAGGCCGTAATAGCCGAACAGGGCGGAAAACAAGAAAGCGAAGCCGATTCTGGTCACCACCTCGCTGACGCCCATAAGGATCGTCACCTTCACATCCCCGGCGGGCCGCAGAACATTGTGGTAAACCAGCAGCAGGCCTCCGGCCAGGAAAAATACGCTGAAAATCCGCATATATTCCACACCGTAGCGGATGGAGTCCGCGTTGTCCGTAAAAGCCCTCATAATCGGTTCCGCCAGAAAGAACGCCGACGGCGAAAAGATTCCATAGCTGATCAGATTCATCAGATACGCGCAGCGGACACCTTTTTTCACCCGGTCAAACCGTTCCGCTCCCACATTCTGACCCACAAAGGTCCCCAGAGATGTTCCGATGGCATCTCCCAGCTGGAAGCCCAGCCCCTCCACCTTCAGGCACACACTGTAAGCCACCACCAGCGCGGTACTGTAGGTATTTACCACTGCCTGCAGCGTCATATCGGATATGGAAATAATACTCATCTGCAGTCCGGCGGGAACTCCGTATACCAGAATTGCCCGCACCAGTTCCTTATGGCACGCAAACTGTTTCCGGGACAGTCTTAGAAAAGGCAGCGCCTTCAGCGCGTAAATCAGGCACAGCAGTCCGGAAATCACCTGAGATGCCACCGTGGCGATGGCGGCCCCTGCCACTCCCATGGGAATCCATGCCACCAGCGCAATATCAAGCACCACATTCAGCACGCTGGAGATCACCAGAAAAATCAGCGGCGCCACCGAATTGCCCAGTGAGCGCAGTACAGACGCGATCCAGTTGTAAAGCATGGTCCCCGCCGTTCCGGCAAAGATAATGACAAGATATATCCATGCTTCCTCCATAAGCTCATCCGAGGTCTGAAGAATCACAAGCAGCGGCCGCGAACAAATCATACCCACCGCGGTAATCAGGACCGCAGAGGCAACGGCCACATAAATGGAGGTGGCAAAGGTTTTCACCACCTGTTCTTCTTCCCCGGCACCGTAATGCCTGGAAATCACCACACTCACACCGGTTGTCAGACCCATAATAATGGAAAACAGCATATATGTGGCAGTCCCCGCGATACTTACCGCAGCCAGGGCATTATCCCCCAGATAATGACCCACAATGTAAGCGTCCGCAAAATTATAAATCCGCTGACACAGAAGGCCCAGAAGCACGGGGAGCGCAAACCTGGTCATCTTGGTTAGGATAGCGCCCTGTGTCATATTCACTGTTTTTTCTCCCATTTCCGTTGTCCCCCATATTTTTCTCTATGTTATCATAAAATGATTTCTCAGACAAGTCTGAGAAAGGGCCCGGAAGTTTTCGGCAACTGTCATTTTATGGCCTGCCCGCTCCGGGGATTACCGGAATATTCCATCAAAAAAAGATCCGTCCGGAAACAGGCTGCCGAATCATTCCGGTCTGTTTCCGAATGGATCTTCAATATATTATTCCCGTTTTCCGGGTTGAAACGCGTCCGGCCTACATGGATTTCCGGTCCGCAATTTCTGCCATTTTAGCTTCATTAAGCCTGGTGTCCCCATGTACCCGGCTGTAGGAGAGATATCCGTTCATACGGTCGATTTTGGTGAGATTGCGGGAGCCGCATACCGGACACACATCCATCTCCAGTTCCTGATGTCCACAGTCATCACAGTAGGCCAGTGACAGGTTGACGCCTTCATAATACCCCAGTTCCATGGCCCGGCGGATCAGCGCCTTGATGGCTTTGATATTGTAGTCAATGGGATACCGGACATACTGAATCTTTCCGCCGTTGCACAGTTCCCAGAACCGTCCCTCCAGATCCTGTTTCTGGATCGGAGTAATATCCTCAGCTACATGGCAGTGAAAGCTGTTGCTGACATAGGGCCGGTCTGATACGCCCCGGACAATACCGTACATTTTTCTGAACTGCTCCACCTGCAGACCGCAAAGACTCTCGGCGGGAGTCCCGTAAATGGCATACAGAATCTGGTCTTCCTTTTTATATACCGCAATTTTATCATTGATATACCGCAGCACTTCCAGAGCAAACTCCCCGTCCTCGGCGATGGATTTTCCGTTGTACAGCTCCTGCAGTTCATTCAGGGCCGTGATGCCAAAGGAGGCGGTCATGGGGGCAAGCAGCGGCCGGATCTTATCCCGGGGATTCAGATGACCGCCGTAAAAACCGCCTTCACAGTAAGCCAGCGGATTGGTGGAAGCGCGCATCTCTCCCAGGTAATCGTAAGTCCTCTTGTGCAGGCCCCGGATCATCTCAAGATAAAAATCCAGCACCTCATAAAAATCCCGGCTTTCTGATCTGGCCTTTGCCAGAATCATGGGCAGGTGCAGGCTCACCGCGCCGATGTTGAACCGTCCCACAAATACCGGAACATCCTTCTCATCGGCAGGTTCCATACCGCCCCGCTCATACCAGGGGCTTAAAAATGCCCGGCAGCCCATAGGACTGATGACCTTCCCGTACTTTTTATACATGCTGGAAATGTATCCCTCGCCGCTCATGGACAGCCAGTCGGGGTACATCGTTTTGGCGGAGCAGGCCACTCCTGCTTCAAACACATCTTCGCAGATACCGCCCGGCTCATGGATGGCCTTGTCATAGAGAAATACAATCTTCGGAAACAGTACCGGCTTTTTGTGTCCGGCCTTACCCTGCCCTTCCCGGTGTACATTCAGCAGAGAAAGAGAAATCATCTTCTCAAACCGGCTGCAACCCAGGCCCAGAGTCACGGTCACAAAGGGATAATCTCCCCGGGAAGATCCCACCGTATTCAGTTTGTATTCAATGCCCTGCCATCCCTGATCGCAGTCCCGTCTTACCTTGTCCCAGGCATAAACTTCCGCCTTTTCTCCGATTCCCTGCCAGGAAGGATCCGCATAGGCAAGAAATTCTTCCCGGTACTTCCGGTAGCTTTTCTCGGCATAAGGAGCCAGAATCTTATCCACCTCCGGAACAGTAAAGCCACCGTACTGCTGAGCCGCTGTGCTGAGAATAATATCTCCCATCACATCAAAGGCGGTATCCAGGGTCTTGGGTTCGTTGTACCATACATTTCCCATCTCAAAGCCGCCTTTTAAAACGGAGGCCACATCAAACAGGCAGCAGTTCATGGTATCCAGGCGGGCTGACTGGTCATGGATATAGATGTAGCCGTCTTTGCAGGCCTGCAGCTCATTTCTGGTCATAAAAAACTTCCTGTACAGCTCTTTGTTCAGTTCATTGAAGATCAGGCTCCGCTTTGTGGCCACCAGCGCACTGTCCGTATTGGCATTGCTCTTATCTCCAATGTAACGGATGGACTGGCTTTTGGTGTACACCTCATCCATCATATGGATAAAATCCACTTTGTAATTCCGGTAATCCCGGTAGCTTTTCGCCACCGCCGGATTTACCTCCTCAAGAGCGCCCTCCACAATGTTGTGCATATCCTGAATGACAATGCCCTCCGGCCTTTTCCGCGAAAGCTGCGCGGCTCTCTGGGTGGCATAATCGCAGATAAACTTCAGCTCTTCCTCTGAAAAATGATACATCACCCTTCTGGCAGACTTGTTTACCGCCCGTATGATCTTGTCTGCGCAGAAGGCTTCTTTTGTGCCGTCTTTTTTGATAACGTATACCATTTTGCTACTCCTCACTACTATATCTGGTATTTCTTTTTTCTTTT
>DVON01000286.1 GCA_018713585.1 Candidatus Pullilachnospira stercoravium | reverse complement strand
CGCTGTCCATGTATGTTCTCACTCCTTTCTGTACTATCCTGGATATCATAGCACAGAACATGAACTCCTGTCAAGTTTCCGATTTTGCTTTCTCCAGCCAGACCCTGACTTTGCTGCGGATCCTCTGCAATGCATTGTCCACCGATTTCGGGGGACGGCTCAGGTCTGCCGCGATCTGCAGATAGTTTTCCCCTTCCAGATAACGTGCCAACACCTGGTTTTCAAAATCACTGAGCTGTTCCCGTATCTTCTGTTCCATGGCTGCCTCATTTTCCCGGGCAATCACGATATTCTCCGGGCTTTGCTGCCTGAAATCCCGCAGTTCATGTTCCCCTTCTTCCGTATTCAGCGGAACGTAGGAATTCAGCGGACGGTGCTTCTGCCGGTTGGAAGACTGCACCGCATTGTAAAGCTGGCGGTCCACACACAGCTGAGCAAAAGTATAAAAAGAAGTATCCTTTTCGGGCCGGTAATCCCGGATAGCCTTGAACAAACCGATCATTCCCTCCTGAATAAGATCATCCTGTTCTCCACCCATCAAATAAAGCACCCTGGCCTTTTTCTTCACCATGGCCTTATATTTGTCCAGTAAATAATCGGTCACGTTCTCCCGGCCGTCTCTTTGCAGCTCCAGGAGCTCTTCATCGGTGTAATCCCCATATTTTATCATACATCCGCTCCTTTTGTGATTGAAACACGGCAGTTCTCATCCCCGCTTTGCCGGTCCTCTCTGCCTGGAAATTTCAAAAGCCAGAATCCCGGCTGCCACCGAAGCATTCAGGGAATCTATATTTCCTTTCATGGGAATGGATGCCGTAAAATCACAATTTTCCTTCACCAGACGTCCTACCCCGCTGCCCTCATTTCCGATTACCAGTCCCATGGGGCCCTTAAGATCCATCTGATAATAAGGCGTTCCTCCCATATCCGCACACACAAACCACAGCCCCTGCTTTTTCAGCTGTTCCATGGTGGATACCAGATTGGTCACCCGGGCCACCGGCGTATAATTCAGGGCTCCGGCGGAGGTTCTGGCCACCGCAGCCGTCAGGCCCACCGCCCGGCGTTTCGGGATGATCACCCCGTGAGCGCCCGCCAGATTGGCCGTTCGGATGATCGCCCCCAGATTGTGGGGATCCTCGATATTATCCAGAACAAACACAAAGGGGGGCTCGTCCTTTTTCCTGGCATTCTCCAGAATATCCTCCACGGTGGCGTAGGTGTAGGAGGCTGCCACGGCGATCACTCCCTGATGTTTTCCCGTCTCGGACAGCTGTTCCAGCCGTTCTTTGGTCACATAACTGACAATGGTATCCTGCTTTCTGGCTTCCCTGGCAATGGTCCGCACCGGTCCGTCCTGACAGCCATCCAGAATATACAGCCGGTCGATGGTTTTTCCGGAACGGAATGCCTCCAGAACCGCGTTTCTTCCTTCGATATTATTTTCCTTCATCCACTGCCTCCAATCCCATTTTGATCAGGTCTATCATCCGGATATACTGTCCGGTCAGATACAGGTACCCCATCACCGCCTCGAAGCCGGTGGCCTTCCGGTACTGGCCCGTGGTGGCGTTCTTGGCGGTGGTGTAGGATTTGGCGTTTCTTCCGCGGCGGTAAACCGCCTCCTCCTTGGGCGTAAACTCCGCTTCCAGGGCCTCCGCCATCAGCGCCTGGGTGGGCGCCTTTACCAGACGGCTGGCCGCGTGATGAAGCTTGCTGGCCTGGCGGTTCCCCCTCCCCACCACGATGGTGCGGATATACAGTTCATAGATCCCGTCGCCGATATAAGCCAGCGCCAGAGGAGAATAGGTTCGGATATCCTGCCGGGGGAGCTGAAACTGCTCCCTCAGATATGCTATGCTCTCTTCCATTTTACGCCCTCTCTGGTATCCTCCAGGATGATTCCCATGGCCTGCAGCTGATCCCGGATTTCATCTGCCCGCTGGAAATTTCTCGCCTTTCTGGCCGCCTGGCGTTCGGCAATCAGGTCCTCGATCTCCTGATCCAGATTCTCCTCCTTCCGGTCAACCAGAAGCCCCAGAATATCAGACAGAGAAATGATCTCCTGACGGACGGCGGTAAGGAACAGCACGGAGGAATCTTCCTTTCCATGGGTATTGGCAAACTTCACCAGTTCAAAGATGGCCGCCTGGGCGTCCGCCGTGTTGAGGTCGTCATCCATGGCTTCCTCAAACTTTTTCCGGAACTCCTTCATCTCCGCCAGCAGCTCCTCCTCCCGGGCGGTCAGTTCTCCGGTGGAGGCATTCTCCAGCAGATGCTTCAGGTTGGACACCGCCGTCACGATTCTTTCCAGCGCGCTTTTGGAGGACTCCATGATCTCCCGGCTGAAATTGATGGGACTGCGGTAGTGGGCGCTGAGCATGAAGAACCGCAGCACCTGCAGATCATACTGCTCCCCGATCTCCCGCACAGTAAAGAAATTCCCCAGAGATTTGGACATTTTCCGGTTGTCAATGTTCAGAAATCCATTGTGGAGCCAGTAGCGGGCAAAAATCTTCCCGTTGCAGCACTCGCTCTGGGCGATCTCATTTTCGTGATGAGGGAAGATCAGATCCTCGCCGCCCGCGTGGATGTCAATTTCCTCTCCCAGGTATTTCTTCGCCATCACAGAACACTCGATATGCCAGCCGGGACGTCCCTGCCCCCAGGGAGATACCCAGAAGGGCTCCCCTTCCTTTTTCGGCTTCCACAGCACAAAATCCAGCGGATCTTCTTTCTGCTCCTCCCCGGAAACCAGCAGGGAGCGGTTTCCGGACCGGAGATCATCCAGATTTTTGTGGGAAAGCTTTCCGTACTGGTCAAACTTCCGGGTGCGGAAATACACGGTTCCCTCCACCTCGTATGCATATCCTTTTTCAATCAGATCCTGGATCATCTCGATCATGCCCTGGATCTCACGGGTAGCCTGGGGATGGGTGGTGGCGGGCCGCACATTCATATCCGCCATATCTTTTTTGCACTCCCGGATATACCGCTCGGAAATCTCCTCTGCCGGCACGCCTTCCTCCAGCGCTTTCTTGATGATCTTATCGTCCACATCCGTGAAATTGGACACATAATTTACTTCATAGCCCTTGTATTCCATATATCTTCTGGCCGTGTCAAAGACGATCATGGGCCGCGCGTTTCCAATATGAATAAAATTGTACACGGTGGGACCGCATACATACATTTTCACCTTCCCCGGCTCCAGGGGAACAAACTCTTCTTTTTTCTTTGTCAGTGTGTTATACAGCTGCATCGCAGTTTTCTCCTTTCATAATATGGGGCCGCATGACCCTCAGGATTTCATCTATTCTGTTCTGGCCGCATGGCCATTCAGGAATCCTTCCGACATTCTTTCTTACACTGTCTCAGCTGGGTCTCCAGCTCGATTACCCGGTTGCTGAGCGCGGTATTTTCCTTCTGCAGGGTATGAATATCATCCAGAACAGGATCCGGCAAATGTCCATGATCCATACTGGCCCTTGGCACCCTCACATTCTTCTGGCGGACAATTCTGCCCGGAATTCCCACCACGGTACAGTTGGGAGGAACCTCTTCCAGCACCACTGAACCTGCGCCGATTTTGGAGTTTTCCCCCACGGTGAAGGATCCTATGATCTTAGCCCCCGCGCTGATCATCACGTTATCCCGGATAGTAGGATGACGTTTTCCCGTCTCCTTCCCGTTTCCACCCAGGGTAACCCCCTGATACAGAGTCACATTATCGCCGATAACCGTTGTCTCTCCGATAATCACTCCGCTTCCATGGTCGATAAACAGCCCCTTCCCGATGGTGGCGCCGGGGTGGATCTCAATACCTGTCTTTCTCGCTGCCCGCTGGGAAATCCACCGGGCCAGAAAGTAATGCCCCTTCAAATACAGTTTATGGGCCCGCCGGTACTGAATCATCACCCGGAAACTTGGATAAAGCAGCACTTCCAGCGGAGTCTTGATGGCGGGATCCCTTTCCCGGATCACCTGAAACTCTTCCTTCAAATGTCTGATAAAACTCAATGACCATCCCTCCCATACCGTGTTCCGGAAAAGTGCCCGGGGGCTCCTTTTCCGGAACACGGACATAAAAAAACTCCGTTCCCATAAAGAGACGAAGTTATCCGTGGTTCCACTCTTCTTGAAGATGTGCCTGCCATCTTCCACTTGAGCGCACATAACGCGTGCCCGCGTACCCGGCTAGCAGCCTTTGCAACGCATGCAGAGCCTTCACCGGATCAGCTCCCGGACGCACTTCCTCTGCCGATTCCCGGGATGGCTTTCAGCCGGTGGCCCTCCCTCTCTGTGTTCCTCCTGCAGAGTACTCTTTCCGTTCAAAGCTTTTCTCTGTTCTTTATAGTGTATGAAAAAACGGAAGATTTGTCAACCGGTATCATAAGGTTTTTTCTCCGCCGTAACATTCACTTGAATTTCACAGATTTTCTGTTATAATTTACGCATAATGGAGTCTTTGACCCGCGGACACTCCAAAAGGAAAACGCCCGCAAAAGGCGATTCTTGCATCCCGTTCATCCCTACATATCGCAAACAGACAGGTGAGAATTCCAATGATTTATGAAAGCATCACACTAAAAGAAGAACTTCACATCC
>DVON01000285.1 GCA_018713585.1 Candidatus Pullilachnospira stercoravium | reverse complement strand
ATATCCTCTGAAAAGGGAGAAATTTTCCGGGAAAGGCAAAGGAGAAAATACATGGATTTGAATGATCTGAAAGACAGGAAGCCCAGGCGGCCTCTGATCTTCTACTATCTGATTGTGCTGGGAGTGCTGCTTCTGCTGAACTTCTTCGTGGTGCCGTTCATGAACCAGAGAAGTATTCAGGAGACCACCTATGATCAGTTCCTGGACGCGGTGAATGCGGGGGAAGTAGATCAGGTACAGCTGGATTCCAATGTGATTTATTACACGGTGGAGCAAAATGGCCGTGAGCAGATATGCAAAACGGGACGAATCTACGATATGCAGGAGGTTCAGCGCCTGTATGGAAAGGTATCCTTCGGCCAGGTGATCCCCACCGAGACATCGCCTATCGTCAGTTTCCTGATCAGCTGGATTCTTCCCATTGTGCTGATTATCGTCATCGGCCAGTTTATCTCACGGAAGATGGCCAAGAGCATGGGCGGCGGGCCGGGGGCCATGATGTTCGGAAAGAGCAACGCCAAGGTCTATGTGAAATCTTCCACGGGAATCAAGTTTTCCGATGTGGCCGGGGAAGATGAGGCCAAGGAGCTTCTGACGGAGATTGTGGATTATCTGCATAATCCTCACAAGTATCAGTAGATCGGCGCGAAGATGCCCAAAGGGGCTCTTTTGGTGGGCCCGCCGGGAACCGGTAAGACTTTGCTTGCCAAGGCAGTGGCCGGCGAAGCGGAGGTTCCCTTCTTCTCCATCTCCGGTTCGGAATTTGTGGAGATGTTTGTGGGTATGGGAGCCGCCAAAGTGCGTGACCTGTTCAAACAGGCCAATGAGAAGGCGCCCTGTATCGTATTTATCGATGAGATTGATACCATCGGAAAGAAGCGTGACGGCCAGATCACCGGCAATGATGAGCGGGAGCAGACCCTGAACCAGCTGCTGACGGAGATGGACGGATTTGACAGCTCCAAAGGTGTGGTGATTCTGGGAGCCACCAACCGGCCGGATTCCCTGGATCCCGCGCTGCTGCGTCCGGGACGTTTTGACCGGAGAATTCCGGTGGAGCTGCCGGATCTGCAGGGAAGAGAGGATATCCTGAAGGTGCATGCCAAGAATATCAAGATCGCGGACAATGTGAATTTCCGTGAGATTGCCAAGGCGGCTTCCGGCGCCTCCGGCGCGGAGCTGGCCAATATCGTCAACGAGGCGGCCCTGCGGGCTGTCCGGGACGGCAGAAGATTTGCCACCCAGGCGGATATGGAGGAGAGCATCGAGGTGGTTATCGCCGGATATCAGAAGAAGAACCGGGTACTGTCGGAGAAAGAGAAGCTGATCGTTTCCTACCACGAGATCGGTCATGCCCTGGTGGCAGCCAAGCAGACCGAGTCGGCACCGGTACACAAGATCACCATTATTCCCAGAACTTCCGGAGCCCTGGGTTATACCATGCAGGTGGACGAGGACGAGCATTATCTGATGTCCAAGGAAGAGCTGGAGAATAAGATTGCCACACTGACCGGCGGCCGGGCGGCGGAAGAACTGATATTCCATTCCATCACCACCGGCGCGTCCAACGACATCGAACAGGCCACCAAACTGGCCAGGGGCATGATCACCCGGTTCGGTATGAGCGACGAGTTCGACATGGTGGCCATGGAAACCGTGTCCAACCAGTATCTGGGCGGGGATACTTCGCTGGCATGTTCCTTCGAGACTCAGACCGAGATCGACAAAAAAGTGGTGGAGCTGGTGAAGCGGCAGCATGAGAAGGCTGCCCGGATTCTGCAGGACAATATTATGAAGCTGCATGAGCTGGCCAAGTTTTTATATGAAAATGAGACCATCACCGGGGAACAGTTTATGGAGATTCTGACCCGGTAGACGGATATTGGAAATGTTTGCCCAACGGCAAAGACGGATAAAGAAGCAATTTTATGAATAAGGCCCTTCGGCCCCGGTATGAAAAACCGGCGGCGGAAGGGTCTTGCTGTATTTGCTGTAAAAAAACCTTTGAAAATAAGAGAATCTGTGATATGATTTCAGAAGTATACAATTTCTGAGGAGGAAGCAAATGGAAGAAAAAGAAGTAGTTTCGAAAAATTTTATCGAGCAGATCATTGAAAAGGATCTGGAAGAAGGAAAATATGAGACGATCTGTACCCGCTTCCCGCCGGAGCCCAACGGATATCTTCATATCGGACATGCGAAATCAATACTGCTGAACTACGGTTTGGCACAGAAATATAATGGAAAATTCAACCTGCGTTTTGATGACACCAACCCCACCAAGGAGAAGGTGGAGTTTGTGGAGTCCATCGAGGAGGATGTCCGCTGGCTGGGCGCGGACTGGGAGGACCGGCTGTATTTTGCCTCCGATTATTTCCCGCAGATGTATGAGGCGGCGGTGAAGCTGATCAAAAAGGGAAAAGCGTTCGTCTGTGATCTTTCCGCCGAGGAGATCCGCCAGTATCGGGGAACCCTGACGGAGCCGGGAAAGAACAGCCCCTACCGGGACCGGAGCGTGGAGGAAAACCTGGATCTGTTTGAGCGGATGAAAAACGGCGAATTTGAGGACGGCACCAAGGTGCTGCGGGCAAAGATCGACATGGCCTCCCCCAATATCAACATGAGAGATCCGGTCATTTACCGGGTTGCCCACATGGAGCATCACAACACCGGAAATACCTGGTGCATTTACCCCATGTACGATTTCGCTCATCCCATCGAGGACGCCATTGAGGGTGTGACCCACTCCATCTGTACCCTGGAGTTTGAGGATCACCGTCCTCTGTACGACTGGGTGGTGCGCGAGCTGGAGTATCCCCATCCGCCCAAGCAGATCGAGTTTGCCAAGCTGTATCTGACCAATGTGGTGACGGGAAAACGGTACATCAAGAAGCTGGTGGAGGAAGGCATTGTGGACGGCTGGGATGATCCCCGCCTGGTATCCATCGCCGCTCTGCGCCGCCGGGGATTTACGCCGGAGTCCATTAAAATGTTTGTGGATCTGTGCGGTGTCTCCAAGGCCAACAGCTCCGTGGACTACGCCATGCTGGAGTACTGCATCCGGGAGGATCTGAAGCTGAAACGTCCCCGGGTGATGGCGGTGCTGGATCCTCTGAAACTGGTGATCGACAATTATCCGGAAGGCCAGACAGAGGAGCTGGAAGCTCCAAACAACATGGAAAATGAGGCGCTGGGAACCAGAATGTTGCCCTTCGGAAAAGAACTGTATATCGAGCGGGAGGATTTCATGGTGGAGCCTCCGAAGAAATACAAACGTCTCTATCCCGGCAATGAGGTGAGGCTGATGAACGCCTATTTTGTCACCTGCACCGGATATGAGGCCGATGATGAGGGAAATGTGACCGTGGTGCACTGCACCTATGATCCCGCCACCAAGGGCGGCAACGCCCCGGACGGCCGGAAGGTGAAGGGAACCATTCACTGGGTCAGCGCCCAGGATCATGTGAAGGCTCAGGTGCGTCTGTATGAGAACATCATCGACGAGGAGAAGGGTGTGTACAATGAGGACGGCTCTCTGAACCTGAATCCCAATTCCCTGACGGTGGTGGAAAACTGCTGCCTGGAGCGGAGCCTGAAGGACGCCAGAGCTTATGACAGCTTCCAGTTTGTGAGAAATGGATTTTTCTGCGTGGACGCCAGGGACTCCCGCGAGGACGCGCTGGTGTTCAACCGGATTGTTTCTTTGAAAAGTTCTTTCAAGCTGCCCGCAAAATAGAATTGTAGATTCGGGCCCCGCGGCAAACCGCGGGGCTTTTGCAGTGGGGAGGATACCTCTATGGCCATCCAGCCGGTAATAAGTAGGAAAGGAGGCGAAGCGATGCAGGAGTTGATGATTCCCCTGGATTCCCGCCAAAAGGTGCCGCTGTATCAGCAGATTTACCGCCATATCCGGGAAGAAATCGGGGAGGGGAGGATTGCTCCCGGAGAAAAACTGCCGTCCACCAGGCTGTTGGCGGCAAATCTGGGGGTCAGCAGGAGTACGGTGGATCTGGCATATGAACAGCTGTACGCGGAGGGATTTATCACCTCCCGTCCTTACCGGGGGTATTTTGCCTGTGATATCGAAGGATTGTACCGGCAGCCGCGTCCGGAGCGCCGCGAGGCGGCTGCCGGAGAACCCCGGCGGGAGGCGCCGGAATTTGATTTCGCCCTCAACGGCATTGACAGGGACGGATTTCCCTACAATACCTGGAAAAAACTGTCCCGCCAGGTGCTGGCGGAAGATCCGGACGGCGAACTGTTTTCGCTGGGAGATCCCCGGGGTGACGCGGGACTTCGCCGGGAAATTGCTTCTTACCTGAGCCATGCCCGAGGGGTGAACTGCCAGCCGGATCAGGTGATTGTAGGGGCGGGAAATGATTATCTGCTGCTGCTTCTGCATGTGATTCTGGGCCCTGGCAGAAAGGTGGCCATGGACAATCCCACCTATCCCAGCGCCTGGCTGGATTTTGAAAAGGTGGGTTATGAGATGTGTCCCATCCTTCCGGATGACCGGGGCATGCAGGCCCGGCAGCTGGAGGCTTGCGGGGCGGATCTGGCATATGTGATGCCTTCGCACCATTTTCCGCTGGGAACGGTGATGCCCATTCAGCGGCGGATGCAGCTTCTTGCCTGGGCGGCCGGAGGAAATCGTTTTCTTATCGAGGACGACTATGACAGTGAATTCCGCTACAAGGGGAAACCGGTGCCCAGCCTGCAGGGATATGATACGGCGGGACGGGTGATTTATCTGGGAACCTTTTCCAAATCGCTGGCTCCGGCCATCCGTGTCAGCTATATGGTACTGCCGCCGGTGCTTCTGGAAACATACCGGCAGCGGGCCTCCAACTTTTCCGCCACGGTCTCCCGGGTGGATCAGAAAATTCTGGAGCTGTTTCTGAGGGACGGCTACTTTGAACGCCATCTGAACCGGATGCGGGGAATTTACCGGGGAAAACACGATTGCCTGCTGAACTGTCTGAAGGGGAAACCGGGAATCCGGATCCGGGGGGAGAATGCGGGCGTACACCTGCTGGTGAGTCTGGAAAACGGCCTGTCCGAGGGGGAAGCCATCCGCCGGGCTGCCACCGCCGGCGTGCGGGTGTACGGGTTATCGGAATACTGTGTGGAAGGATATGTGCCCGACGGGGCACCCACTCTGCTTTTGGGATATGCCACGCTAAAAGAAGAGGAAATCATGGAGGCTGCCCGGCGCCTTGGGAAAATGTGGGAGATTGATAGATGAAATTAATGCTCATAAACAGAACGCCCTGTGGCTGAACTTTCCACAGGGCGTTTTCCAGATTATTCTTTTTCAGCAGATGCCTCCGCCTCAGCGTCAGACGCATTTCCTTCCGCCATTTCGCCGTCTGTCTCTTCTCCGTCAGCTTCCGCTTCTTCAGCCTCCGCTTCCTGCGGGGTCTCCTGCTCTGCTTTGGCAGTATGCTCTTTCGCCGCCGCGTTTTCCGTGGGAAGCGTGGTATAAGTGCGCTCCGGTCCGCAGCCGCAGCTGGAGTCTTCCTCGTCCAGATAATCCAGATCGTCGAAATCCTCCTCCGCGAAATCGTTCACCCGTTTGCATTTTTTCAAATATGCGACAGCGCCGCCAACGGCAGCACCGGCAATGGCCAGTCCGGCCAGAGTGGTCACAATACCTTTTTTTGCCATAATCTCCTTCTCCTTTCATCCCGAGGGCTTTCCGAGATTCGTCCATTTCTCTATTTTAATACTTTTTTATGGAAAAGGAAAGCCCACACTTTATATTTTTTCAGCTTTTTACAGAAATACTCTTGCGATGCAAAATTGTGAAGGATATAATGATGTCGAAAAACTGCGGCAGAGGGGCACAGAGCCGGGCTGCCGCGGAAAACTGTCAGACAGCGAGGAGTGACAAGGATGTATAAAGCCTGTATTTTTGACCTGGATGGAACGGTGGCGGACACGGTGGAGTCCATCGCTCATGTGGCCAATCAGGTGCTGGATCATTTTGGCCTGGCGGCTCAGCCGGTGGAGGCCTATAAATATTTTGCGGGGGACGGCGGAGATATGCTGATGGAGCGATGTTTTGCCGCTGCCAAAGGTGACCGGAGTAATCTTGCCGAGGCGCAGCAGATGTACCGGGATGTATTTGCCGCAGATCCCCTTTACCGGGTGAAGCCCTTTCCGGGGATTGTGGACATGCTGAAAGAAATGAAGGAACGGGGGATGAAGCTGGCGGTGCTTTCCAACAAACCCCACGAGGCGGCGGTGCCGGCCATCGAGGGTTTGTTCGGAAAGGAACTGTTTGACGAGGTGCAGGGACAGCAGCCGGGGATTCCCCGGAAACCAAGCCCCATCGGAGCGCTGGCCCTGGCGGAAAAGTTCGGAGTAAAGCCCGGGGAGTGCCTTTATGTGGGGGATACCAATACGGATATGCAGACAGGGAAAGCTGCCGGCATGTACACGGTGGGCGTTCTTTGGGGATTCCGGGAGAGAAAAGAGCTGGAGGAGGCAGGGGCGGACTGTGTGATTGCCCGGCCCGGGCAACTTCTGGGCATTGCGGCGGCGCCCCGTATCCGCCTGGTGGTCAGTGACCTGGACGGTACGCTGCTTTTGAACGGCAGCCAGCAGCTGCCCGAAGAGACCTGCGGTCAGATCCGCCGTCTGCTGGATCAGGGAATCTGCTTCGCGGCAGCCAGCGGCAGACAGTATCCCAATCTGCGGCGGCTGTTCGCACCTGTGGCGGATGAGATTTCCTATATCTGTGAAAATGGCTGTCTGGTGATGGATGGCGGGGAAAAGATCTATAAGGCGCATATGGACCGGGAAACCGGGCAGGATATTCTGCGGGCGATTCTGGAAAGAGAATCCGCGGAAGCGCTTCTATCCGGGGAGGATACCTCTTATATCCAGCCCAAGGAGGAGGCGTACCTTCATCATGTCCGGGACGAGGTGGAGAATAATGTGACGGTGGTTGATAACCTTCTTCAGACTCAGGAGGATTATTTTAAAATTTCTGTGTTTGAAAAGGACGGCATCGCCGTCAGTGAGGATTACTGGAAGAGGCGCTTTTCTTCCCGGGTGACGGTGGTGACATCGGGAAATGAGTGGCTGGATATGATGCCCAAAGGTGTCAATAAGGGCACGGCCCTGAAGCTGCTTCTGGAACATCTGGGCATTGCGCCGGAGGAGTGCGTGATATTCGGGGATAATTATAATGACGCGGAGATGCTGGCGATGGCAGGATGGGCCTTTGCCATGGATACAGCGGTGCCGGGGATCCGCAGGGACTGCCCCTGGCATACGGACACGGTGGGCCATGCCCTGGAGGAAATTCTGAGAACCGGAGTTCCGGTGTCCTGCCGGTCTTCGGAGAGCGCGGAGGGCTGAACAGCAGCCGGGAAATTACAGTTTGGGAGAAAACGGAGGTAGAAAGAAATGAACGGATACAGCAAAGAGTGTCTGGAAACTTTTTTGAAAAATCAGGGCCAGCTTTTCGATGAGCCGGTGGCGGAAACTCTGCAGGAGGCGGAGGAATTTCTGGAAGACTGTATGGCAGTGGTGGTAAAAAATAAAAAAGAAGTGCGCCGGTGGCTGGATGAGAGCGGCATGGATGTGGAAGGCATGAGTGATGAGGAGCTCCTTTCGGCCAGCGAAGTATTTCCTCTTCCCGATGGCGCCTTTCTGATTGTGGAGGGATAGGCATGGAACTGGAAATGAGTATCGGCAAAAGCCTGGGCCTGTGGGGGCGGGCCAGGATCGCTTCCGTGGTGCTGACCGTGCTGTACGGGGGCATTTATGAGCTGTATCAGACAGATCCCAGAATCCAGAAGGAAATCGACCGGTGGCCGGAGGGGATGACCTATGCCATCCGGTGCAGCACGCAGGGACCCAGCCTGTATTTCCGGAAAAATGACGGGAAGCTGATGCGTTTAAATCCCAGAATTCAGAAGCAGTATGACACCTGCATTACCTTCAAAAGCCTGGAGACGGCATTTCTGGTGCTGACGGGACGGATGGGTATTGCCGGGGCTTACGCGGCCCACGGATTTTCCCTGCACGGCGATATCGGTACGGCCATGGAGCTGACCCGGTGCGTGGATCTGGCGGAGTCCTATCTGTTCCCCAAAATCATGACCCGGCGGATTTTAAAGGAAGTGGCCAAAAAGCGCACCAGCAGCCTGGTGCTGTACGCAAGAATTCTGGTGGGCCTGGCGCGGGGCGCCTACACCCCTGCCAGGGGAGAGAAGAAAACCTTCCGCCAGATGCGGATGGAACAGCTGAGAGGAGAAAGCGGAAAATGAAACTGCCTGATTACTATGAATTTCAAAGCGCGGCGAAAATCATGTCCGGAAAATTCGCCCTGGAAAATATTCCTCAGGAAATGAGAAATCTTCATGCGGTGCACCCCATGATTCTCTCCGACAATATGCTGGAGAAAATCGGAACGCTGCAGAAGGTGCTGGACGCCCTGGCTTCCCAGGGAATGGAGGCAGGAGCCATTTACACGGACATTCCGGCGGATTCCTCCCTGCATGTGGTCAACGGAATCGCCAAAGAGTTCAAACGGAAAAACTGTGACAGCCTCATTGCCGTGGGCGGAGGTTCTGTCATCGACACCGCCAAGGGCGTGCGGATGCTTCTGTCCCAGGATATGGATGATATTCTGGAGGTGTGGGGCTGTGAAAATCTTACCATGGGCCACCGGGTTCCTTTCATCGCCGTTCCCACCACCTCCGGAACCGGATCGGAATCCACCCTGGTGGCGGTGATCAAAAATGAGGCCCGGAAGCTGAAAATGGAATTCATTTCCTATTATTTACAGCCGGATGTGGCAGTGCTGGATGTGCGGATGACCGAGACCCTGCCGCCCCGGATGACCGCGTCCACCGGCATGGACGCCCTGTGCCATGCCATTGAGGCCTATTCCTGTATTCAGAAAAATCCTGTCAGCGACGCCTATGCCATGAAGGCCATTGAACTGATCCGGGACAATCTGGAGTGGGCGGTGAACCGGGGCCACGACGGCCAGGCGCGGCTGGCCATGGCCAATGCCTCCATGATGGCGGGGGCCGCCTTTTCCAACAGCATGGTGGGCATTGTCCACGCCATCGGCCACGCCCTGGGCGGCGTCTGCCATGTGCCCCACGGGGACGCCATGACAATTCTGCTGCCCCACGGCATGGCATACAACTATGCCGACGAGCGGACAAGACAGCTGTACGGAGAACTGCTGCTGCCCCTGGCCGGGGAAGAAATCTATTTTTCTACCCCGAAGGCGCAGCGGGCAAAACAGGCCATCAAAGAAGTCTGGAGCCTGCGAAAACGCCTCCACCGTTCCTGCGGCCTGTCCGTGCGCCTGCGGGATTTCGATGTGAATCCGGAGGATTTTGAAAAAGTGGCCGAGACAGCCATCAATGACGGCGCCATGCTGGTAAATCCCCGCAAGGCGGATGTGGAGGATGTGCTGTTTATACTGAAAAAGGCATTTTGAGAATGAAAAGGTATGCATAGATTCGGGAGGTATGGCATATGAAGATTGAGAAAATTGTAGAACGGCAGAGAGATTTTTTCAGGACAGACCGGACCCGTGATCTCCGGTTCCGGCTGGAAGCGCTGGAGCGTCTGGAGGCTTCCATTAAGCATCACGAGGAGGACATTAACCAGGCTTTAAAGAAGGATTTGCATAAGTCCTCCGTGGAAGCCTACATGACCGAGGTGGGTATGACGCTGTCGGAATTGTCTTTTGTGAAGCGTCATCTGCCGGCCTGGGTGATGCGGCAGTATGTGCCCACACCGCTGGCCCAGTTTCATGCCACAAGCTTTTCCCAGGCGGAGCCCTACGGAGTGGTGCTGGTGATGTCCCCCTGGAATTATCCTTTCATGCTGTGCATGGAGCCGCTGATCGGCGCCATCGCGGCGGGAAACTGCTGCGTGCTGAAACCCTCCGCCTACGCGCCGGCCACTTCCTCGGTGATCCAGACCGTGATCCGGGACGCATTTCCCGGAAAATATGTGGCCGTGGTGGAAGGCGGAAGAAAGGAAAATACAGAGCTTCTGGAGCAGCGGTTTGACTATATTTTCTTCACCGGCGGCGTGACGGTGGGGAAACTGGTGATGGAAAAAGCATCCCGGTATCTGACGCCGGTGACCCTGGAGCTGGGAGGAAAAAGTCCCTGCATCGTCACGGATAAGGCAAAGCTTTCCCTGGCGGCCAAACGGGTGGTATTCGGAAAATTCCTGAACAGCGGCCAGACCTGTGTGGCGCCGGACTATGCCCTGGTGGATGAGAAGGTGAAGGAAGAATTCCTGTCCTGGGTGGTTTACTGGATCGGAAAAATGCTGGGAAAAGAGCCGCTGGACAATCCCGATTATCCGAAAATGATCAACGAAAAGCATTATCACCGGGTGATGGGACTTCTTAAGGGAGCCCATGTCTGCTGCGGCGGCTACGGCCATGAGGAAACCCTGCAGATCACCCCCACCGTGCTGGAAAATGTCCGCTGGGAGGATCCGGTGATGCAGGAGGAAATCTTCGGGCCTGTGCTGCCGGTGCTGACCTTCCGGAACCTGGAGGAAGCCATCGCCCAGGTGAAAAAGAGAGAAAAACCGCTGGCGCTGTATCTCTTTACAGAGGACAGAAAAGAACAGAAAAAAGTGCTGAAAAGCATATCCTTCGGCGGCGGCTGTATCAACGATACCATCATTCACCTGGCCACCTCCCGGCTGGGATTCGGCGGCGTGGGCAACAGCGGGATGGGAAGCTATCACGGGAAACTGTCCTTTGAGACCTTCAGCCACAGAAAGAGTATTGTGAACAAATCCACCTGGCTGGATCTGCCCTTCCGCTATATGCCTTATAATGCCACGAAGGAAAAGCTGATCCGGCTGTTTCTGCGGTAGAGCGTTTATCCCACAATCAGCGAAACATCCCCGTCCCCTGCCCGAAATACCACCTGATCGGACACCCCGCCGAATTCCCCGTCCCGATGGATTTTACAGGGGGAGGCGCTGCGGATCTGTATGCTTTTCCCTTCCAGCAGGGTAATGCCGCGAAATCCCGTATGTTTTCCAAAATAGGCAGTGGGAAACAGAAACAGGATTTTCAGCGGATTCATTCCGTGAACCACCATGCAGGAGAGCCGTCCGTCATCCGGCCGGGCGTCGGGACAGAAACGAAATCCGCCTCCCTCGTAGGGCAGATTCATGCCGGTGACAAAGTGTACCTTCTGAAAATTGCGGCGCTGCCCGTCCACCGTGATCTCCATATCACAGGGTGGATAGGTGAGCAGCAGCCGCACCGCCACCAGGGCATAGATCAGGTTGCCCAGATGCAGCCGGTTCAGCAGCTTTTTGACAGGGGAATGGGAAACCTGATAACAGATTTCCGCGTCATATCCCAGCCCGGCGCTGATGCCGAAGAAAGAAGTCCGGCCATGGGAAGTCACCTGCCCCAGATCCAGAGACAGGATCCGGGAGGGAGAGAGAATACAGGCCAGCGCCCTTTGGGGATCGGTGGGAAGCCCAAGTCCCCGGGCAAAGTCGTTGCCGGAGCCCAGCGGAATGTAGCCCAGTGTCACCTGGGAAATCCCGGCCAGCCCGTTGAACACCTCATTGAGCGTACCGTCTCCGCCCACAACCACCAGGCGGCATCCCGGCAGCTGCCCGGCAATCTGCCGGACCAGGCGGGTACCATGTCCTTCGTATTGGGTGAAAAATACCTGGAAAGGAATCTTCTGCCCATCAAGGGTACGGCGGATATCCAGCCATACCTCCTTCCCCCGCCCGGATCTGGAAGCGGGATTGACAATAAAGAAATATTTCATAACTTTGAATCCTCCATATTTTGAATTCTTCATACTTTCTTTGAATTCTCCCGGAAAAATAACATACCTGCCCGGCAGCCCTGTGCCCGGAAGCTCTGCCTTGCTTCGCCCTGGAAACGCGATGGCAGGTTTTTGCTTGTGAGCGGCTAAAACAGGAAAAGTTCCGAGATCCTGAGAAAGCCGCCTTTTCATGGCTGTGAAACAGCTAAAAACGGAAAAATCCCGGAAAAGATGTAATTTTCCTGCCGGGAAGCGGCTAAAAACGGGAAAGTTCCCGAAAAAGATGCAGTTTTATAGCCGGGAGACGGCTAAAAATGGGAAAAATCCTGAAAAAGATGCATTTTGGGGACTGAGAGGCAGCTAAAACCAGGAAAAGTCCCGAAAAAGATGCAATTTTCCAGCCAGGTAGCAGCTAAAAACAGGGAAAGTCCTGAGAAAGATGCAATTTTCCGGCTGAGAGGCAGCTAAAAACCAGGAAAAGTCCCAAAAAAGATGCAGTCTTATAGCCAGAAGGCGGCTAAAAACGGGAAAGTTACCGAAAAAGATGCATTTCAATGGCCGCAAGGCAGCTAAAAACAAGAAAAATCCTGAAAAAGCCGCATTTTCCACGCAGATTCCATACAGATGCGGAATGTCTGTTATCTAAAGGAAAGATTTCTTTGCGAAAATCATTTTTTTAAGATCGACAATTTCTTCCCTGTCTTTCTGCGGGAAATCGGTTTGCCTGCTGTATATGATCAATTATAACAATTGTAAAAAAATGTGGCAATAACCGGGAAAATGTATTATGATTAAAAAAGACACAGCTTTCTGCCTTCAAAGGCAAGATCCCGGGGATGGGAGATAACCTGAGAAGAAAGGGCTGCAGATATTGTAAACGGCACAGATACCGGACAGTTTTACAGAGTACCGGACGGACGGGGAGACTTCCCTTTCAGAACGGGCAGACGGACTTCCGGGTGATATCCCAATGGCCGTTAGTTCCAACTGCACCCTTTTTCGGGTGCTTTTTTGATACCTTTATGGCCATACGGCCGGAAAGAGAGGAAATCCCAAAGGGATACCTTCATGGCCATGCGGCCGGAAAGAGAGGAAACATGGAAACGAGGTTGGCAGTGATTGCTATTATTGTGGAGAACAGGGAGTCAGCGGGGGCGCTGAATGAGCTGCTCCACGAGGCGGGGGATTATATTGTGGGCCGGATGGGGGTTCCCTACCGGGAAAAGAAGATTTCCGTGATCAGTGTGATTCTGGATGCTCCCCAGAATGTGATCAGTACCCTGTCCGGAAAACTGGGGATGCTTCCCGGCGTCACCAGCAAAACGGTGTATTCTAAGGCGGAAAAACACACAAAGGCGGAGCAGGGGTGAGCCGTTTTGAGAAGCTGCTGGACCGGCTGGGACGGGAACGGCGGCTGGCAACGGAGGAATATGAGGAACTGGTCAGGACGCTGTCCCGGGAAGAGGCCGCCGGTGAACGGGAGGAGCTGTTTGCCCGGGCCAGGCGGGTGCGGGAAGCGGTCTACGGGAAAAAGGTTTACATCCGGGGGCTGGTGGAGGTGTCCAATGTCTGCCGGAACGACTGCTATTACTGCGGAATCCGGAAAAGCAACGGACATGCCGTTCGCTACCGGATGGATCAGGAGGAAATCCTGGAATGCTGCCGGGAAGGATATCGTCTGGGTTTCCGCACCTTCGTCTTTCAGGGCGGTGAGGATCCGGCCATGACGGACCAGGTGGTGGAGACGCTGGTGGCTGCGGTTCACAGGAAATTTCCCGACTGTGCCATCACCCTGTCCCTGGGGGAGAAAGAGCGGGAAAGCTATCAGCGGTTTTTTGACGCGGGAGCCAGCCGGT
>DVON01000284.1 GCA_018713585.1 Candidatus Pullilachnospira stercoravium | reverse complement strand
TGAAAAAAGATTTTATGGTGAGCAAGATTGAAAAATATTGTGATTTTATAAAACAGAGAAAATGAAACCGCATCGGCTGTCGTGTCTGATGCGGTTTTCAATTAACTTCTGATCTGAAAAAAGCCTTTCTCGGGTAAAACCTCTTGTTATTTCCATAAAAACATGTATAATAAAATATAAACAAGTATAAAAATGAATAAACAAGAAAAATGGTGAGCAAGGAGAACGCAACATGTTCATGGAGGAAAGACAACAGGATATCGTAAAAAGAATCAACGAATCCGGCCGGATTCTGGTATCGGAAATTCAGTCGCTTTACCATGTGTCCGCAGACTGCGCCAGACGGGATCTGCGGCTGCTGGAAAGCAGGGGTCTGCTTCAGAGAACCCATGGCGGGGCTATAGCGGCCTCGCCAAAGGGTGTCCTTCCGGAAAAAACTTACAATCCGGCAGATCTTACGGAGGTAAAGGAGAATTATCTGGCAGTGGCAAAGCAGGCGGTAACTTATATCCGGCCAGGGGATGTGATTTACCTTACCACATCTTCAGTGGGATACTATATGGCGCGGAACTTGCCGCAGCAGGAGATGACCGTGCTGACCAATTCGGTGACGACAGCGGATGTTCTCAGAAAAAAGGAGAATATTTCCGTGATCCTGCTGGGCGGGGAGATGTCTCACCGGGGGCATTGCCACGACTATTATACTATTCAGATGGTGAAGAATATCCGGATTGACAAAGCGTTCCTTTCTCATACAGCACTGTCGGCCGACTTCGGGGCATCTGTTCACGATAGCTCGGGGGCGGCTTTCGGAAAAGCGGTGATGGCTTCCAGTACGAAAAATATCGGCGTATATCCATCTGACAAGATCGGAAAAAATTCCATTCATTCCGTATGCGAAATTACCGACTACGATCTGCTGATTACCGATGATCAGGTTTCGGAAGATTTTCTGGCGCAGATAAGGGAACTGGGAATGGACTATACAGTTGCAAAGGAGTAAGGAGGTTTTTGGTGGGAGGATATTGCATATTGGTGACAGGGATACCGGCATCCGGGAAAAGCACCATGGCAGAGTACCTGGGAAGAAAACTTTGCCTGCCGGTCATTTCCAAGGATACCGTCAAAGAACATCTGTATGACACGGTGGGCTTCCGGTCGAGAGAAGAAAAGGTAAAGCTGGGAACCGCCGCCATGAATATCATGTATTACATGGCCGGGCAGCTTATGAAATGCGGCGGAGCATTTCTCCTGGAAAATAATTTTGAGAATGTTTCCAGGGAAGGATTGCTGACGCTTCTTGAAAAATATGATTACACGGCTATTACCGTGGTTCTGTCCGGAGATTATGACACCATTTACCGGCGGTTTCTCGGGAGAAATTCCAGTCCCCTCAGGCATCGGGGCCATGTGGTCAACGATCATTATCCGGAGGAGACGCCTGGCAGAAAAGTGCCGCCCCTGTCTTATAAGGATTTTGTTTCCGGCATAGAAAGCAGGGGGATGGATCGCTTCGCGACCAACGGTCCAGTTCTGCGGATTGACACAACGGATTTTTCCGGAATAAATTTGGAGCAGATTGTGGAGCAGATCAGGCGCTGCCTGGAGGAAATTGAGAATGGTTGACGCACATGTACATCTGGAAAAAGGCAGTTACTGCCGGGAATGGATCGATCAGTTTGTTTCATATGCTCTGTCACGGGGAATTGATGAAATCTGGTTTCTGGAACATACCCATATTTTCAGAGAATGTCAAAGTCTGTACCGGGAGATGGCGGATTTTAATGCGTATCAGCGTGGCTGGTATGCGGGAAAACTCGCCAATGCCCGCCCGCTGAGTGAGTATACAGATTTTATCGACCAGTGCAGACGCGAAGCTTTCCCTGTGCGGATACGGTTTGGGCTGGAGGTGTGTTATTCGCCGGAACACGAAAGAGAAATCGAAATCATCAGGGACAGTTATCCCTTCGATTTTCTGGTGGGCTCCGTTCACTTTATAGACGGATGGGCTTTCAGCCACAAAAAGCAGCCGTGGAAACCGGAGAACTTTGATTTGAGAGCGCTGTATAAAAGGTATTATGCGCTTCTGGAAGCCCTGGCGAATAGTCATCTTTTCTCCGGTCTTGCCCATCCTAACTCCCTACAGTGTTTCGGGGCGTATCCTCCCGGGGATTACGGCGCGCAATACGACACCATCGCCAGGGCACTGAAGGAAAGCGGCATGTATGTGGAAGAAAGCAGCGGACTGTTTATCAATTACGGAGATATGGAGCTGGGAATGAATAAAGCGATGCTGTCAGCAATGCTCAGCCACCAGGTTCCGGTTGTGACGGCTTCGGATGCACATGTACCGCAGGATACGGGAAAATTTGTTGGCGAGATGGAGGGGAAAATAAATGAAAACAGAAGAAATCTGCGACAGAATCGTCCGCACACTGGCGGCCTGTCCGTTTATTAAAGGAATCGTCCTGGGCGGTTCCCGGGCCACGAATACCGATGAGGCGGACTCGGATATTGATATCGGCATTTATTATGAAAAAGAGAAACTGGACTACGGGATGCTGAATCGTCTGGCAAAGGAACTGGATGACGGACACCGGGAGAATCTGGTCTGTCAGGAAGGGGGATGGGGTCCCTGGGTCAACTGCGGCGGTTGGCTGAAAATCGGCGGATGTTCCGTGGATCTGATTCTCAGGGACTGGGACCGGGTGATGGAGGCTGTCAGGGAAACGGACAGAGGAGAATTTTCGGCCCATTATCAGACGGGACATCCTCACGCCTTTCTCAATGTGACCTACCGGGGCGAGCTGGCCTGCTGCCGGATTCTGTATTCCCGGGATTCAGAGTTTGAGGAACAAAAACAGTACGCACGGCAATATCCGGAGGCGCTGAGGGAAGCGCTGATCCGTTTCTTCGTATTTGAAGCCGGATTTTCCTGCGAACTGGCCGAAAAGTATCTGTCCAGGGGCGACCGCTGTTATCTGGCGGGACTGGTATTCCGGGCAGTATCTGCCATGAACCAGGCGCTGTTTGCCCTGAACAGGCAGTGGCTGCTCAATGAAAAGAAAGCGGTTTTCCGCATAGATACCTTCCCCAAGAGGCCGGAGACTTATTCGGAACAGGTAAATCGGATGTTTGAGGTGCTGGGCGGAGAACCCCTGCGGGGGATCTCCATGCTGAAAGAACTGTGCGGCCAGGTGCAGGCCCTGTGTGAGGAGCTGTGAAATGGAAAAGATCAAATCCAATTACGAAATCATGAAAGAGCGCATGGCGGAGAGATTTCTTACCTATGACCAGGAAGGAATTATCCGGAAGCTGTCGCTTCGGGCGGATGAGGAGTATCTGTATCTGACCTTCCTCTCCTTCGGCTACCGGGTAAACCGGAGAAACGGCGGGATCCAGTGGTTTGACCGGACGGCGGGCAGGTGGCGGGAAGCACAGTACAATGACGCCATGACCATTTACGATCTGCTGTGCTGTTCTAAGGAGGGCGGACGAGTCTCCGGACAGTATGTGATGTTGCAGAATCTGGCCTCCGTTGCTTCCGGAACCATGTTCGCGGGAAAAGGAATTCTGGAGCAGGAGGCAAAAGGGCTGGATCACCGGGATGAGGAGCTGGCGGCAGCCTGTGAAAGGCTGGGCGGAAGCCGGGAAAAGACAGGGGACGTGGCGTATAAGATTCCTGTCTGGGAGAATCTGTGCGTGATTTTCCGCTTCTGGAATTCCGACGAGGAATTTCCCGCCCAGCTGCAGTTTCTGTGTGACAGAAATATGCTGGATTTTATGCACTATGAGACCGTATGGTTTCTGGTTTCTCATATCATCCTGCTTTTGAAACAGGATCTCACTGGCCATCCCCCGTCCGTTGTGTTATGATAGAAAATGCAAAAAAAGACAAGGCAGGAAAGAACATATGACGGGATTGGGAACAATTATCAACACGGCGGGAATTCTCGCGGGCGGTGCGGCAGGATATCTTTTTGGCAGCCGTTTCAATTCCAGAATTCAGGAGGCACTGACCGCAGCCTGCGGTGTAAGCGTACTGTTTATCGGGATCGCCGGCGCCATGGAGGGGATGCTGCAGCTTCAGGACGGAGCACTTACCTCCGGGCAGTCCATGCTGGTGGTGCTGTCGCTGGCCCTGGGAGCATTGATTGGGGAATGGATCAATATTGAAGGCCTTTTTGAGCGATTTGGCAGCTGGCTGAAGGTGAAAACCGGCAACGCCAGAGACAAAAAATTTGTGGATGCTTTTGTCACCTCCTCGCTGACCGTCTGCATTGGCGCCATGGCCATTGTGGGTTCCATCCAGGACGGGATTTACGGAGACTTTTCCGTTCTGGCCACCAAGGCGATTCTGGATCTGATTATTGTTCTGGTGATGACCTGCTCACTGGGAATCGGATGTATTTTTTCCGCCATACCGGTGGCGGTGTTTGAAGGGCTTCTGACCTTTCTTGCCCGCTTCCTTCGTCCGGTGATGACAGAGGCGGCGCTGGCCAATCTTTCCCTGGTGGGTTCCATCCTGATTTTCTGTGTGGGCTTAAACCTGCTGTGGGAGAAAAAGGTAAGGGTGGCAAATCTGCTGCCATCGGTGGTATTGGCGGTG
>DVON01000283.1 GCA_018713585.1 Candidatus Pullilachnospira stercoravium | reverse complement strand
TAAGTGAGCACTGCCGGCGCCAGCCCTGTGGTATAGGAATTTACCAGGAAAAATAGAGGATCATCACTGAGAAGGCGGGCACAGAGCCGGATGAAGGGATGAATCGATTCTTCGATTTTCCAGATTTCTCCCTTGGGACCTCTTCCGTAGGAGGGAGGGTCCATGATGATGGCATCGTAATGATTGCCCCGGCGGATCTCCCTCTCCACAAATTTGACACAGTCATCTACGATCCAGCGGATAGGAGCATCCTTTAACCCGGAAGATACGGCATTCTCCTTGGCCCAGGTGACCATGCCTTTGGAGGCGTCCACATGGGTGACTGAGGCGCCGGCTGCGGCTGCCGCACAGGTGGCGCCTCCGGTGTAGGCAAACAGGTTCAGAACCTTGATGGGACGGCCGGCCTGCCGGATTTTTGCGCTAAACCAATCCCAGTTTGCAGCCTGTTCGGGAAACAGGCCGGTGTGCTTGAAACTGAAGGGCTTCAGATGAAAGGTGAGATCCTGATAATGAATAGTCCACTGTTCAGGGAGATGGAAAAATTCCCATTCGCCTCCGCCCTTTTTGCTTCTGTGATAATGGGCATTCTTTTTGTTCCAGCCGGGATGCTCCCGGGGAGTATCCCAAATCACCTGGGGATCCGGACGTACCAGGAGATATTTTCCCCATCGTTCCAGCTTTTCCCCTTTGGAGGTATCAATGACCTCATAATCTTTCCAGCCGTCAGCAATCCACATGATGCGCGGTCCTCCTGTAAATCTTTAATTTCCTCAAAAAAACTGTTTCTGTTTGTACCAGAGAAGCGGTTTTCTGGAATATTTCCCAAAATGCCGCAGATACTATCGTTCAGTATAGCATAAGACAGCGGCAAAGAAAAGACATAGAATTCGTTTCGGCGGGCGTGAAGACAGACACTTTTGACACCGGAAGGCGCCGGCAGGGAGACAGCTGAAGGAAACTGAGGACAAATGCAAGGATGAATGGAACAAATTGCATAATCATATGCAAAACCCGGGAAACTCTCGTGTGATAATGCTGAAAATGAAGGATTTTCTTGACAAAAGGTCAAAGTGTGCCTAAAATAGTGTCTGACGTTGTAATATAAGATAAGAAGAAAACCTGCGGCAGTGTATCCGGGGAGACCGGGTGCCGCAATATCAGGAGGAGGTTCCCATGAAGCCCTACACACAGTTGAGCAAGGAAGAGCTGAAGGCTCTCAAAAACGACCTGGAAAAACAGTTTAAGGAAATAAAAAAGAAGGGCCTGAAGCTGGATATGTCCCGTGGAAAACCATCAAAAGCCCAGCTGGATCTGAGCAACGGCATGATGGATGTACTTACCAGTGATTCGGATCTGGTCAGCTCTGACGGAGTGGACTGCAGAAACTACGGAGTGATGGAAGGAATTTCCGAGGCCAGAAAGCTGCTGGCAGATATGTCAGAGGTTCCGGAGCGGAACATTCTGATTTACGGGAACTCCAGCCTGAGCGTTATGTTTGATACGGTATCCCGGGCTATGACCCACGGAATCATGGGAAATACACCCTGGGGCAAGCTGGATAAGGTAAAATTTCTCTGTCCGGTTCCCGGCTACGACCGTCATTTCGCCATCACGGAATATTTCGGGATCGAGATGGTGAATGTGCCGCTGCTGCCCACCGGTCCCGACATGGATATGGTGGAGAAACTGGTTTCTCAGGACGCGTCCATCAAGGGAATCTGGTGTGTGCCCAAGTATTCCAATCCTACGGGAATTTCCTATTCCGATGAGACTGTACGCAGATTCGCGCGGCTGAAACCTGCGGCAAAGGATTTCCGCATTTTCTGGGATAACGCATACTCTATTCATCATCTGTATGATGATGACAGAGATGTGATTCTGGAGCTGCTCAACGAGTGCATTAAAGCGGGAAATCCCGACATGGTATTCAAGTTCATTTCTACCTCCAAGGTATCCTTCCCCGGCTCCGGTATTGCGGCGCTGGCGGCTTCTGAGGCGAACCTGGAGGAAGCAAAACGTCATATGAGCTTCCAGACCATCGGCCATGACAAATTGAACCAGCTGCGCCATGTACGGTTTTTCAAGGATATGCAGGGCATGTATAACCATATGCGTAAGCATGCTGACATCCTGCGTCCCAAGTTTGAAAAGGTGCAGGAGGTGCTGGAGCGCGAACTGGGCGGTCTGGAGATCGGAAGCTGGACTCACCCCAAGGGAGGATATTTCATTTCCTTTGATGCCATGGAAGGCTGTGCCAAAGCCATCGTGGCAAAGGCAAAGGAGGCCGGCCTGGTGATGACAGGAGCCGGAGCCACCTATCCCTACGGTAAGGATCCCAAAGACAGCAATATTCGTATTGCCCCTTCCTTCCCTACGGTGGAAGAACTTGCTGTGGCTGCGGAGATTTTTGTGCTCAGTGTTAAATTGGTAAGCGTTGATAAGCTGCTGAAGGCCTGACAGGCCGCAGGCTGCCGGATTCTTTTGGGGATTGCGGCAGCCTTTTTTGACGTAAAAGAGCAAAAAAGAAAGGGTTGGGTCGGAGGGTGTTTCCGAAGTATGAAATCTTTCTTACTTTTTTCTAAATCGCTTTACCGCCCTGCTGTTCGGTGTTACAATACTATCGATGTGGAACTAATTTAGAAATCTTGTTTTGACGTATAAGGGGTTGCAATGGCAGCAAAAAGAAAGAAGAAAAAAGCAAAGAAAATTGTTCTGGGTATTCTGATCGGATACGTGCTGATCATGGCCATCGGCTATCTGGGAATATCCTTTTATTTTTCCAACCATTTCCTGAAGGGTACCACCATCAACGGAATCGACTGTGAAAATATGACGGCCGATGAGGTGAAGGAGGAGATTCAGAACGGCATCGGCCAGTACCGGCTTCAGCTGGTGTTGATCGACGGGGCCACGGAGACCATCACGGCGGAGCAGCTGAATCTTCAGTACGTGGATGACAATAAGGTGGATGAGCTTTTGGAGCAGCAGAACCAGTGGAGATGGATCGCCTCCTATTTCGCTGGCGGAAAGACCTACGAGCTGGCGGCCAACACCACCTATGAGCAGGACCGGATCGATGAGCTTCTGGATGCCATGAGCTGTTTCCAGGAGGCGAATATCGTGGCGCCCGAGGACGCGAAGCTGGAGTTTGACGGAAGCCAGTATGTGATCACCCCCGAGGTGGTGGGAAATACGCTGGACCGGGAAAAGGTGAAGGCGGCGGTGATCGCGGCGGTGGACGCCGGAAAGACAGAGATCAATCTGGATGAAGAGGGCTGTTATCTGAAGCCGTCGGTTTATCAGGATGATGCCGGGCTGGTGGCGGAGAGAGATCAGCTGAATCAGTTTATGCGCACGGATCTCACCTACGATTTCGGAGACCGGACGGAGACGGTGAACGCTTCCCTGATCAAGGACTGGATTGTAAAAGGGGAGGACGGACAGTATACGGTGGATGAGGATAAGGTGATGGAGTATGTGAAGGATCTCGCCTACAAGTACGATACCTTCGGTCTGGCTCATGAGTTCACCACCTCCCACGGAGAGAAGATCACCCTTCAGCGGGGCGGCGATTACGGCTGGGTTATGAAAAAACAGGCCACCGCCGACGAGCTGGTGCAGTATATCAAGGAAGGAAAGACGGGCACCATCGAGCCGGTGTATCTCTATGAGGGAAAGAGCCGGGATACCAACGATATCGGCGGCACTTACGTGGAGATCAGTATTGAAGAGCAGCGGATGTGGTGCTATAAGGACGGACAGCTGATTGTGGACACCCCGGTGGTGACGGGAAATCCCAACAAGGAAGGCTGTGCCACCCCGGCGGGAAGCGTCTGGGCCATTGACGCCAAGAAGCAAGGGGCGGTGCTCACCGGTGAAGGCTATACCCAGCCGGTTACCTACTGGATGCCCTTCAACGGCAATGTGGGAATTCACGACGCGGATACCTGGCGGTCGGAGTACGGCGGTGAGATCTACAAGACCAACGGTTCCCACGGTTGTGTCAACACACCCACGGAAAATGCCAGAAAAATCTTCGAGGCAGTTGAAATCGGTACGCCGGTTATTGTATACTAAACATAATTATGAATAAAACGGAGAGGGGATGCCGCATTTTATCAGGAATCGTCGGATTCATGCGGCAGCCCCGTTCTCTTTTGTGAGAGTGAGGAAATCAGAATGAAAATAGTAGTATTGGCAGGGGGAACCAGTACGGAGCGGGACGTATCCATCGTTACGGGAACGGAGGTATGCCGGGCGCTGCGTTCGAGAGGCCATCAGGCGATTTTGATCGATGTATTTTTCGGAGAGGAGGGCTTAGACCCGGAGACCGCCTTTGCGGAAACGTATGATGTACAGCGGCAGGCAGAGAGGATCCGTGAGAGGAACGGCCGGCTGGAGGAGGAGAAAAAGGCCAGAAAAGAATTTTTCGGCCCCCAGGTGCTTCCGCTGTGCCAGGCGGCGGACGTGGTGTTCATGGCCCTTCACGGAGCCAACGGGGAGGACGGAAGAGTGCAGGCTGTTTTCGACCTTTTCGGCATCCGCTATACGGGGACGGACTGTTTGAGCAGCGCCATGGCCATGGACAAGGGGATCACCAAACGGCTGTTTGAGACGGGCGGCGTTCCTACCCCCCGGGGCTTTGAGCTGAAGCGGGGCGAGGATCCGGATCTGGCAGCCCGGGGCATGGAGCTTCCCGTGGTGGTGAAAACCTGCTGCGGCGGTTCCAGCGTGGGCGTCTATATTGTGCGGACGCCGGAGGAGTACCGGGAAGCGCTGGAAGGAGCTTTCTCCTACGAAGAGCAGGCCGTGGTGGAGGAGTACGTGGACGGAAGAGAATTTTCCGTGGGCGTGGTGGATCAGAAGGCGTATCCGGTTATTGAGATCGCTCCGGTGGAGGGATTTTACGATTACAAGAATAAGTATTCCGCGGGGGCGGCGGTGGAGACCTGCCCGGCTCAGATTTCCGGGGAGCAGACCCGCCGGATGCAGGAGTATGCCTGCAGAGGCTGCGAGATCCTGGGAATCCGCGGATATGCCCGTCTGGACTTTATGATGAACGGAGACGGCAAGATTTACTGTCTGGAGGCCAACACGCTTCCCGGCATGACGCCCACCAGCCTTCTTCCCCAGGAAGCGGCGGTGCTGGGCATGAGCTTCGCGGATCTGTGCGAGGAGCTGATCCGGATTTCTCTGAAAAAATATCAGCAGGAGTCTCAGGAGGGGAGTTTGTCATGAAGAATCTGACGCTGGATAACATTGCCGCCGCGTGCGGCGGTACCTATTTCGGACCGGAGCAGCTGCGGCAGCAGTGTGTGACGGATATCACCACCGACAGCAGGAAGGTGCAGCCGGGCTGCCTGTTTGTGCCTATTGTGGGAAACCGGGCGGACGGCCATGATTTTATCGGGCAGGTGATGGAGAAGGGGGCGCTGGCCACCCTTTCCGAGCGGGATCCGGGGGAGACTTCCTACCCGGTGATCCGGGTGCGGTCCTCTCTTCAGGCGGTGAAAGATATCGCTGCCTTCTATCTGGAGCAGCTGGCGGTTCCTGTGGTGGGAATCACCGGAAGCGTGGGAAAAACCAGCACCAAAGAGGCCATCGCCTCCGTGCTGGCACAGAAATACCGGGTGCTGAAAACCCAGGGGAATTTCAACAATGAGCTGGGGCTGCCGCTGACCGTGTTCCGCCTGAGGGAGGAAGATGAGATCGCGGTGCTGGAGATGGGAATCAGTGATTTCGGCGAGATGCACCGGCTGGCGTCCATTGCCCGGCCGGATATCTGCGTCATCACCAATATCGGTTACTGTCATCTGGAGAATCTGGGAGACCGGGACGGCGTTTTCCGGGCAAAGACGGAGATTTTCGATCATCTGAAGGGACAGGGAACGGTGATTTTAAATGGAGATGACGACAAGCTGTCCGCCGTGGAACAGGTGAGGGGAAAAGCGCCGGTATTCTTCGGGCTGGAAGAAAAACATCCCATCCACGCCTGTGATATAATCAGCCGGGGCCTGAAGGGGACGGCCTGTACCATCTGTACGCCTGAGGGGGATTTTGAGGTGATGATTCCCATCCCCGGGCAGCATATGGTGTACAATGCCCTGGCGGGTACCGCAGTGGGGCTTTCCTGCGGCCTGGATCTGGATCAGATCCGCCGGGGAATCGAGAGCCTGCAGCCGGTGAACGGAAGATTTCATATTATTGAGACGGAAAACTATACGATTGTGGACGATTGCTACAATGCCAATCCCATGTCCATGAAGGCTTCCCTGCAGATCCTGAAGGATGCGCTGGGGAGAAAAGTGGCGGTGCTGGGGGATATGGGAGAGCTGGGAAGCGAGGAGGATGCCCTGCACGCGCAGGTGGGAGAATTTGCCGCTTCCTGCGGCCTGGATCTTCTGATCTGTGTGGGTCCCCACTGCGCCCATATGGCCAGGGCTGCCCGCCAGGCGGGGATGGAGCAGGTGGTGCACCTGGAATCGCTGGAGGCGCTTCTTGAGCAGCTGCCCGCTCTGGTGAAAGCGGGGGATACCATTCTGGTGAAGGCCTCCCATTATATGAAGTTTGAAAATGTGGTGGAGGCGCTGCAGTAGACGCTGCGCCCGGTTGCAGCCTGGCGTTCAACTGTCACCGCGTCCATGAAAAAAATCCTGAGGGATCCAACGGTTAATAAACCGGATTCCTCAGGACTTTTTTTATACCAGCTTCTGATTTTTCTCAAGGGTTTCCCGGATAATGTTCTGGCAGTACTGTCCCAGGCGTTTTTTATCCTCTTTATCCAGCTGATCCGGATAAACCGGCCGGCAGTATTCGATGACCACGTGAGCCTTCCGGACCAGGGGAGACTGCTTTTCGAAAATGGATGCCGTGTTGTTCAGGGCAATGGGAACAATGGGGCAGCCGGATCTGGTGGCCAGCTTGAAGCTGCCTTCGTGGAAAGGAAGAAGATCCAGCTCGCTTTCGTTGCGGTTTCTGGTGCCTTCCGGGAAGATGCAGATGGAAATTCCCGATTTCATCTTTTCCACTCCGGTGAGAATGGTTTTCAGCCCTTTCTTGATATCCTTCCTGTCCAGAAACAGGCAGTGCAGATACCGCATCCAGTTGGACAGCAGCGGGATCTTTTCCATCTCCGCCTTTGCCACATAGCCGGTGAGATCCGGGCAGCGGACGTAGGTGAGCAGAATATCGAAATAACTCCGGTGGTTTCCGATATAGAGCACCGGCGTATCCTTCGGAACATTTTCCTGACCGATGACGGTGACGGTGACGCCGGCCATTTTCAGGATCAGCCGGAACACGGCCTGAATAATCCTCAGGGAACTGATATCCTTGGCCCGGGGATTTATTTTTCCCACAATCCACTCTGCCAGCAGAAGGGGAATGGAAAGAATCAGATATCCTACGACAACAACACATATAGCAATAAAACGAATCATGATTTCCTCCATCTTACCATTCGGTATAGTGACTTGTTATCTATTATACAGGAATCTTTGAGAAAAATCCACATAAAATAATAGCGATGAAAGGAAAGGAAGCGGCAGTCTGGCCAGGAGGGCAGAAGCTGCCGCGAAAAAGGGACAGAATGATAAGACGGATCACGTTTGTTCTGGCCATCGCGCTTCTTGCCATGGGTATCGTGGGATGCGGACTGATACAGAAAAAGAGCAAGGAAGGGAAAGCGCTGGATTACACGGTGATGAAGGAGGAGGATTTTCCACCAGAGATCAGTAAGCTGATCGAGGCAAAAAAACAGCAGGAATTTCAGATGAGCTATCTGTGCGAAGGGGAGCTGTATATCCTGAAGGGATACGGAATCCAGAGTACAGGGGGTTACAGTATCCGGGTGGAGTATGTCAAGGAGATCGAAGACGAGATCCATATCCGGACGGAACTGGTGGGGCCGGATTCCGTGGAAACGGCCCGGGAGGCGGTTTCCAATCCGTATCTGGTGGTAAAGGTGGACGCCGCGGACAAAACCGTGATATTTGACTGAACCTTCATGGCCATGCGGCCGGTAATCGGGCTCCCCGGGGAACGGCTTTATGACCGTCCGGCCGGTATTTTGAAAAAGATAGGAGGACATGGATTTGGAACTGGTAAAGAAAAGTCTCAATATGCTCTGCGCGAAAAGCAGAGCAGTGAATCAGCTGACCTTCGACGAGGATATGAACGTGCCGGACAACAGGCCGGATATCAGCCGGATGATCCAGAAAAAAGGGGAAATCCAGGTGGATGAGGTTCAGATCGGCGAGGGAACGGCGCTGATTTCCGGAGCGCTGGTGTTTCGCCTTCTCTATGTGGCGGACACTCCCGGGCGGAAGGTGTGCAGCCTGGAGGGAAAGCTGCCGCTCAGTGAAACGCTGCACCTGGAAGGACTGCAAAGCGGCGACAAAGTGTGCCTGAAATGGGAGATTGAGGATCTCACCCTGCACATTATCAATTCCAGGAAGCTGAATGTGAAGGCGGTGGTGGAATTTCAGGCATCGGCGGATGAGCTGATGCGGGTGGAACTGCCGGTGGATGTGCGGGAGCAGCCGGAGCTGTCGGTGAAAAAGAAAACCATCCGGATTCTGACCCTGGGCGTACATAAAAAGGACACCATGCGGCAGAAAAAGGAAATCCTTCTGCCTTCCAGCAAGCCCAACATCCATCAGGTGCTCTGGAATGATATGGAAATCCGGGGCATGGATCTGCGGGCGGAGGAAGGAAAGGTGACGGTGAAGGGAGAATTGTTTGTGTTCGTCCTGTATGCGGGGGACGACGCGGACAATCCGCTTCAGTGGCTGGAACAGTCCATTCCCTTTGCCGGGGAGGTGGAGTGCGGCGGCTGTACCATGGATATGATTCCCCATATTGAAACCACCATGCTTCAGGCCGGCCTGGAAATCAAACCGGATGCCGACGGGGAGGAACGGATTTTGCAGGCGGATGTGGTGCTGGAAATGGATATGAAGATTTATCAGGAGGAGACCTGCACCGTTCTCATGGACGTCTATACGCCGGAGAAGGAATGTGTTCCCCAGCGCCGGGGGCAGATGCTGGAGCAGCTTCTGGTGAAAAATTATTCCAAGTGTCGGGTGGGGGACCGGATTCCCGTGCAGGATTCCCAGGGGAAAATCCTCCAGGTGTGCCACAGCGACGGAAACGTGAAAATCGACGATATCAAAATGGTGGAAAACGGGATTCAGGTGGAGGGAATCATCCAGGTGCGGATTCTCTACAGCATCGGGGACGACGATATGCCCTTCTACTCCATGGAGACGGCTATACCTTTCACCCATGTGGTGGAAGCCGCGGGAATCGGCCCGGACTGTGTTTATTATCTGCAGGCGGATCTGGAACAGCTGTCCACTACCATGCTGGATGACAGCGAGATCGAAGTGAAGGCGGTCATGAATGTAAATGCCCTGGTGCTGAGGCGCTGGGAGGAGGAGCTGATCGGGGAAATCCGGGAGGAAGAGCTGGATCTGGAGAAAATGGAGCAGATGCCGGGCATCGTGTGCTATGTGGTAAAACCCGGAGACACGCTGTGGGATATCGCGAAGAAATTTTATACCACAACGGATTCCATCCGCCAGCTGAATGAGCTGGGCGAAGGGGAGCCTGCCCAGGAGCAGCCTCTGCTGATTGTGAAAAAGCCGTTGCTTTTCTGAGAAAGGGCGTTATAATAGTATTGTATACAAAGTACAAAATACGTAACGGATGAGTACAGGAGATAAACAATGAAACTGAAGGCATTTGCAAAAATCAATCTGGGACTGGACGTGATCGGAAGGCGCGAGGATGGCTATCATCAGGTTCGCATGATTATGCAGACGATCCGGATGTTTGACCAGCTGGAGATAGAAAAGAGCAGCACGCCGGGGATCCGCCTGTCGGTGAACCTGCCTTACGTTCCCACGGACTCCGGCAATCTTGTCTACCGGGCTGCCAGCCTTCTGATGGAGGAGTTTTCCATCCAGGAAGGCGTGGATATCCGTCTGAACAAATTTATTCCGGTGGCGGCGGGCATGGCCGGCGGCAGCTCGGATGCCGCCGCCGCTCTTGTGGGCGTCAACCGTCTCTTTGATCTGGGACTTTCCAGAAAAGAGCTGATGGAGCGGGGGCTCAGGCTGGGAGCGGACGTTCCCTACTGCGTGATGAGGGGAACCGCGCTGGCGGAGGGCATCGGGGAGAAGCTGACCCGGCTGCCTGCGCTGCCGTCCTGCTATATTCTCATCGGGAAGCCGGGCATCAGCGTTTCCACAAAGTATGTGTACACGAATCTGAAGCTGGACGCGCGCACGGAACATCCGGATATCGACGGAATCATAGAAGCGCTGGAAAACCAGGATCTTGGGGGCGTAACCGGGAAAATGGGGAATGTACTGGAAAGCGTGACGATACCCCGCTACCCGGTCATTGAAAAAATCAAGGATTTGATGAAAGCGGAAGGGGCGCTGAACGCTCTGATGAGCGGCAGCGGCCCCACGGTATTTGGCATTTTTGACGACAGGAAAACGGCGGAGAGAGCACAGCAGAAGCTGCGGGACAGCCGTCTGGCCCGCCAGGTATTTCTTACAGAAGCGTTTCACAACGGAGGGACAGAAGATGACCAGTGATTTTCATGTGAATATCAACGAGTATCTGCCGCTTCGGGATGTGGTGTTCAACACCCTGCGGCAGGCGATACTCCGGGGCGAACTGAAGCCGGGAGAGCGGCTGATGGAGATTGCCCTTTCCCGCAGGTTGGGCGTCAGCAGGACGCCGGTGCGGGAGGCGATCCGGATGCTGGAGCTGGAGGGTCTGGTGAAAATGGTTCCCAGAAAGGGCGCGCAGGTGGCGCAGATCACGGAACAGGATCTCAACGATGTGCTGGAGGTGCGCCTGGGCCTTGAGGAGCTGGCGGTGCAGTTTGCCTGCCAGCGGATCACGGAGGAGGAGCTGAAGGCTCTGGAGGATTCCGTGCAGCTGTTTGAGCAGGCCATGAATCAGGACGACCTGACCGCGCTGGCGGAGGCGGATGTGAAGTTCCACGAGATCATTTACAACGCTACCCATAACCGGCGCCTGGTACAGATTATCAACAATATCCGGGAACAGATGTACCGTTACCGGATCGAATACCTGAAGGATGTGGAAAGCCGCAAGACACTGGTGAAAGAGCATTATGCCATCTGGGCTTCTCTGAAAAACAGGGATGTACAGAATGCCCGGAAGCATATCGGCGTGCATATCCGCAACCAGCAGGACGCTATCCTGCGGAGTCTGGCACTGGGGCAGGAAGGCCAGGAGGAAAACAAAGAGGACAAGCCTGCCGGCGAATAAAACAAAAGAATCGGTATACAATAGAAGATGTGCAAGGCACAGGTTCTATTGTCAGGAATGTAAAAAGAGTACTGCACGGCGGTACTCTTTTTTTAACAGAAAATAAAGTAGGATTCTTTCTTGCGGAAACCGTCCGGCATATGCGGACAGCCAGAGGGCTGAACTGTCATGTCAGCCGGACAAGGAGGATGAAATGACAGAGGTTTATCTGAAAATCAGGGAAAACGAATGTTGGCTGAAGGAGCAGTGCGCAGGTTGCGCGGACATCCTGTTTCGGCCCATGCGGCTGGGAGATCCGTCCACCGCCTGCCTGGCTGTCTACCTGGAGGTTACGGTGTCCAACATGATGCTGGAGGAATCCATGCTGGGGAGGCTTCTGACCCGGATGAAAGAAGTTCCGGGACAGGAGCTGATCCCTTATCTGGACGAAAACGGCATGGGAATTTCCGATGTGGGACAGCTGGAAACCCTGGAGGACGGGCTGCGGGCCCTGCTGGCGGGGAATATGATCCTTCTCATCGACGGGTACAATAAAATACTGAAAATCGGAAGCAAGGGGTATCCGGGAAAAACGCTGGGCCTGGCCCAGTCGGAAAAGGTGCTGCGGGGATCCAACGAGGGCTTCTCGGAGCCGGTGAAGGTGAACACTGCCCTGATCCGGAAACGGATCCGCAGCACGGACCTGAAGGTGAAGGAAATGTTTCTGGGAGCCAGATCAGATACGCTGGTGAACGTTCTCTATATGGAAGGGATAGCCTATCCGGATCTGGTGGAGCTGGCCTGCGACCGGATCCGCCGTTATGAGGTGGACGGCGTTCTGGACAGCGGAATTCTGGAACAGCTGGCGGAAGAAGAGTGGCTGTCGCCGTTCCCCCAGTTTCAGACCACGGAGCGGCCGGATCTGGCGGCCATGGAGCTGCTGAACGGGCGCGTTGTGATTCTCAGCGACAACTCCCCGGTGGCGCTGCTGCTGCCCACCACGCTCAACAGCTTTCTGGGGGTCAGCGAGGATAGGTATAACCGGTTTGAGATCGCTTCCTTCCAGCGGATGCTGCGGTATCTGGCCATGTGCATGGCCCTGATGTTTTCCGGGATTTACCTGGCGGTCATCGGATTTCACACCCAGATTCTTCCCACCAATCTGCTGCTGTCCTTCGCGGAGGCCCGGCGGGGTGTACCTTTCCCCAGCCTTTTGGAGGTTCTTCTGATGGAACTGGCCTTTGAGCTGATCCGGGAGGCCAGCGTGCGGATGCCCGGGCCGCTGAGCGGCACCATCGGCATTGTGGGCGGTCTGATCATCGGGGATGCCGCGGTGGGCGCCAACCTGGTGAGTCCCATGGCCGTGGTGGTGGTGGCCCTCAGCGCCCTCAGCTCCTTTGCCATCCCCAATGAGGAACTGTCCTCCGCCGTCCGGCTGCTGAAGTACGGATTTATCCTTCTGGGAGGCCTTCTGGGAATGTTCGGGATTGCCGTGGGGGTGTATCTGTTCCTGGGCCATCTGGCAGGACTGGTCAGCTTCCGGATCCCCTACCTGATCCCCTTTGTGGGGAAAGGGGTGGATGGTTACCAGACGGAAAATGATTCCCTGTGGAGGGGGCCCATGAGAACGCTGCGGCTGAGACCTATTTTTGCCAGGAGAGGGAACAGGGTCCGCCTGAGAGCCCGCTGCGGACAGCAGGCCGGGCAGGAGGAGACGCCTTCGGGATCCCCGGGCAGTCCTTCGGACGGTGACAGGGAAAGGAGGGACGGCAATGTTTTCCGATAATGACAGGATTTCCTGGATGCAGATGGAACGACAGTTTTCCCTGGCCTACCTGGGGGCCGCGGCGCTGTTCCTTCCCGGAAGTCTCTGGGGCAGGGACGGGGTGTTTTCCGTCCTTCTGGGGACAGGGATTCTTTTTGTGTGGATATTTTTCCTTCTCCGGCAGGTGCATGTGTATAAGTGTCCGGAAAAATACTGGGGAAAATGGCCGGCCAGAGTGGTGGCGCTGATCTGCCAGGCTTATCTGATTCTCACGGGCGGATGGCTGATTTCCGGAATTACCAGGCTGATGTCCGAGTATCTGATACCGGGGGTTCCCCGCTGGGTGCTGGCGGCCATACTGGTTGTGACCGTGATGGCAGGCAGCAAAGATATCCAGTCCAGGGGAAGGTTCGCGCAGGCTGCCTGGCCGGTGACGGCAGGAATTCTGGGTCTGCTGCTTCTTCTGGCGGCTTTTCAGGCGGATCCGGCGCTGATGATGGAAGAGAACCGTATCCGTCAGCTGGAAATCTGGGAGAGCGCGGGGCATATCGCGGAGGGTACGCTGGCTTATGTGGCCATGTTCGCGGGGGTTGCCCTGCTGCCCTTTTCCCTGGCCCAGACGGCGGACGGAGGCGGCCACAGAAGGTCGGTGTTCCGGACGGTGGGGCGGATGGGCCTGTGGACGGCGGTATTCCTCCTGCTGGAGCTGGCGGTGTTCGGCCCGCTGGGCCAGGCGGGGCAGCCGTTTCCCATGCTGGATCTGATGGCGGGTGCCCGGCTTCCGGGAGGTTTCCTGAGAAGAATGGATCTGATTTTCCTGACGGCGGCGGTACTCTCTTTAATGTTTGCCCTGGGGAGTATTTTTTTCTACAGCAAATATATCTTTCAGAAAGTGCGTCTTCCGGCCAGCCGGCTGCCGGCTGCCCTGCTGTCCTTTGTGCTGGGGACGGCAGCCTTCGGCGGCTGGGAGATCGGCACCGAATACGGCCCGCTGGTGACCTTTGTTTTTCTGCCGATTTTGGCGGCGGTGGGGGTCTGCTCGGGATTTTTAAGGAGGCGCAGGATTGAGTAAAAGAAGAAAAGGGACGGTTCTGGCAGTCCTTGGCGCGGCCCTGCTGCTGATTTCCGGCTGCCGGATTGTGGAGCCGGAAAAACGGGCATACCCGCTGGTGCTGGGAATCGACGAAAAAGATGGAACGTATCAGGTATATTTCGGGATGGCCGCGCTTCCCCAGATGACCGGCCAGGGAAAGAGCGGGGAGGAGGACAGCCAGGGAGGCAATGGAAAGGGTTATCTGATGTATACGGGGAAAACACTGGAAGAGATTCTGGCGGAGTATGAGAAGAGCCAGGAACTATATCTGGATATGGGACATATTCAGGCGGTGATTTTCGGACAGAATCTGTATGAGCAGCCCGGACAGCTGGCGCGGATCCTGGATTCCATGGAGAAAACCAGTACCCTGGGAAATGCCGCCTATGTGTACCGCAGCGGCAGCCTGGAGGAAGTGATGGCCATGAACGGGGGCAGTATTCAGTCACTGGGAGAATATCTGGCAGGCATTTACGAGAACCGTATCGGCAGCAGCCAGCCTTTGATTCTGCGGAAGGTCTACAGCACCCTGCACAACCGGCAGCGCATTGAGGAATTTCCTCTGGTATCTCCGGAGGGAGACAGCCTGACCGTAGTGATGGAATCCAGTGGCGATCCGGTATAAGGAGAGGGAAAAAAGGCAATCCTCCACAGGAAGGAGGAATTTGCCATGAGAAGAAGAATCCGGCAAGCCAGGTGGACGGTTCCGCTTCTGGCAGGCCTTTTCGGGGCGTTTATGGCGGGAGCGGGTCCTTCCGGCCGGGAGCAGGCCCTGCAGCGGGAGATTTCCGGGCAGGTGCTCCGCCTGCATGTGATAGCCAACAGCGACAGCCAGGGGGATCAGGAGCAGAAAATCCGGGTACGGGACGGGGTTCTGGAAACCCTGGAACCGCTGCTTTCGGGAGCGGAATCGGCCGGGGAATCCCGCCGGCTGACGGAGGAGCATCTGGAGCAGGTGGAGGCGGCTGCCCGGCAGGTGCTGGAGGAGGAAGGCTCTGACCGGACGGTGCGGGCAGAACTTTCCCGGGAATGGTTTCCGGAACGTACCTACGAGGAATATACGCTTCCGGAAGGCGAGTATGAGGCGCTGCGGGTGGAAATCGGTGAGGGAGGCGGCCATAACTGGTGGTGTATCCTCTATCCAGGCCTCTGCTTTACCGGCGCGGTGCGCCTGGCGGAGGAGGACGGGAAGGCCTTTGAGGGGGTGCTGACGGAGGAAGCGTATGATTTCATCCGCCATCCCGCCAGGACCAGGATCCGTTTTCGCTGGTTCCCGTTTTCCCTGGAAGATTTCTGAGAAACCGGCGGCCTTTGCGGCAGTTTGGCGTGGAGACCGGTTGGGAAGGGCGCCGGCTGCGGGAAACGCAGCCTGTGTACATGCTTTCGTGACAGTGAAGCCGGAAGGCTGAACTATTACGGCGGCCGCGGCATTGTGGAAGGTTGGGGTTGAATTCTCCGGCCGGACACGGTATTATTATAAAGATCGCAGTACGCCAATACTGGCGTGCGGGAAAATACCGGGCAGCGAAGTGCCCGGTATTGTGTGAGATTGCTGAAAGGCTGGAGAAGATAAGATGACGAAGATAGATCCCAACGCGCCGATCGGCGTTTTTGATTCCGGTGTGGGCGGGCTTACGGTGGCCCGGGAAATCATGCGGAATCTTCCCATGGAAAAGATTATTTATTTCGGAGATACCGCCCGGGTGCCTTATGGAAGCAAATCCCGGGATACGGTGATACGTTATTCCCGTCAGATCGTCCGGTTTCTGCGGGAGCAGCAGGTGAAGGCCATCGTGGTGGCCTGCAACACCGCCAGCGCCCTGGCGCTGAGTACTCTGGAGAAGGAGAGCGATATCCCCATTATCGGCGTGGTGAAGCCGGGAGCCCGGGTGGCCATCGAGACCACAAAGAAAAAACGGGTGGGCGTGATTGCCACAGAGGCCACCATCAACAGCCATCTGTACCGGGAGCTGATCCGGCAGATGGATCCGGAAATCACGGTGGTGGGGCGGCCCTGCCCCCTGTTTGTGCCGCTGGTGGAAGAGGGATGGCTGCATGATTCCGTCACGGAGACTGTGGCGCGGCGGTATCTGAAGGATCTTCAGGACCAGGACATCGATACCCTGATTCTGGGCTGCACCCACTATCCGCTTCTGCGGAGCCTGATCGGGGAGATTATGGGAGAGCGGGTGACTCTGGTGAATCCCGCCTACGAGACCTCGCTGGCATTGAAGAGGCTTCTGGAAGCCGGAGGGATGATGAATCCGGGAACCGCCAGAAGCGAATTTCCCTACCGCTTTTTTGTATCCGACGCGGCGGAAAAGTTTAAGCATTTTGCCAATTCCATTCTGCCCTTCGATGTGAATATGACGGAACAGATCAATATAGAGGAGTACTGAAACGATGACAAAGGAAGTACTGATACATATCCGGGGACTCCATACGCCGGAAGGCGAAACGGGGGAGGAACCGCTGGAACTGATTACCACAGGAGAATACTATTTCAGAAATAATACCCACTATCTGCTGTACGATGAGATGATGGAGGGATTCACGGAACCGGCCCACAACATGATCAAGGTCCGCCCCGGCCTGATGGAAGTGCGGAAGAAGGGCGTGGTGAATGTACAGATGATTTTTGAGAAGGACAAAAAGAATCTGGCCATCTATAAGACGCCTTTTGGACGGCTGGAAATGGAGGTGGCGGCCACCCGGATTCTTCTGGGAGAATCCGCCTCTTCCTTTGAAATCCATGCGGAGTACGCGCTGGGGATGAACGGGAGTCCGGTGACTGACTGCGTGATGGATATCCGGGCGGTGCCCAGGGATGATAAAAATTTCAGGATTATCAGAGACTGAGACATGAGAGTATGGAAAGTGTGCCGCGCGGATTTTCCATGGTTATAAGCAATGGGAAGCGCGCTGTACGAACTTGCCATTACCATGAAAAAAACGGACGCTGCCGGGAACCGGTCCCGCAGCGTCCGTTTTCGTGCTATTTTTTTCCTTTTGATTTTCCTGTGTTTTTGGAAGTTGCTTCTTTTTTGGAAGCGTTTTTAGAGTCCGCGTAAGAAAGGAGCCGGCTCCGCATCCGGGCAAAAAACTTCTGCTTTTTCGGAGGCGCTTCCAGAGCACCGCGCACACCGCGTACCTCGGTGATATAGATACCGCTCACAGTGGCCTTGACTTCTTTTTTCAGAGGAATCAGATCATATACTCTTTCGTCTGCAACCAGAACCATGATCCTGGGACCGATCTTCGCCTTTACGATGGGAAGCTTGGTCCGGCGCATCAGTCTGGGAGTCTGATCGATGACCATCTGAGGAAGTCCGGACTTATTAATGGGCAGACGCTTCTTGTCAATAATCAGCATGGAGACGGTCTGCTTTGCTGCTTCGATCTGCTCCTGCTGTTCGTTCTGTTTTTTCTCCGCCCGTTTGCCGAGAAAATACAATACTGCCAGAACAGCGGCCACAACAACTACAATAATCAACAGTAACTGCCAGACTTGCATGGTTTCCCTCCCGTGTTTTATTCATACCTGTTTATTGTATCACCGCAGGAAGGAAAAGGCAATCAGATTTTTCGGCAAATCCCGCTTTGCATCCCGTCCCCATGAACCGGGTTTCCTGAACCTAATTTGTGAATTCCCCTTCCATAATGTCCAGATGAAGAAAATCCAGGAAATCCTCAATATGCGCGTCCCAGTAATCCCATCCGTGAATTCCTTCGTGTTCTTCGTATACATAGTGATATGGATTTCCTTTCATACTCTGGAAGAAGTCCCTGGTTTCCCTGGCGCGGTCAATGAGAAAATCATCTTTTCCGCAGGAATGGAAGATGCGGGGCAAAACGGGAAGCGTTTTGTTTTTTTCCGCCATATAGAAGGTATCTTCCTGTGTGCCGGTGAAGTCTTTTCCGCCATACTGGATGAAATTCCGCATGTTCCAGGTTTCCTCGTCAAACAGACCGCCGGAATTTGCCAGAGGCTTTCCCCGGTTGGCGGCAGAGGAGAAGCAGCCGATGGCCGCGTAGCGATCCGGATGATTGACGCCGATTTTCAGGGCGCCGTAGCCGCCCATGGAATTGCCTGCGATAAAATTGTGCTCCCTCTGATCTGACAGAGGAAAGAAACTCCGCATGATTTCCGGAAGCTCCTCTGAGATATAGTCGTAAAAAGCGCCGCCATGGGCCAGATTGGTGTAAGAACTCAGATGGGCGGCGGGCATCACCACCGCCAGTCCCCGGCTGGCGGCATACCGTTCGATGGAAGTCCGGCGCTGCCAGGTAGTGTGATCGTCGGTGGCTCCATGAAGAAGCCACAGTACCGGATGCTTTCCGTCCGCGGTTTCCCTGGAAGACATGCCGATTTCATGGGTGACTGCCTGGGGAATGATCACGTCGGCGGCCGCCGCCATATGTAAGGTTTCGCTGAAAAACTGAACCTGCATAAACGCCATTTCAGTGCGCCTCCTTTCCATCCGGGAGCATCCAGTCCAGAATTTCCTGAATCTGAATGTCCCAGTATTTCCAGCTGTGATCGCCGAAGCTTTCTCTGTAGGTGAGATCATAGGAAAGCCCTTTCAGAAAATCCCGGAATGTCTGATTCTGGTCATAAAGAAAATCCTCTGTTCCGCACCACATATACAGCCGGGGCCGTTCCTCCGGTTTCAGAGATTCTGCCAGGGCATGAAGATCGTTTTGGCTGCCCGCGATCGTTTCCTGGGGACCAAAGATGTCTTCCCAGAGTGAGGGATAAAAGGAATCCTGATTTCTGGAGGCACAGCTGGAGGCGTCAACGCCTCCGGACAGGCTGGCGGCCGCGCAGAAACGATCCGGACGGGAAAGGGCCAGTTTCAATGCGCCGTAACCTCCCATGGAATTTCCCGCGACAAAATTGTCTTCCCGCAGATCGGAAATACAGGGAAAAAACTTCCGGCAGACGTCCGGCACTTCCTGAGAGATATAGGTGAAATACCGGAATCCGTATTTCATGTCCGTATACCATCCCAGATGACAGCAGGGCATTACCACAGCGATCCCTTTTTCCGCCGCGTACCGTTCGATGGAAGTATTTCTCTGCCAGGTACTCTGATTGTCTGTCATCCCGTGCAGAAGATACAGCACGGGATATTTTTCTTTTTTCGCGGCACTTGCGATGCCGATCTCTCCGTGGGTTTTCTGAGGAAGAATCACATCCAACTGAGAACTCATCCCCAGCACCTCGGAAAAGAAATCCACATGTATCAATGCCATAACGCGCACCTTCTCTCTGTTGGTTTTTTATTTGACCGCACTGTCCACCTGGCCCTGTACGAAAGCATCCTGCAGGAACAGGTAGATAATGGTGATGGGCAGGATTGCCAGTACGGCTGCCGCCGCCGCTCCGCCGTAGTTATTACCCGAACTGGAGGAGAAAAACTTTTTGATGGTCAGGGTTACGGTGAGCAGTTCCGGTTTCTGGAGAATATACATGGAATACGCATATTCGTTCCAGGCGGAAACGCCATGCAGGATGGTTACCGTGGCGACAATGGGTTTCAGCTGGGGCAGAATAATATAGAAAAAGGTCTGAAGGATATTTGCCCCGTCGATAATGCTGGCCTCATCCAGCGCTCTCGGAATGGACGAGATAAAGTTGGTGAACATATATACCGCCATGGGCAGCCCGAAGGCTACCAGCGTCAGGATCAGTCCCCAGTAGGTATTGGAAGCCTTGATGCCCACCAGGAAGGTGTAAACACCCACCAGGATGGTCAGCGGGGGGATCATCATCACGCCCAGGAAGATGTTGCGGACAAAGTTATTGAGCTTTGATTCATTCCGGGACAGGGGATAGGCCGCCATGCAGCCGAATACGATTTCCAGGATTACCGTAAAGACCGTGACAATGGCGGAATTTTTGAATGCCCGGAAAATGGAGCCGTCTTTCAGGATATCCGTGTAGTTTTCCACCAGGAACACTTCCGGAAGCCCCAGGGCGCTGGAGGCGTCGGAGATTCCCTTGAAAGACTGCAGTACCAGTACGTACAGGGGAATCAGATATACGAAAACAATCAGGGCCGCCAGCAGGTATTTCCACCAGTACCCTTTTTTCTGCCCGGCATAATAGTGCTGCAGTTCTTTTGTTTCGCGTTCTTTTGCTTTCATTACATTTCCACCTCCTTTTTGCGGAAATATCCGTTCAGAAGCAGGGAGCATACCAGGATAAACAGGAACATCACCACGCCCACCGCAGAAGCGTATCCTGCCTGCTCTGCCTTGAAGTACCGGTTGTCGATATAGAAGGACAGAGAAGAGGTCTCATATCCGGGACCGCCGCCTGACAGTGATACCACCACATCGTACAGCTTCAGTCCGCCGATCAGGTTTACCACAAAGGCGGAGGACATGGCGGGAATCAGAAGCGGAAGCGTGATGTAACGGAAGGACTGGAAGGGTTTCGCGCCGTCGATGGCAGCCGCTTCGTAGTACATCCGGGAAATATTCTGCAGGCCGGCCATATAGATAACCATACAGATACCGCAGAACTGCCAGGAGTTGATCAGGGTGATGAAAACTCTTCCGATGGCGCCGGAAGCCATCCAGTCAACGCCCTGGATGCCGAACCAGCCGAGGATTTCGTTGATGGCTCCGTGATTCTGTACCACGAAATACATGATATAACCCATGATCAGGCCGGAAATCATTACCGGCAGATAAACGATGGTCCGCACCGCCTTGTGTCCGGCAAATTTTGTGTTGAGAAAAATGGCAAAGGCCAGTCCCAGAATATTCTGGAGGATGGTGCTTCCGAAACCGTAGAGGATCGTATTCAGGAAAGAGATCCGGAAGTTTTCATCCGTTAAAAGATTCAGATAATTTTTCGCGCCGATAAACTGCCGGTCCGGAGAATAGCCGTTCCAGTTGTAGAAGGAAGTCTGAATGGAACGGAGCAGCGGAACCAGGACGAAAATCAGCACGACGGCCAGAGCCGGTACATATAACAAATTCATGCGTAGGTTTCTTTTTCTCATAATGTTTCTCCTGTAAGCGTTCGGATGAGGATGTCTGCTGCTGAAAAAGGGGCCGCCCAGGCAGCCCCTTCTTCTCAGCAGAATCATCCTGCGTTGGTTTCGTACAGTGTTTCATAATTATCCTGGAAGTACTGCGCGACTTCGGGCACCCGGTCTTTCGCGGTTCCAACATCGCCGTTGAACAGGGTGGCCATGGACTCCTGCATCACGTTCCACATACCGCTGGGAAGATATTCCCGGTCGAAGAAGTTGGTGAATACCAGATTGTCGCCGGCGCTTTCCACTGAATTCTGATACAGCGTAAGGGATTCGCTCTCTTCCGGGGTAATGTCTGTAAGTCCAGGCATACCGCCGTTGACATTGCAGTATTCGGTCAGGTTATCCTTATCCAGCAGATAATCAAGAACCGCTTTGCACAGCTCGATGTTTTCGGAAGTGTTGGAGATGGCGATACAGGTTCCCTCGCCTACAGTGTAAGCGGCGTTTCCGCCTTCCTCCACTGCCGGAATGGGGATGATACCCAGGTTGGCGTCAGGTGTGTAGGATTTGATGGTTGCCATGTCGGATACGCCGCACCACAGCATGAAGCCATATTCGCCGGTGCCCATGTATTTCTGAACTGTGGTGGAGTCAGCGGTGAAAATATCTTCGTTGAACCAGCCGTTGTCATAGATCTGCGCGTAAGTATCCCAGAACTGGGTGTTCTGTGTCCAGTCGAAGGTTCCGTCCAGCAGGGCTTCCTGATTCTGGTAAGCGGCGCCGTCCGCGCTGTAGAACACGTTGGCAGCTTCCATCAGACCGGGAAGGCCGCCGCCGTTCTTTCCGGCCACCGCACAGGGGGTGATGCCGTTGGCTTTCAGCGTTTCGCAGGCGGCGAATACATCGTCCCAGGTTTTGAAGGCGTAAGGATCGATGCCGTTGGCATCCATGACGTCCTTGTTGAAAACCATACCGTAAACCCACTGGGTAAGCGGCGCGGTGCAGACTTTTCCATCGGCGTCGGTAATAACGGAGAGGACGGATTCATCTACCCGGCTGATCCACTCCTCGCCGCTGAGATCTTCACAGAAGTCGTTATACCGCAGGGCCGCCCAGCCATGAGTTACGAACATATCTGGCATATCCTGTGAAGCCATACGGGTTTTCAGGATATTTTCCTGATCACCGCCGTTCTGTACAACTTCTATTTCCGCTCCGGTTTCTTCGCAGAAGGCATCGATTTCTTTTAGAAACTGATCCAGTGTTTCCTTATTTCCCTGAATGGAATCCTCGATATCGATTTCAATGGAAGCGCCTTCAAAAGACCCGCCTTCTTCCGATGATGCGGAATCATCGGCAGTATCTTCACCGGAAGTATCCTCAGAAGCAGTTTCTCCGGAATCGCCGGAGGAAGTGCCATCATCAGAGGAACCACAAGCGCCTAACGCCAGAGTCATAGTGGAAGCCAGTAAAATGGCAAGAACTTTTTTCTTCATACTTTCTACTCTCCTTTTTATTCTAGGTTGTGTGATCACGGAATGCATTCCCTTTCCCTGTACTTTACATTTTATCACAGGAATGGTATACTTTTGTCGAATCTTATGGTATACATTTGTTAGATGGCAGGTGATTCCATGAAGCTGAAAACCAGATTTTTTCTTGTATTTTCTCTGCTTACAGTGATTCCGTTGGCTGCCCTTACGGCTATTGCGTATCTGCAGTATTATCATGTGACGGAAGAAAGAATGTCAGATATTATTTCCAATCAGTTTGAAAATATTTCCCAGGAAGCATCGGATTCTTATGACTCAGCCAAACAGGCAATGGGGCTTCTAACCTTCTATTCTCAGGA
>DVON01000282.1 GCA_018713585.1 Candidatus Pullilachnospira stercoravium | reverse complement strand
CGGTTATAACTTCAGTGCCTCAAAGGCGGAAAAGATCTATCAGAGCTCTTCTGACCTGATCGCCGTATTTCCGAAAGATGACAGCACAAAAACGCTGATACGGCAGGCTGTTACGATGCTGAATACTGCTTCACAGACCGTGGAGGCTCTCCGCCTTAAAATGGATCAGACTGCCGCCACACTCCCGGAATACCCGGTCGTTATGGCAATGAACGGTGTCGGTCCATCACTTGGCCCCCAGCTTATGGCTGAGATCGGAGACGTTACCCGTTTCACTCACAGAGAAGCGCTTACTGCTTTCGCCGGTGTTGATCCTGGTAAGAACGATTCCGGCAAACGTAACCAGAAAAGTGTACGCACCTCAAAGAAGGGCTCTCCAAGCCTGCGAAAAACACTGTTTCAGATCATGGACGGATTGATCAAACGTTCTCCGGTAGATGATCCGGTCTATGCCTTCATGGACAAGAAACGATCAGAAGGCAAGCCGTATTATGTCTATATGACTGCCGGAGCCAATAAGTTTCTCCGTGTTTATTACGGACGGGTTCGGGAATACCTTGCTTTTCTGGAGGGAACCAGGGAAAGCTGATTTCGATACCATACTTTGCTTCAGACCAGCGCATTGCGGTGGTCTTATTGTGATACTCTTTTTTCAACCTGTATAAAATTTTCAAAGTTCATTAATTTCTGCTTGACTTTTTATTTGCAGGCTACTCTAATGCGTCTCTCCGTTCAGCAGGCTGGTCTCAACAATATCCCGCGCCAGCCTCAGCCCTTCTTTTTCAGACCAGAATACCACCCCGGGAAGCGCCCTGCTCAGAAACAGATAAATCCCTTCCGTAATGGAATATGCTCCTGCATTTTCAAATACCAGCAGATCACCTGTACAGGGAGTGTATAAAGGCATCCTTTTCGCCAGCACATCACTGACCGTACATAAGGCTCCGCACACGGTTACTTCCTTCAACCGTCCCTGCCTGCGCTCCTGGCAGGTTTTCCCGTCCAGCTGCCGGTAAAAGGGCAGTTTCATCGCCATGGTCTGTCCATAATAATTGAGGTGGTGAATTCCTCCGTCCACAATGCAGTACGCGGTCTGCCGGTTTACTTTTTCGTCCACCAGCCTGGTAATATAATAACCGCAGGAAGCAGCCAGGTACCGTCCCAGCTCCAGCGTGATTTCTCCGGAATATTCCATCCGGTCCAGCGCTTCTTTAAGGATCCTTCCCTGTTCCCCCGGCTGTATCCTGGGGTCTTTCTGAAAATATGAAACAGAAAGTCCCGGGCCATACTCCAGCATACGGGGCCGGTATCCATACTCTTTTTCCAGTCTTCCCAGGAATCCGTCCAGATACTCCAGTTCTTCCTCCATCACTTTCTGTTTCTTCTGTGTGCCGGAATAGTATTGGATTCCCTCGATATGCAGCAGTGGGTTTTGCTGATGTTCGCGGATAATCCGGAACAATTCCTCCTCGTCCAGTCCAAACTGATTTCCGCTGGTAAGCCGAAGCATCAGGCGCAGCTTCCCGTCCTGCCCGGTTTTAAAAATCTGCCGGGCTCCCCGGACAAGCATCTCAAATTGAGCGCGGGATTCCACCGTATAGACGCCTTTCCCATTCTTCTTTCTTATCAGCTCCAGAATCCCGCTTTCCTCCTTGTACACCCCTGACAGCACAACCTGTTCCATGGAAATCCCCAATCGCTCACAGATGGCCAGTTCACCGGGAGAACACACTTCCAGCTTAAGACCTTCTCCGGCAGCAGTACGGATCAGAAAAGGATTGGCCTTGACAGCATAACACAGCCGGATCTGTTCCCCCAGCACAGCCTGCAGGTTACGGATCTGTTCCCGAAATTCTTCCAGATCCAGAAGATAAAAAGGCGTCGCGAAGTTTTCACACGCCCGGGCTGTCACATCCTCCCTCATAGAATTCCCTCCTTTACCATACGTTTAAGCTCTTCCCTGTCCGTTTTTCCGTTTTTTGTCAGCGGGAAGCAGTCCACACGATGAAAGCCGTTGGGGATCATAAAAGCCGGGAGCTGCATCCCAAGAATTTTTTTAATCTGACGTTTTTCCAGATCTCCCTCATAAAAAGCTTCCATCCGATTCTTCTCCCCGTCAAAAATACAGCAGCAACGGCCGATTCCCGCGATCCTCCCCATAGCGGCTTCGATCTCTCCCAGTTCGATCCGGTGCCCCATATGTTTGATCTGAAAATCTTTTCTGGAGGCAAAGTACAGTTCTCTATCCTCCCCGTAATATCCCAGATCCCCTGTCCGGTATATTTTTTCCGGATACCGGGAGTTCAGAGGATTCTGCACGAATACCTTTCGAGTCTGTTCGGGATTATTGTAATACCCCAGTGCCAACGCGGTTCCGGCTACGCAGATTTCGCCTTTCTTTCCAGGCACGGTTATCTCGTGATCTTCCTCATCCAGCAGGAATACTGTTTCATTGGGGAACGGCCTGCCGATAGGAAGAGGGGCCCCGTTCTCGGGGGCTCTCTTCACCCGGTAATAGGTACAGTTACAGGTAATCTCCGTAGGACCGTACAGATTCACGAATTCAGCCCGGGGTAATGCCTGCATCCACTGTCTCAGATGTTTCTGCGGCATCACCTCACCAGAGAACAACACCCGCTTTACACTGTCAGGAATCCGGTAATCAAATCCATGCAGCGTGGTGATAATACAAAGCGCGGAAACAGCCCAGATCAGCGTGGTCACCCTATGTTCACAGAGGAAATCCAAAAGCTCCACCGGAAAAGAAAAAAGCTTTTTGGGAATGATCTGTACCTCTGCCCCTGTTTTCAGTCCTGAATATATATCCTTTACAGACACATCAAAATCCCAGGGCGCCTGATTTCCAATCACATCCTGCCGGGTAATCCCGAACAGCTCTGTAAAATGATCAATAAAATCAATCACTGACCGGTGACACACCACCACTCCCTTGGGAACTCCGGTGGAGCCGGAAGTAAAAATCCCATATAACGGATCCGTATCTCTGGCCCCGCTGCGGATTTCCTTCAGAAGTGCCTCATCGGCCGGCACAGCATCCAATTCTTCCAGCCACAGCACCTGTCCTGAAAATCCCATCTTCTCCAGCTGGACGGCATAAGCTCTGGAGGAGATCACCGTCTCCGTCTCCAACGCAGCCAGGATCTGCCGGATCCTGGTTTCCGGCTGCCGGATATCCACAAGCGTATAAAAGCATCCTGCGCAGACGATTCCCATAAAGACAGCGATGGTATCCACACCTTTTTCCATCAGAACAGGCACCGGACGGCGGGGAGGAATTCTCCCGGCCAGCCCGCTGCCGATCCTGTGTGCCCGTTTCAGAAGTTCCTCAAACGTACAGGAACGCTCCTGATCCGCAAATGCTGTCTTGTCAGGGTATCTTCCGGCGGATGCCTCCAGATACTCCAGTATGTTTTTTATCATTTCTTACACTCTCCTTTGGGCAGGAATGACCACAGCCGCGGCCCTCCCTTTCCATAATTCCGGCTCACCTGTCTCCAGACATCAGTCAGCCTTACCGGGTCCCGTCCCGGCAAAGAGGAACCCAAAGAGAGTATAACAAATTTTTCCCTGTCAGACATTTCCAACAAACTAATAAATCCTTACGGTTTCCTTAAAAATGGCCGTATGGCCATAAAGGGATCCTTCAGGGTTTCCTTAAAAATGGCCGGATGGCCATAAAGGGATCCGGCTCAGCTGCACAGCTCTCCCACCACCTGGTTAATTACCTTGCCGTCCGCTTTCCCTTTCAGCTGGGGCATCACTGCTTTCATGATCTGCCCTTTGTTCTTCGTGGCCAAAACCTCCGCGAATTTTTCCTCGAGAAATACCTTCACCTCCTGAGCCGTCATAAGGCTTGGCGCGTACTCATTGATAATATCATATCTTGCCTGATACTCCTCCTTCAGATCCGCTCTGGAATCCGGACAGGTATCCACCTGCTCCTTGGCCGTTTTCAATTCTTTTAAAATCACCTGATCCACCAGCTCAGGCCGGATATCATCCCGGCATCCCTGGTCAATGGCCGCTTTCTTCACCGCCGAAATCAGAGAGGAAATTCCATCCTTTCTCACCTTGTCCCTGGCCTTCATGGCCGCCACCATATCTTTCTGCAATGTTTCAAATTCCATAATTCTCTTCCTTTCCGCCGTTTCATACGGCTGTACTCCATTTTACAGGAACAATGCTGTCGAATAATAGCGGTCCCCGCTGTCCGGCAGAATTACCACGATGTTTTTCCCTGCGTTTTCCTCCATTTCCGCCAGCCGGGCCGCGGCATACATGGCCGCGCCGGAGGAAATTCCCACCAGGATTCCTTCATTTTTGGCAATGGCCTTTGCCCAGTTGATGGCATCCTTGTCTCCCACGGCAATCACCTGGTCATAAATATCCCGGTTCAGCACCTGCGGAATAAAGTTCGCCCCTATTCCCTGAATTCCGTGGCTTCCGCTCCGTCCCCTGGACAGAAGGGGCGAAGCCTGCGGCTCCACCGCCACCACCTGAATGGCCGGATTTTTCTCCTTCAGATATTCCCCGGTGCCGGTAAGGGTGCCCCCGGTACCCACGCCAGCCACCAGAATGTCCACGCGGCCTTCCGTATCCCTCCAGATCTCCGGCCCGGTGGTCTCCCGGTGCGCCCTGGCATTGGCCGGATTATCAAACTGACCGGCGATGATACTTCCGGGAATTTCCCTATGAAGCTCCTCCGCCTTTGCCACTGCTCCGGCCATCCCCAGAGAGCCTTCCGTCAGAACCAGCCGGGCCCCGTAGGCTTTCAGCATATTTCTCCGCTCCTGGGACATGGTTTCCGGCATGGTGAGGATCACCTGGTATCCCTTCGCCGCCGCGATGGCCGCCAGTCCGATTCCTGTATTTCCCGAGGTTGGCTCAATAATCGTGCCTCCTGCCCGCAAAAGGCCTTTCTCTTCCGCGTCCCGGATCATGTACAACGCCGCCCGGTCTTTAACGCTGCCCGTAGGATTCAGATACTCCAGCTTTGCCAGAATGGCCGCCTTCATCTGCTTCTTTTCCTCCAGCCGTCTCATCCGCAGAAGTGGTGTGTTTCCTACGATTTCAGTTATCTCCTGTTTAATTCCTGCCATATGCAACACCTCTCTTTAACCGACCCGCCCGGCATTTTCAAATAATCTGCCTGCCGGAAGGATCAGATATACATAAACACAAAACCTACGGCCGCCATGCAGATACACATGGGCAGCATGTACAGCATGGATTTCAGCGGATCCACTTTCTTTCCCAGAATACCGCCCACAATGCCCGCCACCACAAAAGTGGTCAGATCCACCGGCGGCATTCCCATGCCTGCAGCCGCCAGATGCGCGCCGGCCACAGCTGTGTAATCCAGACTCCGTCCGGCAGCCACCAGAGCGGGGCCGAAAAAGGTGAATACCACGTTCTGAGCCGTGGACTGGGAGCCGGTCAGCATGCCCATCAGCATCATGGCCGCCGCGCCGCCGATCTTCAGTACATTGGAATTCAGGCCCATGGCAAATTCCTGTACCGCGTCCACCTGACCTCCCGCGTAAAAACATCCCAGCATAAACGCCGCGCACACCTGGAGAAGCACCGTGGTCTTCACTTTGGCAAGACCGTTATTCAGGGTTTCCCTGGCGTTGACCCGCACCTTCTTAAAGCAGAAGGAAATCACTGTTACCAGAATAATGGAAAGCACGATTCCGTTGGCCAGTCCCTTGAACACTGTCAGATTATTCAGCCACTCATAAAAGGAAATACTGGTGTCATCAATGGTGATGAAATTGATCTGGGACAGCAGATCGGGAACCAGATCAAAATGGATCTTCTCGTTGGTAATGGTCCGAAACAGAATCACCACCACCAGGATTCCCAGGGGAATCAGCGATTTCCAGTTTTTTTTCAGAATCTGCATGGCCGCCTCCCGGCTGGTGATCTCATTGCCGTTTTCGTCGTATTCCCGGATCACCGGATGGCCCTTGATGAAGAACAGCACCATGTAAGTGGTCACCACCAGCACGATCAGAGGCACCGTTATGTATCCATACCGGATGGTGGAATCCGGATCCGAGCCCACCAGAGAAGAAGACAGGGCAAAAGCCTGCGAAATCGGGGGCATGATGGAACCCATGGATGCGCCCGCAACGATAATGCAGCAGATTTTCTCCGGCGACAGGTTGATGGAAGAGAGCACGCCGATGGTCAGCACACCGATAACCGTAGAGGCCGCCACCGCGTCGCCCAGCAGCGATCCCGCCACCACCAGGGACAGCACCACGCAGACCACCAGAATCCGGGGCGAATTGTAGAACCGGGATTTCAGCGCCCCCATCACCGTGTCCATGGTTCCCAGCTGCACCTGTGTCTCCGCGTAAATACTGCCGAAAATAGACAGGCAGATCACCCAGGAAATCCGGTCCAGTCCGTCGACCCAGGCGCCGATCCAGCGGGCCGGAGCAAATACGCCGCCCATCAGCAGCGAAAGTACTCCTGTCACCATCAGAGCCACATAGATATTGCCCCCGATTTTGGGAAGCTTCTTGCACAGGATGATAAACAGCAGCACCGCAATGGGAATCACCACTTTAATCACAGGCAGCCCCTCCTTTCTTTGATGACTGCATGGCTGCGGAAAAATCCGAAACCGCTTCCATCAACGGAAACCGGTTGGGATCAAAATCCCGGAGAGAATAGGAAGGCTCCCCGTAAACAATCTGTTCCGCCAGCAGTTTGCCGGTGATGGGCGACAGGGCGATTCCGTCTCCCTCATGTCCGGCCGCCATATAGAATCCTTCCAGCCCCTCCACCGGGCCGATCAGCGGCAGACCGTCCGGCGTATAGGGGCGAAGGCCCGCAAAGGTCCGGATAAAGCACAGATCCTTCAGCGCCGGGAAAAACCGTACCGCCCGCTGCAGGATGGTCTCGATGGCCTCCAGCGTATTTCCCCGGTCATAGCCCGCAAACTCTCTGGTGCCTCCGATAATCAGCCCGCCGTCCCTGGTCTGCTCGATGCTGAGAGAATTTCCCAGCTTTAAAGCCGCCGGGTCATCCACCGCTTCCGGCCGGAATTTAATCACATTGTAACGGGCGCACTGGAGGGTAACCTCCATAAACGGCCCCACCGGTTCCGTAACAATCAGCTGGCCTTTTCTGGGAAGAATGGGAATCTGCAACCCCGCCATCTTCCCGATGGCTGCAGCCCAGGCGCCGCAGGCGTTTACCACCGCGTCCGCCGTAAAGCTGCCCTTTGTGGTCACCACGCCGGTTACCCGGCATCCCTCCATCTGAAGCCCCGTCACCTCTGTCTCCGTAAGAAGCGCCGCTCCCAGACGCTTTGCCGCTTTTGCGAAAGCCAGCGTCAGCCGGATGGGATTTACCTTGCCTCCCGTGGGGGAATAGAGCGCGCCCTTCAGATCCTCCGCCAGCATGGGCTCCAGCCGCCTGGCCTCCTCGATCCCGATCATCCGGATATCCACGCCGCTTTTTTTCTGTTCCTTTACGATTTCCGAGAGAATATCCCACTGCAGCTGATCCTCCACCGGCTGCATACCGCCGCAGTGGAGGCCGTACTCGATGTCCATTCCCAGTTCTTCTGAAAGATGCTCAAACATGGCGATGCTGCGGATAGCCAGTTCCATCTGAGGCCCCGGCTTTTTTGTGTGGTATCCCACCACGCCGTCAGTGGCTCCGGCCGCGCCCCGGGTCAGATCCTCTCTCTCGATCTGCAGCACCTTTTTCCCCAGCTTTGCCAGCTGGTAAGTCACGGAGCTTCCGATGACGCCTCCGCCGATTACGATCACATCTGCGTCCTTACTCATCCCTGGCCCCTCCTATGATTCCGATTTTCACCGGGCGGACCGGCATTCTGCTGGTGGGAGGAAGGATTTCCGCCATGGGCCTGCCGGTCTGCTCCGCAATCAGCTTGGCCACCAGCCGCTGACAGGTTTTCCCCTGACACAGTCCCATCCCGGCTCTGGTTCTTCTCTTTACGCCGTCCACTGTCACCGCTCCATCTGCAATGGCATCCAGGATTTCCTGCTTGGTGACTTCCTGGCAGCGGCAGATAATAATATCGTTATCCATCTTATCCCCTCCTACCGCGGCAGCCGCTTCATGCTGCGCACTTCATCCGCAAATTCTGTGGGCACCGCCATGCTGACCACCGCGGTTCCCGCATACGCCTCCGGCTTTCTCACCGCCAGGATACGTCCGGCACAGACCACCTGGCCGAAACGGTTCACCGCTTCCACCTGATCTCCCACCGCCGGCAGCGGCAGGTACTCAAACGGAAAGTCAATGCTGGTCTCCGACGGACCGTATCCCTTGTTGATTACCGTAATGGCCAGGCCCGGACAGGCCGCCACACAGACGCCGCAGCCGGTGCATTTTTCTTCATCCAGCCTGGGAAGGCCGGTAATCTCTTCGCCCACCGTGATTGCCCCGAAACGGCAGGCCGCTTCGCAGGGATTGCAGGGAATCCCCTGTACGCACTCAATACATGCCACCCTGCCTTTTCTCATTCTCTCCTCGGAGGGTACGCCCGGCGCGGCCGCCAGCTCCTCTGGCGACGGCACGCCCGTATAGACAATTCCCTTATTCTCCATCCTCGCCGGCCTCCTTTTCCTGATTCTTTCTGTACGCTTCCATATCCGCCAGCTGTTTTTCCTTATTTCTGCGCCTTCCCTCGCCGAAAGCGCCGGAACGGAGCATATCCATCCTTCTGCGGATCTCCTGCTTTTTCCCGGCGGCACAGGGGCCGTCCAGGTATCCCAGGGCTTCCGCGGCAGCCACGCCGGCCAGATTGCCCTCCTCCATGGCTGTGGAAGCCTCCTCCACGCCGGTGATATCCCCGGCCACATAGATTCCCTCCACTGTGGTCTCCATGTTGCCGTCATGCAGCGGCACATGGCCGCCGAACTGAGGAATATAATCAAATTTGCAGCCGGCCATCCAGGCCAGCTCTGTCATGGGGTTCAGCCCCACAGCAAGACAGACCGTGTCCGCATCAAAAGTCTGCTCCGTTCCGGGAATCATATTCCAGGAATCATCCAGGGCTGCGATTTCCACCCCTTCTACCTCATCCTTTCCGAAAACCCGTTTGATGGTATGGCTCAGGTAAATAGGGACACCTGCCCGGCGGATTTTCCCTGCATGGACGCCGTAGCCGCCGATTTTCGGCGCGCCCTCCACAATTCCCAGCACTTCCGCTCCCGCCTGTATCAGCTGGTAGGAAACGATCAGGCCCACATTTCCGCTGCCCACCATGAGTATCCGCTTCCCGGGAAGCACCCGGTTGATATTTACCATGGTCTGGGCCGCTCCCGCTCCCATGACACCCGGCAGCGTACTTCCCGGAAATGCCATATAGTTTTCCTTTGCTCCCGCCGCGATCACAATCTTTCTGGCGTGTACCGAATAGTTCTTCCCCTGGCTGATCACGCCCAGACTCTTATCCGGCAGCAGCCCGTAAGCCAGACTGTCCAACATCACCCTGGCACCGCTTTCCATCACCTGCCCCAGCAGCTGCTCTCCGATTTTGTATCCCCTGGTTCCCGCATGGTGCTCCCGGGAACCGAAAAATTTGTGGATCTGCTTGAAAAGCTGTCCCCCCGGACGCTTATTCTCATCGATAACCAGCACATCCGCGCCTGCCCGGGCCGCCTGATAAGCCGCCGACAGACCGGCGCTCCCGGCCCCGATCACCGCCACATCCGCTGTCAATATCTCCATGCTTTCCTCTCTTTCCGGCCGAATGGCCATAAAGGTATCCCCGATATTCACCCGTTTTTCCGGATTTTTTCAAGGCCTTCCTGCTTTTCGACGCGCATCCCTTCCCGCAGGGATGTCACGCAGGTTCTGGTATTGGGAATTCCGTCCACCACCATCATGCAGTCGGTGCATCTGCCGATGGCACAGAAAATCCCCCTGGGCTCCCGGCGCTTTGCCGTGGTCCTGAAAACCCGGATTCCCGCATTCATCAGGGCCGCGGCCACCGGCTCCCCTTCGATTCCCTCCATTGGCTGTCCGTTATAGTAAAACGTCACCGTCCTGACGCCCTTCATCTCCCCCAGAATCGGGTGGTCTGTCACTCGCATGGCTTCCTCCTCCATCCGTACAAATTTTCCCGCGGATCTTCCGTCCATCCGCGGGCTTTCCTGTTCATTATACTCGTTTGCATCTGATAATTCAATGCTTTACCGTCTGAAACTCCCCCTGCTTTTTGGCCAGCTGCCTGAAATATTTTACGCAGTTTGTCCCATTGAACATGCAGACCGCCAGCCATCCCGCAATCACGGAAATGCAGACTCCCCAGATTTCCAGCCGGGGTACCAGAATCAGCGCCAGCAGGCAGCGGACTCCCATCTGCAGCATGGTGGCAATCATGGTGATTTTCACCAGGCCCACTCCCCGGAAGAATCCCTGCATGGCGGACAGCAGGCTGCAGAACAGATAACATCCGGCCATCACCCGCAGATAGGTGATGCCCACCCGCAGGATTTCCGGACTGCTCTCATCCACAAACAGGGAGATCATGCCTCCCGCGAATACAAACATTGCCACGCCGGTGATCAGCACATAGACGGCATTCATCAGAAACGTCCGGTACAGCCCCTGCTTCAGCCGTTTCCACTGGCCGGCTCCCACATTCTGGCCGGCGAAGATGGCCAGTGCCGCCGAGGTTCCATCGATAAACGCCATGATAAAGGACTCAATGCGGATGGCCGCATTGTACCCGGTAATCATATCCGTTCCATGCACATTTACCGTGCCCTGGATCAGCAGCCTTCCGAAATACAGCACCGTCTGCTGCAGCGCCGCCGCCCAGCTGAACACCACCGTATCCTTCAGGATCCGTTTTTCAAAAATCCACTGTCCTTTCCCCAGCCGCAGCATGGGAACCCGTTTTCTCACATAGAAGACACAGAGCACAAAGGAAACCGCCTGAGAAAGCACCGTGGCCAGCGCGGCTGCCGCCACTCCCAGCGTTGTTCCCGTAATCAGCGCAATGTCCAGGACAATATTCAGCACAGAGGAAAGCACCAGATAGAGGAAGGCGGTTCTGGAATCCCCTATGGAACGCAGGGCGGAGGCGTAATAATTGTAGAGAAAAGAAAAAATCATGCCCCCGAATACAATCTGCAGATACTGCCGGGCAGACTCCAGAATTTCCCCGGGTGTCTGGGCAGCCCGAAGCATCAGGCCGGACAGGGGAATACAGACGGCGGCCACCGCCAGGGTAAACACAATCCCGCCGATCAGGCCCGTGGAAAACTGTACCCGGAACTTGTCCCTCTGGCCGGCGCCGTACTGCTGAGACAGCAGCACGCCCACTCCCATGGTCAGCCCCACCAGAAAAAACAGCACCACCGACATGATGGGATTGGCCACACTTACCGCCGCGAACGCATCTTTTCCGATAAGCCTTCCCACGATAATGGCGTCGGTGGTGTTATACAGCTGCTGAAAAATATTCCCCAGGATAATAGGGATTGAAAACACTACAATCTGCCGGGAAATCTTCCCCTCCGTCATATTCCGTTCCATTACATTCACCTAAAAAGGGAACGCTGCCTGGCTCGTACAGTTGAAGGCCAAACCGTTCCCTTTTCTTTCCTTGTTCTTTCTTTTCTCATTGCTCAGATGTACTTTGCGCCCGGCCGGCGGCCGGTCTGAGCCGTTGTGTGTTATTCCTCTGCCGTCTCGGCTTCCGCCTGGGTTTCCGTGACGGTGGCGTTGGCCATGATCAGATCATACACCCTCTGCAGCTGGATCGTCTGCTCTACATTATCTCTTCCATAACTCTCATACAGCTCGTCCTCTGTCAGTCCGTAGTCCGACATCATCTGCTCCAGAGAAGCCTGATACGTCTCATCGCCGATCTGATAGCCCTCCGCGTCGCAGATGGCCTGGGCCACCAGCGCCTGGGCTGCCACACCTTTACCGTACTCCTCGGCGTTTTCCTCATATTCTTCCATGGTCACGCCGGAAGACTCGATAAACTCCTCCAGCTCCTGTCCGGAGAACTGCGCGTACAGCTCTGCCTGCTGACGGTAGAGATCCTTGCCCATATCCACCAGCGTCTGGGGATATTCATTGATGGTGGAATTGTCCACCACCTGCATCCACGCCGTATACTGCACCTGATCATCGGCAGTCTGCTGGTTGTTCTCTTCCTGCTGGGAACGGATGCCCGCCCGGTATTCCTCCACGGTGCTGTAGCCTTCAATGTTGGCGGCCACCCACTCGTCGGTGGGCTCCTCCAGCGGCACCTTCACGGCATTCACCGTCACGGTGAATTCCACGTCCTTTCCGGACAACTCCTCAGTATAATCGCTGGGGAAGGTCAGATCCAGCACCCGGGTTTCCCCTGCCGTGGCGCCGATCAGCCCATCCTCAAATCCCTCGATAAACTGACCGGATCCCAGAAGCAGGTCCGCGCCCGTATCGCTGCCGCCCTCGAACTCTTCTCCGTCGATCCGTCCCACATAATCGATGTTCACCGTGTCGCCTTCCTGGGCCTCCCGGCCTTCCTGCTCCACGGGATAGGAAGCCAGCGCCGACTGGATCTCATTTTCCACATCCTCATCGGTTACTGCTTGGATGGTTTTTTCCACAGTGATACCCTTATACTGTCCCAGGATTACGCACTTCTCCACATCGATATCCTTCATCAGGTCCGCTGTGGTCACTTCCGCGCTCTCACCGGTTCCTTCCTCTTCCATCTCCGTATTCTCCTCTGTCTCCGCCTCGGTGCTGACCTCTTCCGTCTGGGCAGTATCCGTGTCCGTATCGGAAGTATCCTGACTGCATCCGGCACAAGCGGCGCAGATGCCCAGCATCATCATCGTCATCAACAGCTTTTTTTTCATAATCTCCTCGCTTTCTGACTTTATGGCCATAAAAGGATCCCCTTTGCGGGATTTCCTCCGCCTTACCTTCTGTTTGCTTCCTGTTCAGGTTATAGTCTCTTCAACGTTATATCATATTTTTTCCGAAAAAGGAAGTCATTTGGCCAAATTCCTGTTTTTGGCGGAAGACAGCTGCCGGGTCAGGCCGCCTGGGTCTCTTCCTCAGACGCTTCCGTACCTTCTTCCGTCCCGGCTTCCTCTTCCGCTCCGCTTTCATCAGATACCGACGGCCGCTCAGGATCATACAGCTGGGAAAAATCCAGAATTCCGGAAAACCTTCCGGCATCCTGATACAGATCCTGGTACATCCGGTAGCCGTCCAGATTCCAGTATCCGCTTCTGGCATATTCACCGGTGATCTGCGTAAAGGGCTCTCCCAGATCCCGGGAGCAGAAATACCGGAATCCCTGCTCCTTCAGATACTGATATTTTTCATTGTCTTCCCCATACTCCTTCCGGTCCCCGATATCCGTACCCTCCGGAAACATAAGGATGTCCACATCCCCCAAAAGAGGTTTCACCCGGGTCTGCCACAGCTCCATGTCCGACTGAATGGTCTCCAGATCCTGCGCGTAGCTGATATTTCCGTAGCCGCCGGAGGCAAACTCCCAGCCTTCCGCCCGCAGTGCTTCGATCACCGGCTTTGCCGCCTCCGTCTCCGAGGCGGTATCGAAAACGCCATACTTCGAAGCATATTTATTATTCTCTGTACTTCCCAGGCTTTCGTCAGTCCGGTAACCCAGAACCCCGTTGTAACCGCTGAAGGAAAGCACGCCCCTGGCTCCGTTATAGGAAAAATCCGGATGGGCTTCCACAAAAGTGTCCACACAGGGAATCACATCGTAATCCCCGGTCTGGGAGGTTCCGTCTGCCTTGTCAAGGCGTGCCTGAATCTTTCCGGAATCATCCAGGACAATGGCGGACGCACAGCCCTGCCCCGTCAGGGACAGATCATAGTTCACATTAGCCTGCGACAGGAGCAGCGGCTTCTTCCCGCTGGGAAGCCGGAGGGTCTGTGCCTGCAGCTGCCCGCTCTCCTCATCCCAGACGGCCAGATCGTGAAGTCCCACCAGAATGTAACCCTGATCGTAAAGCTGCTGCAGTACCTGATTAAATTCATCCACCGTCAGGTGTCCCTGATCCATGGACACAGCCGCCTGACGGTCCTCCTGCCCGAAGGCAGCCTCCGTATCGGCGATCAGCGATCCGAAAGACAGGTGGAGGACTTTCTCCGCCGCCACCTCTTCCAGCTCCTCCTCTTCCGCAGTTTCCGTCTGCCCGGTCTGTTCCGTCTTCTCCCCGTCCGCGGTTTTCTTTTCCCCGCCGCCGATTTTCCCTGCCAGGGCGGAAATTCCCCAGATCAGAAGTACCACGATCAGAATCCCCGCCACGGCCAGTACGCCCCGGAGAATCAACGCCCTCCGCCTCCTTCTCCGGCGCATCTCCTGGCGGATTCTTCGCTGGCGGCGCAGCCTGCGGGCTCTCTCCTCATCGCTTTCCTGCCTTGTATCTTTCTTTTCGTCCATCGCTTTCCCCTCCCTGATCCGGTTCTGTCATAACGCCGGCGCTGGCATCTTTCCGGCTGCCGCGCGCACAGACTCCCGGCCTCTGAAACTCCCGGCAGCCAGGCTTATATAGCCCGGCTGCCATAAAAAACCGATGAATTTACAGTGCCGGCATGTCCGTACGGGCCGGATCAAGAATCTGCGTGGCGTCAAAAAGATCGCTGGTTCTGTTTTTCTCTCCGTGTACGTCATTCCACAGACGGTATCCGTCCAGATTCCGTCTTCCCTGCCGGACATAATTGTCCCTGATCTGCAGGAAATACTGGCTGGAATCCACATTGCAGAAGAAGTTGTACCCCTGACTCTTCAGATAGGCAAATTTCTCGTTGTCCATGGAATAATCATGCCAGTCGGCGATATCCTCGCCGTGGGCAAAAATAATGGTATCCGTTCCTCCAATCAGAGGATCTACATATGCCTTGAATTTTTCCGTATCTGCCTTGATATTCTCCAGACTTGTGTTGGCTCCCACTCTCAGGTGACCCCAGGTATGGCTGGCAAATTTCCATCCGTCTTCCTTCAGCGCGTCCGCCACTTTTTTTGCCTCCGCGCACTCCTGCTCCCAGTCAAAATCCGGATGGGCATCCAGCCATGCCTGCTGATCTGCCGTCAGGTTTTCTCCTGTTTTATAGGCGATATCTGTCCGGTAACCCAGAATTCCGTCATAACCTGTGAGGGCAATAGTTCCCTTTGCTCCATGATAGGCCGCGTCCGGGTGTTCTTCCAGGAACTGATCCAGCAGCGGCACGCAATCATATGCCCCCGTCACGGTGGTTCCGTCAGGCTGCACATATTCGCAGGTGGGTTTTCCGTTTTCATCCAGCACCATCTTCGTGGCGATGCCCCTTCCGTCATAGCTGTGGTAATAACACAGGTCGTCCAGAGAAAGCACGAAAGGCTTCTTGCCCTCCGGCAGCATAATCTGGTTGGTGGTAAAATGTACTTCGCCGTTTTCATCCGTGGTCTCCACCACCAGGTCGTGCAGATCCACCAGCACATAACCGTTGTCATACATGGCCTGGGTGATCTTGTTGAATTCGCTCACCGTGGTCATCCACTGCTTAAAACCGGCCGCCGTGCTGTCATTTCCCGCGAAGCCCCGCTCCGGATCCACCACCAGCGAGTGGTAGAAAATATGGGTCACTTCATCCATATTTACCGGAACCAGCGTGGATTTCTGCGCTTCCAGATCCGCGATCTTAGCGATGATCTCAGCATCCTTATCGTAATTCTCCAGCGATTTCAGAAGCTCGATGGCGCCGTCATAATCATAGCCCAGTGCCATCTGCTCCGCCTGGGCAATAGAATCCTTCCGCTGCTGGTTCTTCTCCTCCTCCGCCTGAATCAGCTGTTCCTGCCTGAGCCGTTCTTCCTCCTTTTTCTGCCGGGCACTTCTCACCTGGGAAGACACCAGGACTACGGCGCCCACCACAATGAGAACCACGGCTGCCAGAAGTCCGGCCCGCAGCATCATGGCCTGCCTGCGTCTTCTGCGCCTTCTCTCTCTTTTCAGTCTCTCTATTCTTTTTCTCCGTTCCTCCTCGGACATGGGAGGGCGGGTGTTCTTCGTTCCTTTTTCATCCATAGAAATCCCTGTTCCTTTCTCCGGCCATATATGCCGATATCTTCTACTCTCAGGCCACTAAATCTATACCTGCTATTTTCCCAGATCTGTGAGCTATTATAACGCAACCTTCCGTCTCATTCCACCGTTTCCAGTATTTTTTTTCCTGAATTTTCTGTTTTCTCCTGTTCGCGGAACTGCTCAGGAGAAATGCCTGTTTTCTTCTTGAAAATGCGAAAAAAATATTTTACGTTATCATACCCTACAAATCTGGCAATCTGATACATTTTTCTGTCTGTAGAGATCAGCTGCTCCTTCGCTTTTTCGATTCGGATCTCATTGAGATAATCAATAAATTTCTGTCCTGTTTTTCTTCGAAATAGCTGGCTCAGATAACTCCTGTTCAGGAAAAAGAGGGAAGCCAAAAAATCCTGTGTGATATTTTTCTGATAATTTTTTTGCATATACGTCCGGATCTGATCGATCAGCTCCCCGGTATTATAGATACTATGAGGCTGCAACATATGAGCAATATTAAGATAGAACTGCAAATAATAATTTTCCACATCCTTCAGGGTAAATAATGTATTAACCAC
>DVON01000281.1 GCA_018713585.1 Candidatus Pullilachnospira stercoravium | reverse complement strand
CAAAAGTCAATGATTTAGCGCTTTAAAGCGGAAAATAAACCAGAAACCAATAAAATGACTAAAAATATCTGATATTCATGAATATTATAACATAAACCACGGATTAAAGGAAAGAATATGGGAAAATAATTGTCAATATTCCATAAATTACTTGAAATATTCAAGAAGTTTTAGTAAAATGTAACCATACTAATTTTGGGAGGTATTACATATGGACGTTTTCAGAACTGACAGAATCAGGAATGTGGTGCTGCTTGGTCATGGCGGAGCAGGAAAAACTACCCTGACAGAAGCGATGGCCTATCTTTCCGGTATTACCAATCGGCTGGGCAAGGTTGCAGATGGAAATACCATCAGCGATTATGATAAAGAGGAAATCAAACGTAAATTCTCAATCAGTACAACCATGGTTCCCGTTCAGTGGGATAAAATGAAGGTGAATATCCTGGACACTCCCGGTTTCTTTGATTTCGTGGGTGAGGCTGAGGAGGCCGCCGCGGCAGCTGACGCGGCAGTGATCGTGGTATCGGGAAAATCCGGTGTGCAGGTGGGTACCCAGAAGGCCTGGGAACTCTGTGAAAAATACCGCCTTCCCCGCATGATTTTCGTTACGGAGATGGATATCGACGATGTCAGCTACCGTCAGGTGGTGGAGGATCTGACAGAGCTCTACGGAAAGCGGATCGCTCCCCTTCACATGCCGATCCGTGAGGACGGAAAATTCGTGGGCTATATCAATATTGTAAAGAACAAGGGCCGCCGCTACATGAATAAGGACGAGAAAGTGGAGTGCCCCGTTCCGGAATATTCCAAAGAGTATCTGGAAAAATACCGTGAGATTCTGCTGGAGGCAGTTGCCGAGACCAGCGAGGAGTTTATGGACCGTTATTTCGAGGGCGATGAGTTCTCCGTTTCCGAAATTTCCGCCGCGCTGGCTCTGTGTGTGGGCGACGGCAGCCTGGTTCCGGTGTGCATGGGCTCCCCGGTGAACCTGCAGGGCGTGAGAAACCTGCTGGACGATATCTGCGGTTACTTCCCCAGCCCCGCTGAGAGAGAAAAAGCAGGTATCATCAAAAATACCAGCGAAATTTTCGAGGCCAACTACGATTTCACTATGAGCAAATCCGCTACCGTTTTCAAAACCATCGTGGATCCCTTCCTGGGAAAATATTCCATGATGAAGGTTTGCTCCGGTGTTATCAAATCCGGCGATACGCTGTACGATGTGGATCAGGATGCGGAGGTGAAGCTGAACAAGCTTTACGTGCTGGAAGGCGCGCGCCCGGTGGAGGTTCCCGAGCTGCATGCCGGAGATCTGGGCGCAGTGGCAAAGATTAATGAACTTCGGACCGGTGACAGCCTGGCTACGAAGTCCACACCTGTACTTTACGGGAAACCGGATATTTCTGTTCCCTATACCTGCAAGCGGTATAAGGCAGTGAATAAGGGCGATGTGGACAAGATTTCCCAGGCACTGGCGAAAATGTGCCAGGAAGATCTGACTATGCGTGTGGTGAACGATTCCGCAAATCATCAGACTCTGATTTACGGTATGGGAGACCAGCATATCGATGTGATTGTCAGCAAGCTGAAAGAGCAGTATAAAGTGAATGTGGAGATTTCCAAACCTAAAGTGGCTTTCCGTGAGACCATCCGGAAGAAATCCGACATTGACAAGAAATATAAGAAACAGTCCGGCGGCCATGGCCAGTACGGTCATGTAAAGATGACTTTCGAGCCTTCCGGAGATCTGGAAACGCCTTATGTTTTTGAGCAGATCGTAGTGGGCGGCGCGGTTCCCAAGAATTACTTCCCGGCAGTTGAAAAGGGACTGCAGGAGTCGGTGGCTTCCGGTCCGCTGGCAGCTTACCCGGTGGTGGGCGTTAAGGCCGTGCTGTATGATGGCTCTTATCACCCGGTGGATTCTTCCGAGATGGCATTCAAGACGGCTACGAAGATGGCGTTTAAGGAAGGATTCCTGGCAGCTTCTCCGGTTCTTCTGGAGCCCATCGTTAACCTGAAGGTTCATGTGCCGGATAAATATACCGGCGATGTGATGGGTGACCTGAACAAGCGCAGAGGCAGAGTGCTGGGTATGAATCCGGACCGTGACGGTTATACCGTTGTGGAGGCGGATGTGCCGCAGCTGGAGATTTACGGATATTCCACCGCCCTTCGTTCAATGACCGGCGGAGCGGGAGATTTTTCCTATACCTTTGCCAGATATGAGCAGGCCCCCGCGGATGTACAGGAGAAAGAGATCGCGGAGAGAGCCAGCAAAGTGGATAAGGGAGAAGATTAAGAAGAGGCCCTTCGGGCCGCAGTATGAAGAGCAGAAACGGATGCCTTTTTATGGGGGCATCCGTTTTTGGTGGAAAACTGGCGGGATAGAGTGTAACATTTGTCTTAAATCACAGAAAATTGCCTTGACGAAACCGGACGGTTGGCCTATAGTGTCATTCAAGAATATAAAAAAGACACAAAGAAAGGAATTCATTTATGAGAAAAGGAAAGTGGAAGCTCCTGCTGGTGCTGGCAGTGCTGCTGGCGGCAGGAATTTATTATTATGTGGCCCTTCCGGCTATCAACCTTCATTCTTCCGGATTCTGGATATTTTTTATCGTACTGGGCCTTCTGATTTTGGCAGCATATGCTTCCAGAAGACAGCTCCGTACCGTTTCGGAGATCCGGGAGAGCAGATTTATGAAAGCAGGCCTTGTGGCCGTGGGCGCAGTCGTTCTGGTTTATGTGGTGGGCTCCATCCTGTCCTCCCCCATTGTCAATGCAAGGAAATACAGCAAGCTGCTGACCGTGGAGGAGCGCAGTTTCACAGAGGATATCCAGCCGGTGGATTACAGCCAGATTCCTTTGCTGGATAAAGACAGCGCGGAGCTTCTGGGCAACCGGAAGATGGGAAGCATGGTGGATATGGTTTCTCAGTTTGAGGTCAGCGATCTGTATTCCCAGATCAATTACCAGGGGAAGCCGGTGCGTGTGACACCTCTTGTATACGCCAGTCCTGTCAAGTGGCTGACGAATCAGTCATCAGGTATTCCTGCTTATATCATGATTGATATGACTACTCAGAATACGGAACTGGTGCAGCTGGATGAGCCGATCAGGTATTCGGAGGCAGAGTACCTGAACCGGAATATTTACCGTCACCTCCGGTTCCGTTATCCTACCTATATTTTCGATCAGCTGAGCTTTGAGATTAATGACGAGGGAACGCCTTACTGGATCTGTCCGGTGAAAAAATTTGAAGTCGGTCTGTTCGGCGGCCAGACCATAGGACGGGTGGTGCTCTGCAATGCTCAGACGGGAGAATGTACGGATTACGCCCTGGAGGACTGCCCCGAATGGGTGGACCGGGCAAATCCGGCGGACCTTCTGATCCGGCTGTACGATTACCACGGCACGTTAAGCGGCGGCTATATCAACAGTGTTTTCGGACAGAAAGGATGTCTGAAAACCACCGAAGGGTATAATTATATGGCCATGGAGGATGATGTATGGGTATATACCGGCGTCACCAGCGTCAGCGGGGACCGGTCCAATGTGGGATTTGTTCTGATGAATCAGCGGACCAGGGAGACCCGGTATTATGAAGTGAACGGGGCGGAGGAGTATTCCGCCATGGAATCGGCGGAGGGCCAGGTACAGAACCTGGGTTATCAGGCCACTTTCCCGATTCTGCTGAATATCTCCGGGGAGCCCACTTACTTTATGGCTCTGAAGGATGACGCGGGGTTGGTGAAGAAGTATGCCATGGTAAATATCCAGAAGTATCAGAATGTGGCGGTGGGCGATACGGTTGCCCTCTGTGAAGAGGCGTACGTTCAGCTGCTGGCTTCCAACGGAATTTCCTCCGGAACAGATACGGGACAGCTGGAGAAAATATCCGGCAGGATCACCCGGATCGCCCAGAGTGTTATCGACGGGAATTCCCATTTCTATCTGGTGCTGGAGGGCAGCGACCTGATTTTCGACGTTCCGGTGCAGGAGTACCTGAAGGTGGTGGCCCTGACGGAAGGAGATCAGGTGACCATCGAGTACCTGGAGGGAGATCCGGTCTGCACGGTGACGGGACTGGAGTAGATGGACCGGCGGAAAAGCAGAAAAAAGAAAACTGTAAAAAGACTGTACTTCCGCAGAAAATTATGTTATACTTCTGACAAATTAAACAGCAGATGACGTATTTCGGGAGTTGTTTTGGAAAAATTCCGTCCCTGCCGTTGTCTGCTGTCATGAATAATATGCAAAATAGGATTTCATGCGTCAAGTGTTCCGAGGATGGGGAGTTGCCGCGGAAACGAAAAGCAAGTCTTACGATATGAGATCCGCACCCGTTGCAGCAACCAGATGAAGAACATCTCGATTGTGATGTGAAGGGATTGAATGCCTGTCATTCGATCTTTGCAGATGGAATGACAGAAGGATATTATTTGTGTTAATTCCAGATGCAATTCACACATCGGGATGTTTTTTTGGTGCCCGGATTTCCAGTAAAAGAGGGCGGACATCCCGTGGAAAAAGAACAGGAGGATACGAGTATGGATTACGAGAAAATCAAAGAGGGTGTGCGGCTGATGCTGGAGGGCATTGGAGAGGATGTGACACGGGAGGGACTTCTGGAAACTCCGGACAGGATCGCGAAAATGTGCGGTCAGATCTACGGAGGACTGTATGAGGATCCGGCGGAGCATCTGAAAAAACAGTTCCACGCGGACAGCAACAACATGGTGCTGGAGAAGGATATCACCTTCTATTCCGTCTGCGAGCATCATCTGCTTCCCTTCTATGGAAAAGCGCATGTGGCCTATATCCCCGACGGCCATGTGGCGGGACTGAGCAAGCTGGCCAGAACCGTGGAGGTGTTTGCCAGACGGCCCCAGATTCAGGAAAATATGACGGCGCAGATTGCGGACGCTCTGGAGAAGTATCTTTCTCCCAAAGGCGTGATGGTGATGATTGAGGCGGAGCATATGTGCATGACCATGCGGGGCGTGCAGAAGCCGGGGACAAAGACGGTGACCAGCATTGTACGGGGCGTGTTTGCCAGCGATCTTTCTCTGCAGCAGACCTTTCTGCAGATGGTGCGGTAGCCCATGGCGGCGGATATGGAACGGGTGCGGCGGCTTTATGAGCTGCCCCGGTATCAGGAGGAACTGAAGGCGATTGCCAGGGCAGAGGTCTCCAGAGAATTTTGCGGGCATACCCTGGAGCATTTTCTGGATGTGGCCAGGCTGATGTATATCCGGAGCCTGGAAGAAGGGGAGATCGTGAACCGGGAAGTGATTTACGCGGCGGCTCTTCTCCATGATCTGGGAAGAGGGATGCAGTACCGGGAGGGAATTCCCCACCAGGAAGCCGGCGTGCTGCTGGCCCGGGAGCTGCTGCCGGCCTGCCGGTTTGATGAAGAGGAGATCCGGCAGATCGTCTCTGCCATTGGAAGTCACCGCAGGCAGCAGGAGGGGCAGGAGCCGCTGGCCAGGTATCTGTACCAGGCGGACAAGCAGAGCAGAAACTGTTTTGCCTGTCCCGCTTCCGACCGGTGCAACTGGCCGGAGGAAAAGAAAAATCATGGAATCATCCGCTGACGGAAATTAAGGAGGAAACAGACAGATGATGATTGGAAACCGGCAGATGGATTTGAAGAACCACTGCCATGTGATGGGAATTCTCAATGTGACGCCGGATTCTTTTTCCGACGGAGGAAAATATACGCAGATGGACGCCGCGCTGTTCCACGCGGAGCAGATGGTCCGGGAGGGAGCCGATGTGATTGATGTGGGCGGCGAGTCCACCCGGCCGGGCTACCAGAAGATTTCCGATCAGGAGGAGATTGGGCGGGTGGCGCCGGTGATTGAGAAAATCAAGGAGCGGCTGGATATTCCGGTGTCCGTGGATACCTATAAAAGCCAGGTGGCCGAGGCGGCGCTGAAGGCCGGGGCGGATCTGGTCAACGATATCTGGGGATTCCGGGCAGACCCGCAGATGGCCCGGGTCACCGCCAGGTACAAAGCGGCCTGCTGTCTGATGCACAACCGGCAGGAGGCGGTATACGGGGATTTCTGGACGGATTTTATGGAAGATATGAAAACCTGCGTCCGCCTGGCGCGGGAAGCGGGAGTGGAGGAGGATAAGATTCTGCTGGATCCCGGTGTGGGATTCGGGAAAACGTATGAGCAGAATCTGGCGGTGATCAATCACCTGGACCGGCTGAAGGAGCTGGGCTTCCTGGTTCTTCTGGGAACCTCCAGAAAATCGGTGATCGGCCTGACGCTGGATCTTCCCTCGGATCAGAGACTGGAAGGCACCCTGGCCACCACGGCCCTAGGTATTGTGCGGGGAGCCGCCTTTGTGCGGGTGCATGACGTCAAGGAGAACTGCAGGCTGATCCGGATGATGGAAGCCATGCTGGCGGCGGACGGAAAGTAAGACTTCCGCGAAATATGCATTGGGATGAAGCAAAGAAAGGAAACAGTAATTATGGATCGGATTATCATAGAAAATCTGGAGGTATTTGCCAGGCATGGCGTATTTCCCGAGGAGAATGTGCTGGGGCAGAAATTTCTCTTTTCCCTGACCCTGTGGACCGACACCCGGCGGGCGGGAATTTCCGACGCACTGGAGGACTCGGTGAATTACGGGGAGGTCTGCCATCTGGTGCAGGAATATGCCACCAGCCACACCTTCCGGCTTCTGGAGGCGCTGGCGGAAAATCTTGTGGAGGAGCTGCTGATCCGGTACCCCTCCCTTTCCCAGGTGGATCTCACCATCCGCAAGCCCTGGGCTCCGGTGGGACTTCCCCTGGAATCCGTGGGCGTGGCCATCTCGCGGAAACGCCATCTGGCTTTTATTGCCCTGGGATCCAACATGGGAGACCGCAGGGGGTATCTGGATGGAGCGGTGCGGGCGCTGCGGGAAAGGAGAGACTGCCGGGTGCTGCAGGTGTCGGATTATCTGGTGACAGAGCCCTACGGCGGCGTTGAGCAGGAGGATTTTCTGAACGGCGCCCTGAGCCTGGAGACCTTTCTCTCCCCCGAAGAACTTCTGGATGTGCTCCATGAGATCGAGGCGGCCGCGGACCGCAGGCGGGAAGTGCGCTGGGGACCCAGGACGCTGGATCTGGATATCCTGCTGTACGACGATCTGGTGCTGGATCTTCCGCAGCTTACGATCCCGCACCGGGAAATGCACCTGCGTTCCTTTGTGCTGGATCCTCTCCGGCAGATCGCTCCCTGGAAACGGCATCCGCTGCTGGGCCTCACCGTGGAATCAATGGCGGAAAAACTGCGGCAGAATACTTGACAAAGTCCTGGCCTGTGGGGTAGAATAACAAAAGGTTTCAAACAGAAAAGGCTTTGATGAGGAAGAGTAGGAGCGGAACCTGATCCAGAGAGCTGCCGGAGGGTGAAAGGCAGTGAGGGAATGTTCTGAACTGGCCTCGGAGCTCTTTTTCCCAAAGGAGATTCCCGGACGGGATTTCCCGGTAGGAGAAAGCGGGAATTCCCGTTACAGAATCGATAAGTGCATGGAAGCTGTATTTCCATGAATCAGAGTGGTACCACGGAATCAAGCCCTTTCGTCTCTGTCTGAAGAAAGATTCAGAAGACGAAGGGCTTTTTTAATTTATGACACAGGAGGATTTTTTACCATGGCAGTACCTTATAATCATAGGGCAGTGGAAAAGAAATGGCATGATATCTGGGAGGAGCACCCGGTCAATGTAGACGACGGAAAGAAACCGAAATATTATTGTCTGGACATGTTTCCCTATCCGTCCGGCAACGGACTTCATGTGGGACACTGGAGAGGCTACGTGATTTCTGATGTGTGGAGCCGTTACAAGCTGATGAACGGCTATTACATCATTCATCCCATGGGCTGGGATGCTTTCGGACTTCCGGCTGAGAACTACGCCATCAAGATGGGCGTGCATCCGGCCATTTCCACAGCGGAGAACGTGAAGCACATCAAGGAGCAGATCAATCAGATCGCGGCTCTTTATGACTGGGACCGGGAAGTAAACACCACGGATCCGGATTTCTATAAGTGGACCCAGTGGATTTTCGTGAAGATGTTCAAGGAGGGCCTGGCCTACGAGAAGGAGTTCCCCATCAACTGGTGTCCTTCCTGTAAGACCGGACTGGCCAACGAAGAGGTGGTCAACGGAAAATGCGAGCGCTGCGGCGCGGAGGTTACCAAGAAGAATCTGCGCCAGTGGATGCTGAAGATCACCAAATACGCGGATCGTCTGCTGAACGACCTGGACAAGCTGGACTGGCCGGAAAAGGTGAAAAAGATGCAGTCCGACTGGATCGGAAAGTCCTACGGAGCAGAGGTTGAGTTCCCGGTGGAGGGAAGAGATGACAAGATCACCGTCTACACCACCAGACCGGATACCCTGCACGGCGCCACCTTCATGGTGCTGGCTCCGGAGCACGCGCTGGCAAAAGAGCTGGCCACCGACGAGACCCGTGAGGCTGTGGAGAAATATATCTACGATTCTTCCATGAAATCCAACGTGGACCGTCTGCAGGACAAGGAGAAAACCGGTGTGTTTACAGGCTCCTACGCCATCAATCCGTTAAACGGAGCGAAGGTGCCCATCTGGCTGTCCGACTATGTTCTGGCAGATTACGGAACCGGCGCCATCATGTGCGTTCCGGCCCATGATGACAGAGATTTTGAGTTCGCGAAGAAGTTCAACATTCCCATCATCCAGGTAATCGCCAAGGATGGAAAGGAAATTGAAAATATGACGGAGGCTTATACGGAGGCTTCCGGAACCATGATCAACTCCGGAGAGTGGAACGGCATGGAGTCCGCGGTGCTGAAAAAAGAAGCGCCGGCCATGATCGAGAAAATGGGTATCGGACGCAAGACCGTCAACTTCAAGCTGCGCGACTGGGTATTCTCCCGTCAGCGTTACTGGGGCGAACCCATCCCCATCGTACACTGCCCCAAATGCGGCAATGTGCCGGTGCCGGAGGATCAGCTTCCCCTGCGCCTGCCGGAGGTGGAGTCCTACGAGCCCACCGGAACCGGAGAGTCCCCGCTGGCAGCCATCGACGAGTGGGTAAACACCACCTGCCCCTGCTGCGGAGGCCCGGCCAAGAGAGAGACCAACACCATGCCCCAGTGGGCAGGCTCCTCCTGGTATTTCCTGCGCTACGTGGACAACAAAAACGACAAAGAGCTGGTTTCCAGAGAGAAAGCGGACAAATATCTGCCGGTGGATATGTACATCGGCGGCGTGGAGCACGCGGTGCTGCATCTGCTGTATTCCCGGTTCTACACTAAGTTCCTGTATGATATCGGCGTGATTGATTTCGACGAGCCCTTCCAGAGACTGTTCAACCAGGGTATGATCACCGGAAAGAACGGCATCAAGATGAGTAAGTCCAAAGGCAACGTGGTGTCTCCGGACGATCTGGTGAGAGATTACGGCTGTGATTCCCTGAGACTGTACGAGCTGTTCGTGGGACCGCCGGAGCTGGACGCAGAGTGGGATGACAGAGGAATCGACGGCGTATACCGTTTCCTGAACCGTTTCTGGAAGCTGGTGCAGGATTCCGTGGAGAAGGATGTGAAGGAGACCAAGGAGATGGTGAAGCTGCGCCACCGCCTGGTTCACGACGTCACCGAGCGTCTGGAGAGCTTCAGCCTGAACACAGTGATCTCCAAGTTCATGGAGTACAACAACAGCTTCATCGAGCTGGCCAGAACCACAGGAGGAATCGACAAGGAAACCCTTTCCACCTTCACGCTGCTGCTGGCGCCCTTCGCGCCCCATATCGCCGAGGAACTGTGGCAGGTACTGGGCCACGACACCTCCGTGTTCGCGGCAAAATGGCCGGAGCATGACGAGGAGGCCATGAAGGATGACGAAGTGGAGATTCCCGTACAGATCAACGGCAAGACCCGCGCGGTGATCAGTATTCCGGTGGACATTTCCAAAGAAGAGGCGATTGCCAAAGGAAAAGAAGCGGTGGCTGACAAGCTGACGGGAAATGTGGTGAAGGAGATCTACGTTCCCAAGAAGATTGTGAATATCGTAATGAAATAAAGAACAAGACAAACTGCCGTTTACCCATTGCGCAGCGTCACGGACAAACACGACACATGTTTCTCTGCCGGCGGTGCAGGATGGGGAAAACGGCAGTTTTCCGACAGGAGAAAAAAGATGGATAATGTATTGAGAAGAGAGCAGGGGCTACCCTATCATTATGATGATCCGGCGCTGCAGGGAAACCAGCGGGAATATCAGGATCAGATGATGGAATATAACCGTTTGATGCCTTCGGATATGGAAAAACGTCAGGCAATGCTGAAAAAGATTTTCGCGGACATCGGAGAGGGCACTTCTGTGGAAATCCCCATCAATGCCAACTGGGGCTGCCGCCATGTGCATCTGGGAAAAGGAATCTATATCAATTCCAACGTGACCTTCGTGGACGACGGCGATATTTACATTGGCGACTACTGTCTGATCGGCCCCAATGTGGTTTTCGCCACGGCCGGCCATCCCATCCTTCCGGTGCTGAGAGAGCATCACTATGTATATCAGCTGCCCATACATGTGGGCCGGAATGTCTGGATAGGCTCCGGTGTGCAGATTATGCCGGGGGTGAAGATCGGGGATAATTCCGTTATCGGCGCAGGAAGCGTGGTGACCGGAGATATTCCGGCAAATGTGGTTGCCTGCGGTGTCCCCTGTAAGGTTCTCCGTGAGATCGGAGAGAAGGACAGAAAATTCTACTATAAAGACAGGGAGCTGGATGTCTGGGAATAGGACGATATGACGGTGTTTTCCTGTGATACCTGCGATATGAATATCCGGCTGGAGAGTAGCGTCTTTGCCCCTGAGACATCGGAGCGTACGGATTAAGAGGAACGGCGGCTGTGAAAATCAAATCCATGATTTCACAGCCGCCGCTTCGCTATACTCAAAAGCCTTCGGACCCATATCCATCACTCTACTGCGGATGAAATGATTCTTTTCATGAAACTCCTCCATATTTGACAATTCAGATTTTACAATCCTATAAAGTTTTTCTTTTTAAGACCACAATCCCTGCGAGAGACAGGGCGGCGCCCAGCAGCAGACAGACAAAAATGTGCAGGGCGGCATTGCGGTTCAGCATAATCAGCCGGAAAAATCCGGCCAGGACGGCGCGCAGGGACGCAATCGGCGTAAACACACAAATGACCGCCACCAATAAGGTATCAGTCAGCCAACCATACCAATGGGCCTGCATGGACAGCAGCACATGAAGAAAAATCATGACAAGCAGCAAAAAGAACATTTGCTGCAGTCCGGCAACGAACATGCCGTTTTCTGTCCACCGGCATACATCCATCAGATTGATCACGGTCCTCGCGGGGTATACAGGGTCGATGAGAAGATGTATAACCGTGTTCGCCAGGGAAATACAAAATGCCAGAAATCCATAGCTGATCAGGCAGCCGAAGAAGTAATCCTTTTTGCTGGCCCCCAGGTGCATGAGCTTTGTGAAATCATAAAATACGAAAAAGAATGGGGTCAGCACCGCCAGCAGCCAGGTGTAATTTCCATTGCTTAAAATCACATCGCCGGAGGATGTGGCGCAAAGTACCATGACCGCTGTGAGGATAAAACTGATTTTATTGCTGGCCAGCAGCCGTTTTGTAACCGCGAAAAGAGCTTTCATCTGGTACCACCTCCTTTATGTCCCACCATCTGTACAAAAAATTCCTGCAAAGACATCGGATGATTTTCCTGAAGCCCGCTGACGCGGAAGGCCTTAGTCTCAATGGACTGGAGCGTATCAAAGAACCGGATGCGTCCCCGGTCAATGATGATCAGCTTCTGAATGGTCTTTGCCAGTTCTTCGATGATGTGGGTGGACACGATGATGATCCGCGGGTGTTTCTGGAAGCTTTCGGTCAGCATATCATAAAATTCCATCCGCATGATGGCATCGAATCCCAGCACCGGTTCGTCCAGAAGAATGACCTGCCGGTTGCTTGCCAGGCAGATAATGGTGGAAACCATCGTTTTCATGCCCAGAGAAAGATGATGGAACTTCTTTTTTCCGTCCAGTTCAAAACGGTCCATCATCTCAAAAGCAAAGTCGCAGTCAAAATCGGGATTTACTTCGGAAGCGCTCTTCAGTAGTTTCCGGACCGGAAGGTTAAAATGCTTCGCGAAATTTTCAATATAGCTGACTCCGGTATCCAGGGTAGCGGTGGTGATGGCTTTGCCGTCCACCTGAATACTTCCTTCCGTGATGTTCTGATAGCCGGCAATGGATTTGAGAAGGGTTGTTTTCCCCGCACCGTTTCTGCCAAGCAGACAGTAGATTCCCGGTTCGTCAACAGTCAGCGTGATGTTTTTCAGTACGGTTGCCTGTCCGTATTGTTTTGTAACCTGTTTGAGCTCTATCATACAGCCATTCCTCCCAAAAGAATTGATTTCCTGTCGATTTCCGCAGTATTTCATGCTAAAATGAATCATAAACCTTTGTGCAGCACAAAAGTCAACAGGAGAAAATAAAAATGAAAAAATATTTTTCAGTGGGGGAAGCCGCGAAGGCGGTCCATACCACCAGCGAGACGCTGCGCCATTATGACCGCATTGGGTTGGTGAAACCGGCCAAAAAGGATGAATGGACCAATTACCGCTATTATACGGAGCAGGATATTGTCCGGCTGCATACGGTGCGGGCTCTGCAGCTTATGGATCTGCCGCTGCAGGAGATCAAAAAGGTTCTGGAATATGACGACCTGGAAAAAATCGTGGAATTTCTGGATGGGGCGGAGAAAAAGGCCGATGAAAAGATAGCGGCCCTTCAGTACAGCAAATCAAAAATTCAGCTGGCAAAAGCGGATTACGAAAGGAAACTGCAGGGGCAGCAAAATCGCGGCAGCACCTTCCTCAGGGAATATCCAAAGCGTGTGATTCTGCTTTCGGATACCCTGGAAAAGCCGTCCCTTGATAATCTCTGGAATTATCTCAGCCATTTCTACGATAAAGTTACGCCTGCTTTGAAGGATAAATTTTCTTTTGAGGATCTGGCCGGCATGTATACGGAGAACGGAATCACAAGGCTCTTTGCCGTCTGTACCCGCTATGTGGATACGGACGGATTGAAGGTGCTGCCGGAGGGAACGTATCTTTGCGCCGGCTGCACGGAAGAAAACAGGGAGCAGCAGCTTGCCGGACTGCTTCATACAGCCAGAACGGAATACGGGGCGAATCCCGCCTTTACGGTGCAGCTCATTGTCGTATCCGGTATTCTGCAGTGGAATTATGAAGCGCAGGTTTATGTCGGGCAATAAAAAAGCGGAAAAAGGACAGCATGACGGTTTGATATGATACCAAACTGCCATGCTGCCCTGTTTTTTACTGTCTGTCCGCCAGATTTTCATAGTGGCGCTTGATACGTTTCTCCAGACCCCGGATCAGTATGGTGAGATACCGCAGCACCGGCTCCGTGGCGATGGCGAAGATTACCAGAACCATTCCGCCTTTAATGGAAAGATTGCTGATGGCAAACAGGTTGCTGACGAAGAAAATACAGATCAG
>DVON01000280.1 GCA_018713585.1 Candidatus Pullilachnospira stercoravium | reverse complement strand
TCCTTCCGGAAGAATCTGCTCCAGCGTGCTGCAGACCGCATCCAGAAGTCCTCCGGGGTTATCGCGCAGATCAATAATCAGCCCCGACATTCCCTGCTCCTGAAAAGACTGATACAAAGTTTCAAACTGTTCCGGCGTTCCATCCGTAAATCTTGAAATCCTGATGTATCCAATCTGGTTCTCCAACATTCTGCCGGTAACCACTGTCATTTCCACCTCTGCGGCCTGTACGGTCACAATGACAGGTTCTTCACTCCCCTCTCTCAGCAGCGTCAGAGTCGCTTCCTCTCCATTCTGCAGAAGACTGGCCAGCTGATCCAGCTCCATATCCGCAATGGTTTCCCCGTTCAGTTCCAACAGCTGATCTCCGGCCTGAATCCCGGCTTCCTGGGCCGGGCTGTCCTGATAAACCTCCTGTACTGTTACTTCACCCGTCTCTGTATCTTTCATCATGGACAGGCCGATTCCCTGATATTTTCCTTCTGTGGACTCCATCAGATCCTGATACTGCTCGGGAGAATAATACCCGGAATACGGATCTTCAAGGCTGGCTACCATACCTGCATACATACCTTCCGCCATAAGGTCCTCATCCACGCCGTCCAGGTATTTTTCTTCCATCAGGCGCTGAATCGTCACCGCTTTCCTTCCGGTTTCACCGGAAATCGCCGAATCTGAAAAAGGAAATACGCCATAATACAGATAATATCCTCCGCACAAAACCAAAAAAGCGGCCGCCACCCCCAGAAGAACTCCCCCGATAAATGTCTTTTTTTTATCACTCATTCTTATTCCTCCTGATACCTCCGCCGTTATCCTCCGGGAAAATCCGGAGACCATACATTCAAACAAGCGTTGTTTCTGTCATAAAGGAAGCTCCAAAAGATGAACGATCATCTTCTGAAGCTTCTTCGTCTGTTTAGTATATTCCGTTAAAAAACTGCTTATACCTTCAGGTGCTTCCTTATGGTAATGATACTTCCAAAGAGTCCGATTCCCATCCCCAGCACCAGACCTACCGGAGCAAGCACCTCGAAGACCTGATTCACGTTGAGGAACTGAATCACGCTTGTAAGAACACTGAACCTGGTAAGTATGTATTCCACCACCCGGTTGTACAGCACATACAGAAGCGCCAGCGGAATAATGGATCCGATCAGGCCGATAATGATTCCCTCGATGAGGAATGGGGCCCGTACAAAAAAGTTAGTAGCTCCAATCAGTTTCATGATACCGATTTCCTCCTTACGGATGGAAATACCGATGGCCACCGTGTTGCTGATCAGGAACACAGCTACGCAAAGCAGAATCAAAATGATGGCGATGGAAATATAGCTCACCAGCCGGTTAAAGGTGGAAAGCGTTGTGGTCGCCCCCTGCAGCTGGTTGACTGTGCGAACCCCGTCCATCGCTTCGATCTCCTGGACAATTCGGTCCTGATTTTCAATATTGTCTACATAAACCGTATAACTGGAGGACTGAGCAAGCGGATTGTCGTTGCTGAATCCCTCCTTGTACATCTCCTCGTCATCCAGGCTACTGAAATAATACTGGCTGAACTCCTCCCAGGCCTCATCCGCCGATATGTACTCCACACCTGTAACACCCTGCAGATTTTCAATCTGCGTGCCGATGGCATCGATGGATGCCTGATCCAGCCCGTCATCAAACATGACGGTTACGCCCACATTCTGCTCCACGGACTGAACGATATAGCGAAAGTTAATCACAATGGAAAAAAACAGTCCGAATAGAAAAATACACGCTGTCATGGTTGCAATGGAAGCCAGGGAGAACATGAAATTTCTCCAGATATTCTTTATTCCCTGCCTGGCACTGTAGCCGATCGTACTAATTCTCAATGTATTCACCTTCCTGTTCGTCACTGATCACCACGCCCTTGCGCATGGTAATCACACGTTTTTTGAATGCGTTCACAATCTCGCGGTTGTGGGTTACCACCAGAACCGTAGTTCCCCGCTCGTTGATCTCCTCCAGCAGCTTCATAATCTCCAGTGAATTCTTGGGATCCAGATTTCCGGTGGGCTCGTCGGCCAGCAGAATATTTGGCCGGTTCACCAGCGCCCTGGCCAGTGCCACGCGCTGCTGCTCACCTCCGGACAGCTCTCTGGGAAATGATTTGTACTTCTCGGCAAGTCCCACCAGGGTCAGAATCTCCGGCACCCGCTTTTTGATCACGCGGTTGGGCCGTTCGATTACCCGCTGGGCAAATGCCACATTCTCATATACGTTTCTGTCCTTCAGAAGACGGAAATCCTGAAATACCACGCCTACGCCGCGGCGATACTTGGGAATCTGTCTTCTTTTCAGTTTGCCAAGATCCTGATCATTGACCTTGATTGTGCCGGATGTGGGATCCAGCTCCTTCAGCAGAAGCTTGATCAGCGTGGACTTTCCCGATCCACTGTTTCCCACGATGAACACGAACTCCCCTTTTTCGATGTTCAGCGACACATCATTCAGAGCAGGCTGTCCCTTTGCGTAGGACTTGCTCACATTCTCCAGTGTAATCATTATACTCCTCCTGTACTGACTGCTAATAATCCAGTGTTTCCATGTACTTCATGTACCGTACCACCATCAGCGCGATCTTAAACGTAATGGCGTCCTCAAAAACACGCAGATCCAGGCCGGTGCTCTTCTGAAGCTTATCCAGCCGGTATACCAGCGTATTTCTGTGAATATACAGCTGACGCGAAGTCTCCGATACATTCAGGCTGTTCTCAAAGAACTTGTTGATGGTGGTCAGCGTCTCTTCGTCGAAATCATCCGGCGACTTATTCTCAAAGATCTCCTTGATAAACATCTTGCACAGAGGAATGGGCAGCTGATAAATCAGGCGTCCGATTCCCAGAGAGCTGTAGGCGATAATCTCCTTTTCATCAAAGAAAATCTTGCCCACATCCAGCGCCATCCGCGCCTCCTTATAAGAACGGGAGACTTCCTTCAGTTCCCTCACTATGGTTCCGTAGGCGATGTGATGGCCAGCCCCTTCCGCCCCAAGCGCCGCCGCGCCTAAAATGCCTCTGGCGATCTGCTCCATCTGTTCATACCCGTCATCCGGTCCCACTTCTTTTACGATGATAATACTCTTCTCATCCACCGCGGTGATAAAATCTCCGCTTTTCCCCTGGAAAACGCCCTTGACATTTTCCAGGACATTATAGTCCTTTCCCGGACTTACTTCCAGAATAAAAACCACACGCCGGACATCAGGCTCGATGTGAAGCTTCTTGGCCCGGTTATAAATATCCACCAGCAGCAGATTATCCAGCAGCAGGTTCTTAATGAAATTATCCTTATCGAACCGCTCCTTATACGCCACCAGCAGACCCTGCAGCTGAAAAGCCGCCAGTTTCCCCACCATGTAGCTGTCCTCATTGCCCCCTGCGGCAATCAGTACATACTCCAGGCGGTGTTCATCATACACTTTGAAAAACTGGAAATCCCGGATCACCTGGCTGTCCGCCTGGGACTCCGCAAATGTCACAATCTCTCCGGAGCCAATCTCCTGATCCTGAAACGTGGAAGCAAGGATCTTTCCCTCAGTATCCGCCACGCTGAAATCCATTCTGGAAATCCCCCTCAATCCCTCTATGGTACTTTGAAGGATCTGGTTTGAAATCATAATCATACCTTCTTTCTTCCCGCAGTTGTTTTCACAGTCTTTGCCAATTACCCCCAAAGCAAAGTCCCTTATCGTATATTCTAATATAGTTCATTAAAAAAAGAAAGAGAAAATGTAATAATTTTAACATTTTCACAATATTTTAAGAAATATAAGCGTCTGTCAACAATTTTCTTCAATCTGTTTCATAAGATAATTTCCTACAATCCGTGAAAAATTTGATATATCGCGGATATAGGCGAAATCTTTTCCGAAGATTTTCTTTTCCGCTTCCAGGTCTTTCTCCTCCCCGGCAAAAACTCCCAGAACAGACACTCCCAGATTTCTCAGCCGGCGCACCTCCGTTCCCGTATCCGTCACCGCGTATTCCCCGTAATAAGGCTGGGGATTTCTGGCATTGGGCCGGTTCAGGATCACATCGTAGGGCCTTCCGTCGCTGAGGATAATCAGGATTTTCCGTTCCTCCTGGCGGGCCAGAAGTCCCTGGGCCGCCGCCCGGATGGCCAGTCCGTCCCGGTTGTTGGAGGAGGTGGTGAAAGAAAAGATCCTTTCATTGGCCGACCGGTCCTCATCGTACTCCCGGAACCGCTGGAGGATGGTGTGGTCCCAGAAGGTACAGAAACTCATGACCCGCTGAGGAATCTGCACCTGGCTGAGGGCTTCCATGAGAATATAGGCCTGCAGCGCCACTTTCTCCTGGCGCACCCGCTGGGAACCGCTGGCGTCGATCAGCACGTCCACAACAAAATCCTGTCCCTCCTGGCCGATGGTCTGCGTAAACAGCCGCGCGTCCCGGCTCCTTCCCACCCGCCACAGCCGCTGGGGCTTCAGGGTTCCCCGGTCACTGATCACCTCCTGGGTTTCATCCCGCAACACCAGCGATTTTTTCAGAATTTCCGAAAGGATGGCGATATTTCTTTTTACCACCCGGTGGTTGTCGTAATAGGCGTAGCGGTTTTTGTCCCTCTGTTTCCTGGCGTATTCCAGCTGATAATTGCGCCGCACAGGATTTGCCAGAATTCCGTCGGTGAAATACAGGCCGCAGTCCCCGTGAATTCCCTTGCACAGCTGAAAATTCAGCCGTTTTTCTTCCACCGGATTCAGATACGTCTTCCCGAAATTCAGTTCAATGTAGGAGTAAACCTTCTTCAGGTCTTCTTCACTGACCCGCTGTACCCGGGGCCCCTGCGCCTTCTTCCGGTCCTTCTCCCCCTCCGATGCCGCCGTCTGAGTCATCTGCCGGCTGATTTTCTCCAGATATGCCTCAAAATTGTCCTCGTACATCTCCTCGGAGAGATAGTCCCGCCAGTCATATTCCGCCAGTTCTTCCATGGTCACGGCCAGCACCTGGGAAAGATCCCCCCGCCGCGCCTCAAAATCCGGATCCACCCAGGCGTTATAGCACTGATCGATCTTCCGTATCACCGTCATGGTATCCGGGGCCTCCCGCAGTTCCTTCAGACTGTCCATCTGGCCGCGAAGCTTCTTCTCAGCGGCGTCATCCCCGGTCAGCGCCTGGCGCATCATGGCGATCTGCAGCCGTCCCAGGCTGTTTTTCACCAGCCGGTCAAAATCCTGATCCAGCACCTGCTCATAGGCCTTTTTCCGGATCCCGTCCACGCCCTTTCTCTCCCGGGCGATCCGCCGGCCCACCGCCTCTTCCATGCAGAGCTGTGTGATCTCCATCAGCGGCCCTTCCCGGGCTTCCAGAAATACTTTTTTCACCAGATACATGCTCAGGGCTTCCCTGTCAAAATACCGGGCGAAGGCTCCCTGCTTGATTCCGTCATACAGGGCCACATACCTGGCTTTGAGAAACCCCTCCACATCCGGACGGATGTCCAGGGTATAATCCCCGCAGACTGTCCAGACCAGATTCCGGATCCGGTTGGCAATCTCCATCTGACGTTCTTCCATGTATTTCACCTTCCTTCCCGCTGCGGCAGGCTACGCAAAGATATCCTCCCGGCTCCAGTCCTCGGGAATCCGGGTCATCACCACATCCTCCACGATCTCCCGCTCAAACTGATCGAAGCACTTGTTCACCACGCCCATCCGGATGGAAAGCAGCGGGGAAAGCCCCTGCTCCATGGTACCTACCGCCGCCAGCAGCCCCCTCAGGTCCAGCGCCCGGGTGGAAATTTCCCCGTTCTCCGCCTTGGTCTGCAAATCCAGAAACAGTCCCACGAACTGCTCGATAGCCTCCTTCTTTCCGTTGGGGAAGGTGGTCTTTAAAATCTGCGTCAGCGTTTCTTCGTTCTGATCCGGCATATCGATAACCAGGAAACGGGACACCAGGGCTTCGTTCAGCTCCTTGGTACCCGCGTATCCGTAATTCATGGTGCCGATGAACCGGGCGGCCGGATGCAGATCAATTTTATCGTACCCAGGCACATCGATGCTTCTCCGGTAATCCAGCGTGGCATGCAGCACGGAAACCGCGTCATTTTTGGCCATGTTGATCTCATCCAGGATACCAAAACCGCCGTACTGGGCACAGCGGTAAATGCTGCCCCGGCGCAGCTGCACCTGATTATCCACAAAGGTATCGGTGCCGATCAGTTCCGCGCTTCCCACATTTACATGGAAAGAGATATTATAGGAAGGGCGGCCGAAAAGATAGGCCAGATTCTCCGCCAGCACATTTTTTCCCGTGGCTTTGGAACCGGTGAGCAGCAGATTTTCCCCGTTCAGCAGCGCGGCGATCCCCATCTCCAGAATTTCCTTCCCGTAAAAAGGCATCAGCGGTCTGTTCACCCGGTACGCCACTGCCGGATCCACAGGATAGGAGCTGCGGAATTCCTCCAACGCCCGGATCAGTGACGGCCGGATCTTCTGCTCCTCCAAAAATTCCAGTTCTTTTACCATAACTTCTCCCTTCTTGTCTGTTTTTGTATTCACAATTTGTTCATTTTTCTTTAAAAATACATTCACTTTAGCAACATGAATTCTTCATTTCTAAAAGATATAATAATATCATCAAAAGAAACAGCAGCTAATTACTTTTAATAAACTTTTTCATAATAGTGGCAGGACCTTCACAGGTTGCTGCCACCCTCCTTTTTAAGAGGGAACTCCTTCCGGGCCACCCGGAAACGAAAAACCCGCGGATATAAAAGAAACCGCCGCATCAGCAAGCCAGCAGACGGATCCTGCAAAAATACTTCCTGATGCAGCGGCTTTTTCATGTCCTTCTCCGTTGTTCTCCCGTCAGAAAATCTCCGCCTGTCTGCCCGCCGAAATCTCAGACTTCAAACAGAAGATCTCCGTAGGAGGGCATGGGCCACATCTCCTTGTCCACAATCATCTCCAGCTGATCCACCGGAGCCCGCAGTGCTTCCATAGCCGGACACACCTGACGATGATAATACTGTGCCTGATCAGCGCCTTCCTCCATCATGGAGGCGGCATCTGTACGCACCTTCAACTCCTCCAGCGCTTTTTTCGTCTCAGCCAGCAGACGGGAGGTTTCCTTCAGCAGTCCGGTCTGCACACTCACATCAGCATCGCAGGCCGCGCGGACGGCGTTGATGGACTCCGCCAGCGACTGGGCGTACCGGATCACAGCCGGGATGATCTGCTTGCTGGCAATATCGATCATAGCTCTGGCCTCGATGTTGATGGCCTTTGAGTAGGTCTCGTACTTCACTTCCATCCGGGATTCCAGCTCTGTCCTGGTGAACACCTTGAATTTCTCAAAGAGCTGTACCGACCGGTCTGTCACCAGAGCGGGAATCGCGTCTACCATACAGCCGATGTTGGGAAGTCCCCGGCGGCCGGCTTCCTTCACCCACTCCTCGGAATAGCCGTTGCCATTGAAAATGATGCGCTGATGTCTGGCGCAGTTTTCTTTAATCAGATCATGAACCGCCAGTTCGAAATCCTCCGCTTTTTCCAGTACGTCGCTGGCCTCCTGGAATGCTTCCGCTACGATGGTATTCAGCACCACGTTGGGAGAAGCCACAGAGTCTCTGGAGCCCACCATACGGAACTCAAATTTGTTGCCGGTGAAGGCAAAGGGGGAGGTTCTGTTCCGGTCGGTGGCGTCCTTTGCCAGATCCGGCAGCGTTTTCACTCCGGTCAGCAGCTTGCCGCCCTTCAGGCTGTGATCCGCCATTCCCGTGCTCACCAGCTGATTTACCACATCCTCCAGCTGCTCTCCCAGGTAAATGGAGATGATAGCCGGCGGCGCTTCATTGGCTCCCAGACGGTGGTCATTTCCCACATCGGAAGCCGACTCTCTCAGAAGGTCCGCATGGCGGTCCACCGCCTTGATGATGCAGCTGAGCACCAGAAGGAACTGTACATTGTCATGGGGAGTCTTTCCGGGATCCAGCAGATTAATGCCATCATCGGTCACCAACGACCAGTTGTTATGCTTTCCGGAACCGTTTACGCCTGCAAACGGTTTTTCATGAAGCAGACAGCGAAGGCCATGTTCCTTGGCGATCCGTTTCAGAGTCTGCATGACAATCTGATTGTGATCCACCGCGATATTGGCCGGAGCGTAGATGGGAGCCAGCTCATGCTGGGCCGGCGCCACCTCATTGTGCTGGGTTTTGGCGGAAACCCCCATCTTCCACAGCTCCTCGTTCACATCCTTCATGTAAGAGGCAACCTTCTGACGGATGGCTCCGAAATAATGGTCATCCATCTCCTGTCCCTTGGGCGGCATGGCGCCGAACAGCGTGCGGCCGGTATAGATCAGGTCCTTTCTCTGCAGGAACTTCTCGCCATCCACCAGGAAATACTCCTGCTCCGCTCCCACGGAAGGCGTAACCTTTTTGGAGGTGGTATTGCCGAACAGACGGATGAGCCTCAGCGCCTCCCGGTTGATGGCCTGCATGGAGCGGAGCAGCGGAGTCTTCTGATCCAGGGCCTCTCCGGTATAGGAGCAGAAAGCCGTGGGGATGCAGAGAGTGGCTCCCGCCGCGTCCTGCCGGACAAATGCCGGGGAGGTGCAGTCCCAGGCGGTATATCCTCTGGCCTCAAAGGTGGCCCTGAGTCCGCCGGAGGGGAAAGAGGAAGCGTCCGGCTCTCCCTTAATCAGCTCTTTTCCGGAAAAGCTCATCAGTACCTTGCCGTCCGGCTTCGGCGCCGTGATAAAGGCATCGTGCTTTTCCGCCGTAACGCCGGTCAGCGGCTGAAACCAGTGTGTATAATGGGTGGCTCCCTTTTCAATGGCCCATTCCTTCATCTCATGGGCAATCACGTCTGCCATCTCCAGTGTCAGTTCCTTGCCTTCCTCGATGGTCTGCTTCAGATCCCTGTATACTTTCTTGGGAAGACGCGCCTGCATAACGGAATCGTTAAAAACATTTTCGCCAAAAATCTCGGTTACATTTATATAGTCGCTCATTCTCTTTTTCCTTTCATTCGTTCTGGCTCCACGGCCATAAAGGGAGCCTTCAGGGGTTCTGTACACAATGCCTTCGGTCGCTGCCGCCAGTGAACCACCCTGTGAATCGTCTTTGCTTTGCAGGAGAATGGATTTCCCTCTTTTCCCTCTGCAAGAGAAAAAGGCAGTCCACATCAGCTACGAGGTGGACTGCCCGGACTTGTTCACAAATTATGCCTGTCCAACAGAACCGAATAATTCCATTTTCTCTTTTACGGTAGCCTTGATGGCCTCGAAGCCGGGAGCCAGCAGTTTTCTCGGGTCATATCCTTTGCCCTGCTGATCTTTTCCTTCCTCGATGTACTTGCGGGTAGCCTCCGCAAATGCCAGCTGGCACTCAGTGTTTACGTTGATCTTGGAAACGCCCAGATCGATGGCTTTCTTGATCATGTCAGCCGGGATTCCGGTGCCGCCGTGCAGAACCAGAGGCATATCGCCGGTCAGCTTCTGGATGGCATCCAGGGTCTCAAAGCTTAATCCCTGCCAGTTTGCCGGATACTTTCCATGGATGTTTCCGATACCGGCTGCCAGGAAGTCGATACCCAGATCAGCAATCATCTTGCACTCGTTGGGATCCGCGCACTCGCCCATACCCACAACGCCATCTTCTTCACCGCCGATGGATCCAACCTCTGCTTCCAGAGACATTCCGTGCTCCGCGCAGATCTTCACCAGTTCTTTGGTTTTCGCAACGTTCTCCTCGATGGGGTAGTGAGAACCGTCAAACATAATGGAAGAAAATCCTGCCTCTACGCACTTCAGGCATCCTTCGTAGGTACCGTGGTCCAGATGCAGTGCAACCGGAACTGTGATTTTCAGCTCCTCCAGCATACCGTTCACCATGCCTACAACAGTCTTGAACCCGGTCATATACTTTCCTGCGCCCTCGGAAACTCCCAGGATCACCGGAGAGTTGCACTCCTGAGCGGTCAGCAGGATCGCCTTGGTCCATTCCAGATTGTTGATGTTAAACTGGCCAACCGCATAGTGACCAGCTTTTGCTTTTTTTAACATTTCTGTTGCTGATACTAACATACTCGAACCTCCTACGTTCACGATTTCAATTTCTTAATTATTATAACCCAACGCCGGAATAAATTCAATAGTCGCCGGAATTTTTTGATTGCGTCCGTTTCGGTTCAGCCTTCCGGCTTATCTGTCACTTTGGGCTCTATTCCTTCACCATTGCCTGCTGTTCCTGCTGGGGATTGAGCAAAATATCCAGCGCCTGTTTTTTATTGGTGATTTCCACCTGCGTATGTTCCCCGCCAAACTCCCCATCCAGGGTCCATGGAATACTTTCCAGGGATTCCAGCGTCAAACGGTCCGTTTTAAAAGCATCGATCATTTCCGTATTATCATTGGCATTCAGCAGTGACGCGATAATTTCGTTGAGTTCCAGCAAATTCTTGGGTTTTTTTATCAGCGTCACCTCAAACAATCCGTCATTCATCTCCACGCCGGAGCCTGTCAGATTTTTAAATCCTCCCACGGAATGAGAATTGGTGATCATTCCGTAGATATATTCCCCCTCCAGTAACCGGTCCTGAGTTTCCACCTTCATCCAATAAGATTTCACATCAAAAATCCTCTTGGCCCCTTCCATCACATAGGCCAGGTGTCCCAGCAGGTTTTTCAGATTCTGGCTGGTCTGATAGGATACATCCGTAAACAGGCCGAAAGCGGCAATATACACAAAAGTATCTCCGTTGAACGCCCCCACATCGCAGGAATACAGCTGTCCTTCCATGATGTCCCGGGCCGCCGCCACCATATCCTTGGAAATGTCCAGGCTGTTGGCAAAATCATTGGTACTGCCTGCAGGTATGTATCCCAGCGGAACTGCAGCTTTTTTTTCCATCAGAGCCGTAACTACCTCATCCAGCGTACCGTCTCCTCCGCTGCACACGATCAGGTCCATACCCTGTACCATCTCTTTCACCATCTGGTAGCCATCCTTGGGGCCCTGCGTGGGGTGTACCATCACCTCATAGCCGCCTTTCACAAAAGTATCAATGATGTCCAGAAGGTTATTTTTGATCTGCCCCTTCCCTGAGCGGGGATTAAACACAAAAAGCAGTCTCTTTCTCATACTACGGCTTCCTTTCCTATTCCTTCCCACTGCTGCGGTTTTTCACTTATTTTACACCATTTTATAATTTCGGGCAATCTTTCCTGATATTTTTATCCGCTTGGACACTCCGTTTCGGTCACCGCTCAACGTACACCGCCGGAACACAGCAATCTTCGCGGGACAGCGGAAGGCTGAACAGCAACCTTTTTTCATAATGTGACTTCGTCACTGTATTCTTCGGGAAAAATGTGATATTCTAACATCAGCAACAGAAACAACAATCATATCTTAAGAAAAGGAGATTTTATTATGGCAAATACATTTACAACCGCAAATTTCAACGAAGAGGTATTACAGTCTGACATTCCGGTACTGGTGGATTTCTGGGCCAGCTGGTGCATGCCCTGCAAAATGCTGACTCCGGTTATCGAGGAGCTGGCGGAGGAAGCAGAGGGCTACAAGGTAGGAAAAGTCAACGTGGACGAGGAGCCGGAGCTGGCAAGACAGTATAACGTGATGAGTATCCCCACCGTTCTGGTATTCAAAGGCGGACAGGTGGTAAAACAGTCCGTAGGCGTTCAGCCCAAAGAGGCTCTGGAGGATATGGTGCGGATGGCTTAATCAGCCTTCCCTTCCTTTGGCTGAAGAATCCTGTAAGTAAAAGGACAGTCTGTCGGGAATTCCCCATCGGGGAATCCGCGGACTGTCCTTCTGTTATTCATGGCGATAAACAGCTTGCCACAGATGCCTCTTTACAGTTTCTGATAAAGACTCTTTCTGTCCAGCAGCCGGACACCGCCCCGGAAAAGCTCAATACTTCCATCCGCGGCCAGTTGTTTTAAGGAGCGGCTCACCGCTTCCCGGGCGCTGCCGATGGATCTGGCGATCTGTTCCTGGGTCATACGCACCTCCGGGGTGCCGCTGCGGACAGATTCATCCAAAAGGAAGCTCACCAGCCGCTGTGTAAGACTGGCAAACAGCATCTGCTGCACGGCGGCAATGATATCGGAAAAGCTTTCCGTCATCATTTTATATATGTAATTTTCCACATAAATATTTTCTTCCATTATCTGCCGGAAGCTGCCGGAGGGCAGCAGGTAGATCTCACTGTCCGTCTCCGCGTCAATCTGTACTTCAAAAGGCAGAGAGGAAAGCAGGCAGCTGCCGGACAGCACACAGATTTCTCCCTCATGGAGCCGGAACACCGTGGCCTCCCTGCCTTCCTCCGAGGTCAGATACACCCGCAGCGTCCCCTTCCGGATCAGAAACAGTCCCAGGCAGTCACTGCCGCTGGAGCTGACCATCTGGCCGGCCCGGTAAGTGTTCTTCCGCAAAAGCCGGGCCAGCTGCTCCTTCTCCTTGTCCGTCAGCTTCTCCCAGAAAGGATAGGCTTTCAGCACCTCCCAAATCTCCTGTTCTTCCATGTCCGCTCTCCCTTCTTTCAGAATTTCAGTCCAATGTAAAAATTACTTTTCCGACCTCCCGCCGGGCGTTTCCCTTCTGAGCCAGAAGCCGGGCATCCCAGCTGCCGATATCCCCGGAAACCTCCACGGTGATCTGTCTGTCTTCCCGGCTGGCCCGGGCATATCCCCGAAGCGCACCCTTCTGATCCACCAGCCCGATTTCTGTCTGCGCTCCGTCCTCCATCCAGGAAACTGCCAGGGTCAGACCTTCGGTATAATCATATTCCACCTGTGTATCCGATATACCCAGCGGCAGAATGGTACCCGGCCGCACCATCAGCGGAAGCGAGAAATAATCGTGGGTTTCCTTCTGCCATTTTCCGCCCTCGGCGACGGCCCCGGTAAGCAGGTTCACCCACTTTCCCTCCGGCAGATAATACTCCACCTGTCCGCTTTCCTTAAATACCGGCGCCGCCTGCAGATCGTCCCCCATCATATACTGACGGTCCAGGGTATCGCAGCACCGGTCCTCGGGAAATTCCACAAACATGGGACGCATCATGGGAGTTCCCTCTTCATGAGCGCGGACCGCCTGCCGGTACAGATAAGGCATCAGCCGGCATTTCCAGTTCATGAAGAATTTCAGTACCCGGCAGGCTTCCTCATCAAACAGCCAGGGTACCCGGTAGGAGGAAGAGCCATGCAGGCGGCTGTGGGAGCTGAATACCCCGAAGGCACACCAGCGTTTGTACACATCCGCGGGAGCTGTCTGCTCAAATCCGCTGATATCATGGCTCCAGAATCCGAAGCCGGCGCAGGCCAGGGAAAGTCCGCCCCGCAGCGTTTCCGCCATGGACGGATAGGTGGCGGAGCAGTCTCCTCCCCAGTGTACCGGGAACTGCTGACTGCCTGCCGTGGCAGACCGGGCGAAGAGAACGGCTTCTCCCTCTCCCCGCTCCCGCACCAGCAGTTCGAATACCGTACGGTTGTAAAGATAGGTGTAAAAATTGTGCATTTTCACCGGCTCCGAGTGATCGTAATACACCACGTCCCGCACCGGAATCCGCTCGCCGAAATCCGTCTTGAAGCAGTCAACGCCCATATCCAGCAGGGTTTTCAGTTTCTCCTGATACCATGCACAGGCCGCCGGATTGGTAAAGTCCACGATTCCCATGCCTGCCTGCCACAGATCCGTCTGCCATACACTGCCGTCCCGTCTCCGGATCAGATATCCGCCCTCCATGGCCTCCCCAAACAGCGGGGATTTCTGGCCGATATAGGGATTGATCCACACACAGATCTTCAGTCCCCGGTCATGATACCGTTTCAGCATGGCTTTTGGATCCGGAAATGTTTTGAGATCCCACTGGAAATTACACCACTCGTAAGCGTCCATCCAGTAACAGTCAAAGTGGAACACATGCAGGGGAATCTGGCGTTCCTCCATCCCCCGGATAAAGTTTCCGGTGGTCTCCTCGTCATAGTTGGTGGTAAACGAAGTAGACAGCCACAGGCCGAAAGACCAGGCCGGCGGAAGCGCCGGTTTTCCGGTCAGCTCCGCATATTTTTGGATGGTTCCCTTGGGTGTGCCGCCGCCAATCAGATAGTAGTCCAGCCGCTCTCCCTCCACGGAAAACTGCACCCGCTCCACCTTCTCACTGGCCACCTCGAAAGCCGCGTCTCCTTCGTTGTCCACCAGCACGCCGTAACCCTTGCTGGTGATATAGAAAGGAACATTTTTGTAGGCAATCTCACTGGCGGTTCCTCCGTCCTCGTTCCACATCTCCACAGTCTGTCCGTTGCGAACAAAAGGAGTGAACCGTTCGCCCATGCCGTAAATCAGCTCATCCACATCGATGGCCAGCTGTTCCGTCATATAGGTCTTTTTGCTGTCCCGGTCCTTCATATACGCCATATTCCGCCAGCTGCTGTCGGTGAGCCGTTCCTGGCCGTCATAGTAAGTGACAGACCAGGCGGAGGGCTTTCTGGAGATCTCCGCCCGCAGGGCTCCGCTCTGATAAATAAGCTTATCCTCCTCTTCCCGGATAAACGGAGAAACCGGCTGTGTGCTCACCGGCACAAAAGGGCCGTCATAGCGGGCGCCGTCAAAATGGGTGATGGAGACATGAATCACATCTTCCATGGGACTTGTGAAACGAATAGTGAGAAGTCCGCTGTTGAGACAATCCCCCCGGTTGTTGACATGGCGGGTGGCCGCATAGACCGTCAGCTGGTCCCCCTGTATCCGGTGATCAGCGTATTCCACTGCGAACAGCGGTTCAATATTATCACGCATCAGCCAGTAACCATTGGTAAATTTCATAACAATATTCCCCCTGAGGTCGTTTTTTTCATCTTATCAGAAGGAGGGGGAAAATGCAATGAGGACGCTAAATCTGGAGATTCTTCGCATATTCGAATAAAATTGCATCTTGCTGGGCCGTCCTAATGTATGCCTGTTCCATATGCATAAAGGAAACGATCTGTCTTTTACTCATCTTACCCAGCTTTTCGATAACAATATCAAGAATCCCCTTGTCATCATTCGAAAGCGCAGGGCATGAAGGCTCTTCATTCAATGAAAAATTATATGCAATGATCTCCTCCTCTTTTATATATTCTTCCTCGCAAGGAACCCCCTGCAGAGCAATGATTGCATCATGTGCGACAGGCACC
>DVON01000031.1 GCA_018713585.1 Candidatus Pullilachnospira stercoravium | reverse complement strand
ATGTCCAGGTGGTTGGTGGGCTCGTCCAGCAGGATGATATCCGGGCCGGACAGCAGCAGCCGTCCCAGGGCTACCCGGGTCTTCTGGCCGCCGGAGAGGGTGGAGACCTCCTTGGAAAATTCATCCTCGGAAAATCCCAGACCTTTCAGCACACCGGCCACCTCGCTGCGGCAGGCATAGCCGTTTTCCAGCTCAAACTGATGGGTGAGCCGGGAATAGTCCGCCAGCACCTGATCCAGCGCCTCCCCGGTGCTGGTCTTCATCGCAAACTCCAGATTCCGGATCTTTTCTTCCATATCTAAAAGGTACTGTTTGACGGACAGCAGTTCTTCATAGATGGTTCTGCCTTCCGAAAGCTCCTGGTGCTGGGCCAGGTAGCCGATGGTTTTTCCCCGGGCAAGGATCACCTCCCCGGAATCGGCGGGCATCTCCTGCATGATGATCCGCAGCAGGGTGGTTTTTCCCGCTCCGTTGGGGCCGATCAGCGCCGCCTTTTCCCGTTCTTCCAGGTGAAAGGAGACGTCTTTTAAAATTTCTGTGGTTCCAAAGGATTTATTAATATTCTGACATGCTAAAATCATACGTTTCCTCCTGTAGCAGCCGCCCGATATCCGCCGTCTGGCCGGATGGACGGTAAAAGGCAGATACGGCCAGTTTTGGCCGGTACACACACCTATCGACAATTATACAGGAAATCCGGAAATTGGCAAGAAGGGGAAAAATGAAATTAAAATGAAAATAATATTTCATAAAAACTCAAAATAGAAAATTTACTTTCATTTAACGTAACTGTGATTTTTGATTTAACGTAAACTTCCTATAATCTTAACCGTAAGCAATGGAAAGTTCTCACAGCAGCCGGGCCGCCTGCAAAAAGCCGGAAGGCCGGTTTGCTGCAAAAACGGATGGAATATGAGGAGGATGAAAAATGGATGTAAAACAGACGGCAACTCAGCCGCAGAAACTGATGATTTTTGTGCTTACCATGTCCCTGTACGGACTGGCAACCCTGTTTACGGAATTGAATCCCCATTTTCAGGTGGGAGTCGTTGAATTTTCCGTGGAGTATTTTCTGTTTATCCCGCTGACGCTGGCGATGCTTTTTGATCCCATGTCTGCGGCGCTGGGAGCTTCCACCGGAGAGCTGGTGTTCAGCGAGATTATGCTGGGTCAGTTTGGAGGCCTTGGAGAGCTGGAGAAATTTATCACCGTGACCATCGGTGTATACCTGGCAGGACGGATGGTGAAGAATCCCGCAAACCGGAAGATGGTGGGAATCGCCGCCATGAGCGGAACGGTGATTCAGCTTTTCCTGGGTATGGTGGTGGACATCCTGAAAGTACAGTTTGCCGTGGAAGATTTTGAAGCGGTGCCCGGTCTGCCGCAGAGTGTCTTTGCCACAGAAGGCTTTGCCTTCCTCAATGACGCGTTGTTCTCCGGAATTCTTTTCTGCCTGCTGCCCACCCTGTTCCTGGTGCCGAAGCTGTACGGAAAGATTGAACCGCTGCTGGGCATGCAGCCCAGAACCGGGAAAACCGCACTGGGCTCCATCAACGCCAAAGTAATTGTCTGTTGCCTGGCTGCTTTCGCGGTGGCAGTGGGAGCGGAGCTTCTGGCCACCAGCGGCATGCCGCTGATTGACTGGGAGGCCGGATGGGCCGAAAGTGGTACGGCACTGGCTGCGGGAATTGTGGTGGCCGCGCTTCTGGCGGTGATCATTCTGGCAGTGATGAGGAAAAATGCCGCCGCGCCGGAAAAAAGCTGATACAGGAAGCAGAGAGTAAACGATGAACAGTATAGAAATTAAAAATCTGACATTTACCTACCCCGGGGCGTCCACTCCGACGCTTTCGGGGGTCAGCCTTACCATAGAGCAGGGCGACTTTGTGGCCATTGTGGGAAATAACGGCTGCGGAAAATCCACGCTGTGCAAGGCGATGAACGGTCTGATTCCCCATTTTATCGCAGGGGAATTTGAAGGAGAGGTGCTGTCCGGAGGACTCAACACCCTGGAGATGGATATCGGCAGCCTGGCCCAGAAAGTGGGCTATGTGTATCAGGATTTTGAAAACCAGATTGTCCGCCCCACGGTGCTGGATGATGCTTCTTATGCCTGTATGAACTATGCCATGAAGGATTACCTGGAAAGAGGAAAGGAAGCCCTTGAAATGTGCGGCCTTGCGGGCAGGGAAGCAGACTATATCTGGCAGCTGTCCGGAGGACAGACCCACCTTCTGGCTCTGGCGGGCGCCGTATCTCTCCGGCCGGAGGTGCTGATTCTGGACGAACCCATCGCCCAGCTGGATCCCGGCCATGCGGACCGGATTTATCAGATCCTGAAGGAACTGAATGAAAAACACGGAAAGACCATTATTGTCATCGAGCATCATACGGAATATATTGCGGATTACTGCCGCCATGTGGTGCTGATGAAGGACGGCGCCGTCAAGTGGAAGCTGCCCGCCGAGGAGGCACTTCAGCGGGTGGAGGAGCTGGAGGAGTGTAATATTTTCCCGCCGCAGGTGACACTGGCGGCCCACGCCCTGCAGAAAGCGGGAATAATTGCCGGAGAGGAGCTGCTTCCCTCCACCATAGAGGACGGGACAAAAACCTTCCAAAAGCTGGTCTACCACAAGCCCATGGAAGGAAAGAAAGAGGCGGCCCACGGAGAACCGGTGGTCCGGTTTGACCAGGTATCCGTGTCCTACCGGAGTGTAAAGGGAGAGCCCCGGAAAATTTTTGACCGGCTGAATCTGACCTTGTACCGGGGGGAAAAGATCGCGCTGATCGGATCCAACGGGGCCGGAAAATCCACACTGATGAAAATGATGACCGGCCTTCTGAAACCGTCAGAGGGTACGGTGACACTGAAAGACCGGAATATCCGGGACACCCGGCCGGAAGAACTGTCCCGGTATGTCTCCCTGGTGTATCAGAACCCGGAGGATATGTTTATCAAAGATTCCATCGAACATGACATTGCCTTTGCCATGCAGGTGCGGAATCTGGAGGGGTGGCAGGAGAAAACCGACAGGCTCCTGGAACGGTTCCGGCTTTCCGACCTGCGCCAGCGGGACGGCAGGCTGCTGTCAGGCGGACAGATGCGCAGGGCCAGCCTGGCCATCGGCATTGCGCTGAACCCGCAAATTCTGCTGCTGGACGAGCCCACGGCCAACCTGGATATCGCCACCCGGAAGGAAATCATGAGGACGCTCAACGATATGAAAAATATCACCGAGACCGTGATGATCGCCACCCATGATATGCAGCTGGTCTGCGAATGGGCCCAGCGGATTATTGTGCTGTGGCAGGGACAGGTGATCGCCGACGGAAGCAGAGATGAGATTTTCGGAAACCGGGAAGTTGCCGAAAAGACCGGCATCCGTCCTCCGGAGATTTTCTCCATGGGAAAGGCGCTGGATGAGCGGGCATTCTGCTACACGGTGGATGATTTTGTGAAAGGATTTGGAGGAGAAGGGTGAGATGGAAAAGATGATGAGAAAGCTTTCGGACAGCGTGCTGGATAAACTGTCCATGGATTTTCTGCGGAACCAGGTGCTGAAAAATGCTTACGGCAATGACGACACCTTTATCGCCGCCAGGGATCCCAGAGTTCTTCTGGTGTGGTATGTGTTTTTCGCGCTGGTGCCCTGGTTTGTCAGCAGTCTGCCGTTTCTTCTGGGGTGCTTTCTGATTGTGACGGTTACCACTCTGATGGCCCGGGTGGCGGGACTGGTGCTGCTGCTGTTTCTTGTGGGCGTCTTCTCCCAGACGGGGTACCTGTTCCTGGCTTCCCTGCTGTTTGGAGGCAACGGAGAGACGATCCTGCCGCTGCTGGTGCTGACCCTGAAGGTGGCCACCGTTTCCCTGGCCTCCATCACCGTATTTTCCGGGCTGGACCCGGACCGGCTCTCCAACGGGCTGATGTGGTTCGGATGTCCGGAGAGGCTGTCCTTTTCCATTTCCTATGCGTACCGGATGCTTCCCATGCTGATGGAGGAATTTCAGAATGTGTTGCTTTCCTACCGGCTGCGGGGAAATGCCCCGGATAACCGGACATTCACCGGAAAGGTGCGGTATCTGATCTACCAGATCAAGATCATCATCCATTCATTCTATCCGCTGATGCTGAACACCGCGAAACGTTCCCGGACCACCGTGGAGGCACTGGAGATCAAAGGATACCGGTATGCGGCCGTGAACCGGGAGGTGAAGAAAATGAAGCTGTCCTCCCTGAAAGTTACGGTGGATGATTTTCTGTTTGTGGCCGTATCGGTGCTGGGGACGGCGGCAGCCGCTCTGGTGGGAACTCTGATATGACCGTAAGATTTTGCGGACTTTGCGGCTGCAAAAGAGAGGGAGAGAGTGCGGGCCCCAGGCCCGTAGAGAGCAGGAGGCGATAACGTGTACATTGATTTTCACACCCATGGAAAACTGGCCAAAAAGCTGCCGTTTTCCACCGTCTATACAGACTGGCTGTTCGGCGAGGCAAAAAAGGCCGGGCTGGACGCCCTGTGTCTGACGGAACATTTCAATACACTGCAGTTTGACGAACTGTACGGTTACCTGAAAAAGACCTGTGACCGGGAGGGGGATACGCTGGTTGCCCCCTCCGGGCTTCGGATTTTCGCGGGAATGGAGACAGACATCGCGGAAAGCGGCCATGTGCTGTCCATCGGCACGCCCGAGGAGATTATGGAACTGAACCGGCGGCTGGAGCCTCATAAGGAGAAGGGACAGTTTCTGCCTTTTGAAAAACTGAGAGATCTGTTTGATGAATACGAAGTGATTGTGGGAGCGGCGCATCCTTTCCGGGCCGGGGGAAATATCCCCTCCCTACCGGAGGATCAGCTTCGCCGTTTTGACTTTGTGGATCTCAACGGAAAGGATGTGGCAGAGGACAGGGAACGGACGGAGCGTCTCACCTGCGCCCTGGGGGAAAAACTGCAGATTCCCGTGGTGAGCGGCAGCGATACCCATCAGGCGGTGCAGTACGGCTGCATCCGTACCTGTTTTCCCGGGGAAATCCGTACCGTGAAAGCGCTCTATGAGGAGATGAAGGCAGGACATTATACCATCCAGGTATCCGACCACGCGGCTTTTCAGGTGAAGACGGCAGGGCTTCTGAAACGGGCACTGAAGGAGATCCATGCGGCAGGGGGGAATTATGTGTCGGTTCTGACGGAAGAAGGCTGAACGTACAAACCCATTGCCCGGCATACTTGCGGAGAACTTTTAAGTTTTTTGTAGTATGCCGGGCTTATTTACGTTATAATAGGTCATATGGGGTGACATGGAAGCCGGAAGGGTATACTGTTGTCATATGGGAGGAAACAGCATGGTACTGACAGTGAAAAACACAGAGATCCGATATACAAAGTCCGATCTGAAAATCAGGGAATTTATCGAAAACAGCACCGAGGAATTTCTCTTTATGAGCATCGGGCAGCTGGCGCAGCGGCTGCAGGTGTCGGAGGCCACCATTTCCCGGTTTGCCCGCCATATCGGCTACCGGGATTTTAAGGATATGAAAAACGCGGTGATCCGGAAGAAAGCAGATCAGGGGGCCGCCAGAAAACTGGCGGGGACGCTGATGAAAAACCAGGGATTTGATCTGGCCGGATGGTTTGCGTTTCAGCAGGAATGTATGGAGAAAACCCTGGAAAATCTGGATGCGGAGGAATTTGACCGGGCAGTGGAGAGTATCTGCACCGCCAGACGTATCTATATCCACGCCAAGAATGCTTCCGCGGCCACCGGCCAGTTGCTGTTTTTCCGGCTTCGCCGTCTGGGCTTTGATGTCTCTCTGATCCCATCGGGAGGCACGGAGGTGGTGGAGGGAATTGTCCATGCGGATGAGAAGGATCTGGTGATTCTCTTCGGATATTCCAAAATCTCCGCGGAAGGAAAAATCATCCTGGATTACGCCCGGAGTGCCGGTTACCGTACCCTCCTGTTTACCAGCCGGTTTCACGCTTCCGCCGGAGAGCGGGGTGATGTGAACCTGTATGTCTGGAGAGGGGAGGAGGATGAATTTCACTCCAATGCAGTTTCCGTGGCGCTGGTGGACGGCCTGATTCTGGCGCTGTCGGAGAAGATGGGTTCCGAATCTGCCGAGCGGATGATCAAGGTGCAGAAGGCCAAGAAAAGGTATTCCCTGCGGGGACCGCTGTGACCGCGAGGGGATCGCGGACTTTGGCGGATTTAACACAGATTTTATACAGAGTATCTCTCAGACTTTAAATTTCCTCTGTAAAATAGATGGAAAACCAGGAGGGATACACCATATGAGCAAAGTTTATGTGATTGACACCAATGTTCTGATCCAGGCGCCCTACGCGCCGGAATGTTTTGAGGATAACCAGATTGTCCTGCCGCTGGCGGTGATTGAGGAGCTGGACGGCCTGAAAAAGGCGGAGGGCGAGCGGGGGGCCAATGCCCGGAAGGTGATCCGCTATCTGGAGCAGCTTCGCCAGAAGGGGAATCTGCTGGAGGGTGTCAGCCTTTCCACCGGGGGCGTTCTCCGGGTGGAGAAAAATTTTGTGGATGTGAAGCTGCCGGAGGATCTTCCGGATTCAACCATGGACAATCGTATACTGAAGGTGTGTCTGGGCCTTTCCCAAACCCTGGAAAGCCAGGTGATCCTTGTGACGAAGGATCTTCTTCTCCGGCTGAAAGCCCAGCTGCTGGGACTGGCGGCGGAGGATTTTATGGCGGAGCAGGTACTGGAGCAGGAGCAGCAGTACACCGGCAGATGCCAGGTATACGTGCCGGAGGAATTGTTTAAGGATTTTAAAAAGAAGGGCGTTCCGGTGGAAGAGGTCTACCAGGTGGACGAGGGCGGTCAGCGCATGACCCCGCAGCTGACGGAAAATCAGTTTGTGATTCTGCAGGCGGATCAGTCTCAGAAAAAGACCCATCTGGGCAGAGTGGAAAAAGGTGTGATCCGGAAACTGGAATACCGGAAAAGTCAGCCCTACGGGATTACTCCCAGAAATGCCGGTCAGTATTTTCTTCAGGAAGCGCTGATGCAGCCGGCTGACAAGGCTCCGCTGGTGATCGTCAAAGGAATGGCAGGCACCAGCAAGACGTTTTATTCCCTGGCAGTGGGCCTGGAAAAGCTGCTGAATCATCCCACGGGAGAATACCGGAGAATTCTGGTGTGCCGGCCCAACGCCCAGTTCGATTCTGACATCGGTTTTCTGCCGGGAGATGAGCAGGAGAAGATTTCTCCGCTGATGCGCCCGGTGATTGACAATCTGGAGCAGCTGATCGACTCCAGCGAGGAGGAACGCTTTGAAAACGAGGCAGAGCTTCAGGACAAAATAGAGGAAATTTTCTCCCGGGGGCTGATTCAGGCGGAGGCGCTGAATTTCATCCGCGGACGCTCCATCATCAAGACGTATCTGATCATCGATGAGGCGCAGAATACCACGCCCAATCAGATCAAGGGGATTATCACCCGGGCGGGTAAAGACACAAAGATCATTCTGCTGGGGGATCCCAATCAGATTGACCGTCCGTTCCTGGACGAACGGACCAACGGGCTGTCCTATGCCTCCGAGCACATGAAGGGGAGTCCGCTGTGCTGGCAGATCACCATGACAGCCCAGGAGTGTGAACGCTCCCAGCTGGCCATGGACGCCATCCGAAGACTATAAAGAGAAGGCAGGAAACAGATGTATGAAACTGGATTACAAAAAAATCCGGGAAGATGAGGAGATCAATCTTCTGATTGAGAAAGGAAATGAAATTTTAAAGGAACTGGGCTATACGGAGCATTCCAGAAAGCATGCGGCAAAGGTGGCCGCCGAGGCGGGAAATATTCTGGAACAGCTGGGGTATAAGCCTCAGAAGGTGGAGCTGGCAAGGATCGCCGGCTATATGCATGATATCGGCAACAGTATCAACCGCCATGACCACGCCCACACGGGCGCCATCCTGGCCTACCAGATTCTGCAGAACCGGGGGATGGAACTGAAAAAGATTCTCACGGTGACCACCGCCATCGGGCATCATGATGAGGACACAGGAACGGCAGTGGACGAGGTTTCCGCCGCCCTGATTCTGGCTGACAAAACCGATGTGCGCCGTAACCGGGTGCAGAATCCCAATCCCGCCAACTTTGACATTCATGACCGGGTTAACTATGCGGCCCTTTCGTCGAAGCTGGTGGTGGATCGGGAGAAGAAGATTATTCAGATGAATCTGGAGCTGGATGATTCCATTTGCAGCGTGATGGATTATTTTGAGATTTTCCTGAAGCGGATGCTGATGTGCAGGCGGGCAGCGGAAAAGCTGGGATGCCGGTTCAAGCTCCATGCCAACGGGAGCAAGCTGTGCTGAACATATCCGCCCGGCTCGTTGCCCGCGGGAAGTCAAAAATCCTGCAGCAATAAAATGAGAGGAAGGAAGTATATGAAATTTAAGATGAACGCACTGGAAAAGAAATGGGTGCTGTACGATGTGGGAAATTCCGCGTTTACTCTGCTGGTATCCACCATCATGCCCATTTATTTCAATTATCTGGCCGGAAACGCCGGAATCTCGGATGTGGACTATCTGGCCTACTGGGGCTATGCGGTGTCCCTGTCCACCATTTTGGTGGCCATTTTGGGGCCCACCCTGGGAACGGCCTCTGATTTGAAGGGCTGGAAGAAAAAAGTATTTCTGGGATCGCTGCTGGTGGGCGCCATCGGCTGTGTGGCCCTGGGCTTTATGCAGTCCTGGCTGTGGTTCCTGGTGCTTTTTGTGATCGCAAAGTCCGCGTATTCTTTAAGTCTGGTGGTTTATGATTCCATGCTGACGGACATTGCTCCGGAGGACCGGATGGACGAAGTTTCCGCCAGAGGCTATGCCTGGGGGTATATCGGCAGCTGCATTCCGTTTATTCTGAGCCTGCTGCTGGTGCTGTTTTATGAGAATCTGGGAATCACCATGGAACTGGCCATGGGAATCGCGTTTCTGCTGGTGGCGGCCTGGTGGCTGCTGTTGACGGTGCCGCTTCTTACTTCATACCATCAGGTATATTATCAGGAGGCCAGCCAGCATCCTGTCCGTGCCTGCGCCAGAAGACTGGCAGGTGTATTTTCCGATCTGGGAAAAGAACGGAAGGTTCTGTATTTCCTGATTGCCTTTTTCTTTTATATTGACGGTGTGTATACCATCATCGATATGGCCACGGCCTATGGAACTGCTCTGGGACTGGACACCACCGGCCTGCTGCTGGCGCTTCTTCTGACCCAGGTGGTGGCTTTCCCTGCGGCGCTGACTTTCGGAAAGCTTTCCCGCAAGGCGCCGGTGGCGCGGCTGATGCTGATCTGCATCGGAGCGTATTTCTGTGTGGCGCTGTATGCGCTGGGGCTGAGAGAACAGTATCAGTTCTGGATTCTGGCGGTCTGCGTGGGACTGTTTCAGGGGGCTATCCAGTCCATGTCCCGGTCCTACTTCGCAAAAATCATTCCGGCTGACAAGTCGGGAGAATATTTCGGCATCTATGATATCTGCGGCAAAGGAGCTTCCTTCATGGGAACCATGCTGGTGTCCGTGGTGAGTCAGATTACCGGAAGCACTAATCTGGGCGTGGGAGCGCTGGCCTTCATGTTCCTGGCGGGATTTCTGCTGTTCATCAAGGCAGACAGGACGGAAATGGCTTCCGCGAAATAGCTGACGCCGATTTCGCTTATACAGATGGAAAAGATATTCCGCTGAAAAAGGTGTTTTTGCAAAACGGATATCGCATGGCAGGAAACGATCCGGGAGAGGTGAAGCCGTCTCCCGGATCGTTCGGTTTTTATGTATGTTACTGTCCGTATGTTTTTCGCCGGATACTGCTGTGGCAGGGGCTGTTGTTTCAGTCAAATACGGTTTCCCAGTGTTCGCTGCGGGCGGCGGCAAAGCACATACGGATCTGCTCATCGGTATTCTTCTCCTCGGAAAGCACCGGAAGACAGTCCTCGGCGAACCAGCCGGATTCTACGGTTTCGATATTGGGCTGAAAGTGGCCGCCCAATGCAGTGCACAGGACGAAAATTTTGCAGATGCCGTAAGGATGCAGCGAAGGGTTGTGCTTTGCCAGATCCTGGACGGCGATAATTCTGTCCGCGGTCACATCCAGTCCCGCTTCCTCCTTCACCTCTTTGATGGCATTCTCCTTCACCGACACATTGACGTCCACCCATCCGCCGGGCAATGACCATTTCCCGTTGTTTTCTTTCACCAGAAGAATCCGGTCATTCTCAAAAATGGCCGCCCGGGTATCCAGCTTCGGCGTCTGATAGCCGGATTCATTGCAGAACAGATCCCGGACTTTTTCCATGGTAAGCCCTGTTTTACAGGCCATTATCTCAGCCGCGATCTCCCGGATCCGTTCATACCGTTCCCTGTCATAAACATCTTTTCCGTAAGTCAGACCCGCCTGGGCCAGGCTCTGCAGCTCTACGGCCCAGCTGAGCCACTGATTATTTACTTCCATATTTCCTCCTTTTTTGGCCGAATGGCCATAGAGGTATCCCCCTGCGGGATTTCCTCCTTTTTGGCCGAATGGCCATATTGTCAGTTCGTTGGTTTTGATGTTGTCTGCGAAAGGGATTTCTCCCCGGCAGAAGGTGTGTCCTGGCCCCCGTTTTTGCAGCTGATTACATATTCGGTGGGAGAGAGCGCCATGTAGCGGCGGAAAACGTTGGCAAAATAGCTGCTGGTATCGAAGCCCATCCGCATGGCGGTCTCGGTGACGCTCAGGCCTGAAAGCAACAGCTTCCGGGAGGCCTGGATTTTTTCCCGGTTGATATAATTCCGGGGAGAAATCCCCATCTGATCCCGGAACTTTTTCTTGTAACGGGAAACGGAAAGCCCGCAGCTGGCGGCCAGCGTGTCCAGGGGCAGCCGCCGGGAAAGATGTTCCCGGATATACGTCAGAGACGATTCAATATCCGGCGTCAGCCGGGGCGCATCCTTCTTTGCGGACAGCAGGAGCATATGAAGAAAAGTCACCAGGCAGCTGGCGGTGGCTGCAGGGTCACTTCCAGTGGCTGCCAGGGAAAAGGCATTTTTCAGAAGCTGTCCCGTCTCCTTGTCCTTCAGACGGATCACATGGTGGGGGAGCCCATACAGCTGCCCCATCAGCTTCCGGGCCGCTTCCTCTTCCAGAAACAGAAATTTCTCCGGACTGCTGATATCCAGCTGGAACCAGTAAAGCTCTCCGAAATTCAAAGGGGATCCTTCACTGCTGTGTACTTCGTCCGGCCAGGAAACCAGCACCTCTCCGCCGGAGAAGGGATAAGTACGCTCCCTGGTGGAAAAGGCCAGACTGCCTTCCATCAGCAGGGAAAACTCAAAAGCGTTCCTGTGATAATGCCAGGGAAGCGGCGAAAGCGCATGGCGGGCTGTATGCCAGGCCAGCATCCGTACGCCCGGAATATGAAGCTGCTGTCCGGTGAGAATGGTTCGCTCCGGCGAAATATAATATTCATCCACACAGTTGAAAGGTTGTATCATGCAAAAGTCCTCGAAGGTAATCCATTAAAATTGTATTGGGTTCATTCTTGATTGCAGTATATTTTTGTTCATTTTATAATGGAAAACAGAAACTGTCAATTGGCGATGAAGCCGGAAGGATGAATCGTTAGTAAAAGAGCTGCTAAATCGGAGAAAGCTCCGAAAAAAGATGCCGTCAGTTCGGAAAAGAGCGGCTAAATCGTAGAAAGTCCTGGAAAAAGATGCCGTCA
>DVON01000279.1 GCA_018713585.1 Candidatus Pullilachnospira stercoravium | reverse complement strand
TGTCCATGAAGCGGTCAAAAGTGAGGACGGAAGCCGGGAACAGGAAGTGGAAATCTTCTACCGCTTTATCGGCAAAATCGAATGACACATCTTGAGATACCCAACAATATCTTTAACTAAGGGAAACGGGGCATAGCCTGCCGGATCTGCTTCTTCTGCCGCAGATCGCAGCATTTTTTGATGTGACCGTGGATCAGCTGATCGGATACGAACCGCAGCTGTCGGAGCAGCAGATCCGGAAAATCTATCAGGAACTGTCCGGAGATTTTGTAAAGCTTTCCTTTGACGAAGCCATTGAAAAATGCAGGAAACTGGTGAAAACCTACTACGCCTGCTATCCATTTCTTTATCAGATTGGAAATCTGTGGCTGAATCATGTTTCCCTGGCCGCCTCCCCAAAGCAGCAGGAGGAACTCCTCCGGGACATCCTGCAGCTATATAACCGGGTACTCACCGGCAGCCGGGATGCCCAATTGCAGGCGGATGCCCGGATAATGAAGGCCTTGATTCTTATGATGCTGGGAGAAGCACAGGAAGCCGCCAGGCTTCTGGAACCCATGACACACCCTCAGCGCCTGCAGAATCAGTGCGGATCCCTGGTCATTCAGGTTTTCCAAATGCTGGGACAGGACCAAAAAGCCCGCAGTACCGCCCAGATTCAGTGCTATCTGCACCTGCAGCAGCTTCTGGATATAAGTGTCCGGCTCCTGGAGCTGGAACAGACGGATGAGAAGAAAGGGCTGGAAACCATCCGCCGCTTACGTCAGCTGATTGAAACCTGGCAGTTGGAAAAACTGATGCCGAATCAGACGCTGAAATTCTTCTACCAGTCCGCAGTATACTTCTGCTGTCACGGCAAACGCGAGGAGGCTCTTAAATTCTGCAGAAAGTGCGAGACACCACCACCGTCATTTTCTCCACTCACATTCTTTCGGATGTGGAGCGCATCTGCGACTCCATCGGTGTACTTTCCGGCGGAACGCTGGCCTTTTCCGGCTCCATGCAAAAAGTACGACAGCTTCCCAGAAACCCTGGATTTGTCGTGGCATTTGCCACAAAGGAGGAGGCTTCGCATTTTCTCCTGCTGATGCCCGGAGGAATCCGGGAGGATGAAAAAGGGGATCCCGGCGTACTGCGTTACGAACATGCGGATACCAAAGCATTTCAGAAAGCCATGCAGCTGATGGTCTCCTCCAATCTTACGCCGATCCGGATGGAACAGCGGGAATCCACACTGGAGTCTGTATTTTTCAAAGCAACGGCTCCGCATGACGGGAGGTGAATACGGATGATCTGTCTCGCATTTCTGAAAAAGGAGGGAATGGAGCTGGTCCGTACCGGCAGACTGCCGGTACTCCTGATGATTTTTACCTTATTCGGTATCCTGAATCCGGCGCTGGCAAAGCTTACCCCCTGGCTGTATGATACCCTGGCGGAGTCCATGGCCAGTCAGGGACTCATTCTCACTGATATTTCCGTGGACGCTCTCACTTCCTGGAATCAGTTTTACAAAAACATTTCCCTGGCAGTGATCGTCTTCTCTGTAATGATTGCAGCTCCTCTGGCAGAGGAATACAAAAAACAGACCCTGATTCCTCTGATGGCCAGGGGACTGACGCTTCCCACTGCAGCCTGTGCCAAAGCGGCAGCAGCAGTAATCACCTGGACACTCTGTTACTGGCTCTGTTTTCTGATCACCTGGCTTTACAATCTCTGGTTCTGGGGAAATAAAGATATCAGCCATACATTGGCAGCAGCAGCTTTTATCTGGTTATTCGGCTTATGGGTAACTACCCTGCTGTTTTTAGGTTCCGTGCTGTTTCGCTCCGTTTCAGGAGCCTTGCTGATGGCCGCAGCGGGCGCACTGGCCGGATGGATTCTGACGCTGTTCGCAAAAACAGCCGCCTGGTCGCCCATGCAGCTGCTTTCGGCAGGAACTCTCTTAAACCTCCGGACAGTGCCGGAGGATTATAAAAAGGCGGCTCTCGCCGCCCTGGTAACCGGTCTGGCCGCATTTGGGTCTGCTCTGCTGGTTTCACGGAAACAAAGCGCTCTGTAAAGCTCAGACCCCGGGATCCACCAGCAGATTCTCCCCGTCCGCCGCCGTGGTGGCCAGCGTATCGCAGCGTTCGTTTAAAGGATGCCCCGCGTGGCCCTTCACCCAGATGAAGGTGACCTGGTGGGGCGCCTTTGCTTTCAGGAGACGCTGCCACAGATCCACGTTTTTCACCGGTTCATTTTTTCCTCTCTTCCAGCCTTTTTTGATCCAGCTGTCAATCCAGTGCTGGTTGAAGGCGTCCACCAGGTATTTGGAATCGGAATACAGCTCCACCTGGCAGGGGCGCAGCAGCGCTTCCAGACCCACGATGGCCGCCATCAGCTCCATACGATTGTTGGTGGTCCTCCGGTAGCCGGCGGAAAGCTCCCGCTCATGGAGTTTTCCCTGGCTGTCTGTATAATGGAGGACACAGCCATATCCTCCCGGCCCGTCCGGATTTCCCCGGGCGGAACCGTCTGTATAAATTTTAACTAACATACCCTTTCCTTTCTCAGCTCCACACGCCGGTCTCCTCAAACCTTCTGGCGGCTTCCCTGGCATCCCGGACAATCTTCGGATCGTAGCCGATCAGTTCCAGAAGCCGGATGGCGTTCCGGGTGGTGGCTCTTCCCTCTTTCAGCTGATAGTTGAAAATCACATCGTTGTCCCGGATTTCCTCCTCAAAATGATAGTTGTCGTAACAGTCCTCCAGAATATAGGACAGCTCGATATCGTGGGTGGCCGCCAGCGGCAGCACGTTGGGGGCAGCCAGAGAACGAAGGATCCGGGAGGAGGCGGCGATCCGCTCGATGGTGTTGGTTCCACGCAGCACCTCATCCACAATACACAGCACCGGCTCCTGCTTTTCACATTCCTGCAGAATCCGCTGCAGGGATTTGATTTCCACAATGTAATAGCTCTCTCCGCCCTCCAGGTCATCCCGAAGCGCCATGGAGGTCATCACCTTCACGAAATTTCCCCGGAAAGTCCGGGCCGGACAGGTGTGGATGGTCTGCGCCAGCAAAGCCTGGATGGCCACCGTTTTCAGGAAGGTGGATTTTCCGGAGGCGTTGGAGCCGGTCACCAGGATTCCCCGCTCCATCCGGACACTGTTGGGCACCGGATCGGCAATCAGCGGGTGGTACAGCTCCTTTGCCTCAAGAAATGTGGGGCTGTCCGCCTCCCGTTCCCAAAGCTCGGGAACCGCGTAACAGGGCAGATATTCCCGGAAGGAAGCCGCCGCGATCAGGGCGTCCAGTTCTCCCATGGCGGCAAACAGATCCTCCACATCCCCCTCATGGCCTTCCACAAACCGGAGCATGGAGTAAAATTTGATCATATCCACATGAAACAGCACCTTCAGATAGGACAGGACAAAGGCCTCCAGGCCGTCCTGAATCGCGCTGGAAGAGGACACCAGGAAGGCGCCTCTGCGGAATCCCTTCATCTTCTCCCTGGCCGCCGCGATCCGGTCCAGATAGGACTGGATCTCCGGGTTCCGGACGGACGCGAAGCCGTCCGCCGCCTTCAGAAGCCGGAGAATACAGCCGAAGCAGTTGAGATAAGGCTCCACGTTTTTGGAATCCCTCATGTGGATATAGCCGTTGAAACACATTACCAGCAGCAGAAATGTGGCCGCCTTCAGAGGATCAAAAAACAGCCCCACAATACAGGCCAGCGTCAGACAGGCCAGAAATATATACTTGAACACATGACGGCGGGGCACATCCTTCAGCACATGGATGTAATCCGTAATGGAAGTATTGCCGATTTTTTTCACCTTGCCCACCTGGGTCTGCACCTGAATTCGCTCCCGCTCATGGGTGCGGAAATATTCGATCAGCCGCTCCCGCTCTTTAAGCGCCTGGGGATCAAACTCCGGGAACCGGAGCATCCGGTACAGAACATCTTCCCCGCAGGAGGAGACGGTGGTGTTCAGCAGCATGAAAATCTGGTCCATCCCCAGATCATTCCAGGTGATATCGTCCACCATGAACCGCTCTCCCTCATGATGCTTCGCGTAATGGGAAATGCTCTCCAGCTCCTCCCAGGTATATTCCCGGTCTGCCACAGAGCCCCAGAGGCGGTGCACCTTGGCAAGAAACCATTTTCTCTGCTGCCTCTTGTCCCGCCAGATTAAAAGTCCGGCCAGCACTACAATCGCCGCCGCGACCGCGAGAATCATTGTATTTTCCGCTGTCATATTCCTACCTGTCTGTCCTTTCCGGCCCTTACGCCTGTTTCAGATATTCTTCAAACACCCGCAGGGTCTCGTCGGTGGTCTCCCCGGTATGAGTATCGGAGAGGAACATGGCCTCGAACTGGGAGGGTCCCAGATGAATACCATGGGACAACATAAACCGGAAGTATTCCGCGAATTTTTCTGTATCCGCCGTCTGGGCATCCTCATAGTTTTTCACATCCTGGCCTGTAAAATACAGACAGCCCAGGGATCACACATGATTCACCCTCCAGGGCTTCTCATACTTCTCCACCAGACGTTCCATGCCCCCGTAGAGACGCTGTCCCTGCTCCTGCATACCGGTATAGATTTCCGGATGCTCCCAGAGAATCTGAAGCTGGGTGATGCCCGCCGCCATGGCCACGGGATTTCCGCTTAAGGTACCTGCCTGGTAAACGCCGCCCACAGGGGATACCATTTCCATGATTTCCCGTTTTCCTCCGTAGGCTCCCACCGGCATGCCGCCGCCGATGATTTTTCCATAGGTGACAAGATCCGCCTGGATGCCGAAATACTCCTGGGCGCCGCCGAAGGCCAGCCGGAATCCGGTGATCACCTCATCAAAAATCAGCACGGTCCCCTCCCGGGTACAGAGCTGGCGCAGCCGGGATAGAAACTCCGGATCCGGCAGCACTACGCCCATGTTGGCCGCCACCGGCTCCACGATCACCGCCGCGATCTCGCCGGGGAATTTTTCAAACAGGGCCTCCACGCTCTCCAGATTGTTGTATACCGCCGTCAGCGTATCCTTTGTGCAGCCCTGGGGCACGCCCAGGCTTCCCGGCACACCGGCGGTCATGACGCCGGAGCCCGCCTTCACCAGCAGGGCGTCGGAATGGCCGTGGTAGCAGCCGGCGAATTTCACGATCCGGTCTCTCCCCGTATAGCCTCTGGCCGCCCGGATGGCGCTCATCACCGCCTCGGTTCCGGAATTGACCATGCGGATCATCTCCACCGAAGGAATCCGGGATGTGATAAATTCCGCCATTTCCACTTCAATCTCCGTGGCGGCGCCGAAGCTCAGGCCGTTTTCCGCCCGGCGGATCACCGCGTCCAGCACCTGGCGGTTGTTGTGGCCCAGAATCATGGGGCCCCAGGAGCCGATGTAATCGATATATTTCTTTCCGTCCACGTCAAAAATATACGGGCCCGAAGCGCCCTCTATAAACCGGGGCGTCATCCCCACCGAGCCATAGGCCCGCACCGGGCTGTTGACGCCGCCCGGAATCACTTTTACCGCCCGCTCAAACAGTTCCTCTGATCTTCCCATCAGCCGATTCTCCCTTCGTCCATGCATTTTGCCAGTTCCTCCGCGTAGTAGGTGATGTAGATCTGCGCTCCTGCCCGGTACGCGCCCACCGCCATCTCACAGAGAATCTGTTCCTCGTCCACCCAGCCGTTGGCCGCCGCGGCCTTCACCATGGCGTACTCTCCGCTGGTGCTGTAGGCTGCCACCGGTACGTTGGTGACCTCTTTCACCTTCGTAATCATATCCAGATAGGCCAGAGCCGGCTTCACCATCACGATGTCCGCTCCTTCCTCCACATCCAGCAGCGCTTCCTTTACGCCCTCCCGGCTGTTGTGGGGATCCATCTGGTAGCTCTTCCGGTCTCCGAAGGCCGGCGCGGAGCCTGCCGCCTCCCGGAAAGGTCCGTAAAAGGCGGACGCGTATTTTACCGCGTAGGACATGATGGGAGTCTCCTTGTGGCCGTTGGCGTCCAGAAGCCGCCGCATGGCCAGGATTCTTCCGTCCATCATATCGGAAGGCGCCACCATATCCGCTCCCGCCTGAACATGGGACAGGGCGGTCTTTGCCAGAAGCTCCACCGTGCTGTCATTTTCCACCTCATGGCCGCAGAGCATGCCGCAGTGGCCGTGGGAGGTGTACTCGCACAGGCAGACGTCCGTCACGCAGTACAGATCCGGAAAATCCCGCTTCATCTGGCGGATGGCCCGCTGCACAATTCCGTCCTCAGCGTAGGCCTGGCTGCCCTTCTCATCCTTCACGTCGGGGATTCCAAACAGAAGTACACTTCCCACCCCCGCCTTTACCAGGCTTTCCAGCTTATAGGACAGCTGGTCCAGGGAATACCGGTACTGGCCGGGCATGGAGGGAATCTCCTCCCGGATGCCGGATCCCTCCCGGACAAATATGGGATACATCAGGGAGGACTTATCCATCCTGGTTTCCCTCACCATTTTCCGCAGAAATACGTCTCCTCTCAGTCTTCTGGGTCTTTTGATCAATTCCATCACGCACATCTCCTTCTTACGTTTATATGTTTCCTTCCGCCTTCAGCCGGATTACCAGTTCCACCACACTATCCACCGTGGCCTTTTCGGCCGTGTAGGCAGTCATCCCCAGCTGGCGGGCCGCCTGGCAGGTCTGACGGCCGATGCAGGCGGCCTTCACCTTTGTGAAATCCAGATCCGGGCAGGCATTGGCAAAGCCCCGCACCGTGGAGGCGCTGGTGAACACGGCGCAGGAAATTTCCCCGCGGGCAAATTCCCCTGCCTCGTCGATGAGATCCTGGGTATGGTAAACGGTATCGTAGGTGGCCAGATCCTCCACCACAAGATCCTGCCGCGCCGCCAGCGCCTCCAGAATCTCCCGGTTTCCGATGGCCGCCCGGGGCAGCAGGATTTTCGCATTGGGCTCGCATACCCGCGCCAGCTCCTGTCCCAGGGAAGCCCCATCGTAGGTCTGGGGCATCAGATCCGGGAAAATTCCTCTCGCCCTGAGGGCCCGGGCCGTTCCGCCGCCCAGGGCGGCAATCTTCATGGCGCCCAGCGCCCGCACATCCTTCTGCATTTTGCGCAAAAATTCATCGAAAAAGATGTCCACGCCGCTGGGGCTGGTGAATACCAGCCACTGGTACTCCTCCAGCCGCTCCAGGCAGCCCAGCACCCGCTGCCGGTCCTTTACAGGCTCCACGGAAATGGCCGGAAGCTCCAGCACTTCCGCCCCCAGAGTCCGCAGCTTCTCCGCCATGGAGGAAATCAGCTTTCTGGGACGGGTGACCACTGCCTTGACCCCGGCAAGGGGCAGCTTCTCATACCAGCCGAACCGCTCTGCCAGAGAGCATACCTTGCCCACCACGATGATGGCAGGCGTGCGGATGCCGGCCTTTTTGGCTGCTTCAGGAAGATCCGCCACCGTAGCCACAACCCGGCGCTGTCCGGCGGTGGTTCCCTGCTGCAGCACAGCCGCGGGCATGGCCGGGTCCATGCCTGCCTCCAGAAGGCCCCGGCAGATATCCGGCAGGGCCTTTAAGCCCATCAGGAACACCAGAGTTCCCTTCGTCTCCTTCAGGGCTTTAAAATCGATATCGTAGGCTTCCCCCGCCTTCTTGTGTCCCGTAATCACATGGACGGAGGAGCAGAAATCCCGGTGGGTCACAGGGATCCCGTTGTAGGCAGGCACCGCGATACAGGAGGTGACGCCGGGAACCACCTCGTAGGGAATCCCCGCCTCCGTAAGCAGCTCCAGCTCCTCGCCGCCTCTTCCGAACAGAAACGGATCTCCTCCTTTTAAGCGCACCACCCGCAGGCCCTTCCTGGCTTCCTCAAGCAGCACCTGGTTGATCTCCTCCTGGGGCATGGTGTGGTTTCCGGCCCGTTTGCCCACATTGATCCGGCGGGCGCTCTCCGGCACCATGGCGAGAACTCCGTCTCCCACCAGGCTGTCATAAACCACCACTTCCGCCCGGGCCAGCACATTGGCTCCTTTGATGGTCAGAAGCCCCGCGTCTCCCGGCCCGGCTCCCACCAGCCAAACTTTTCCTGTACTCATAACCGGTCTACCTCCTCCTTCAGCTGTCCGGCCAGCCGGATTCCCAGCGCTTTTGCTTCTCCGATGCCGCCCTGTATTGCCGTTTTCTTCCATTTTCCGGACTGTTCGTTATAGTAAAGGCCGGTGAGGCACAGTTCATCCCCCCGCACCTGGGCATGAGCCGCCACCGGCGAGGAACAGCCCCCGTTCAGGGTACGGACAAATGCCCGCTCCGCCGTTGCCGCCACCCGGGCCTCCCCGTCGTCATAGCCCGCCAGGAAGCCATAATCCTCCCCGGCTCTTCCCTGCACCGCCAGGATTCCCTGACCTGCGGCGGGAAGAATTTCCTCCACGGAAAAATACCGGGAAATCCTGTCCTCAAGTCCCAGCCTCTTCAGTCCAGCCGCCGCCAGCACCAGAGCTCCGTACTGTCCCGCGTCCAGTTTGGAAAGGCGGGTGAGTACATTTCCCCGGACACTGGCAAAGGTGGCCTGGGGGAACAATTCCTTAAGCTGCAGAACCCGGCGCAGGCTGGAACAGCCGATGGGCTTCTGAAAGTCCACCTTTTCGACCCCTGCGGGAAGTACCAGCACATCCCTGGGATCCTCCCGGCGGGAATAGGCCACGATGGGCAGTTCTTCCGATATTTCCATGGGCATGTCTTTCAGACTGTGAACGGAAAGATCCGTTCTGCCCGAAAGAAGCGCCCGGTCCAGCTCCTTCACGAACAGGCCCTTACCGCCCACCTTGTCCAGCGTTCTGTCCAGAATCTTGTCCCCGGTGGTTTTCATGGTCAGCAGGGTAATCTCGTCCCCGGGACACGTTTTCTTCAGGTATTCCATCACCATCTCACTCTGGATTACCGCCAGCCTGCTCTCCCGGCTCCCCACACAAATCCGTCTCATATATAATCTCCTTCCGTTCAGGGGTTTTCCTCGTCCCCGCTCTCTTCCTTCTTCGGCAGAACCGCCTCAAGGCTGCTCTCAATCTCCTGGCGCGCCCGGCGGGCCAGATGGTGATCCGCGCCGGAAGCATTGATTCCCACCACCAGGGGATCCTTTTTCACAATTCCCGGAAAATGGAAATCGCACAGCCTCTGGTCGCTGGCCACATTCATCCAGGCTCCCAGACATTTCCCGGCCGTATAAATCTCCCGGTTCAGCGCCGCGTCATCGGTGGCTGCCACCACCATCCAGGCATCGTAGATGTCCTCCCGGCGGTAAGGACGTTCCTCAAACCGGATCTGTCCTTCCCGGGCCAGAGCCAGGATCTCCTCACAGGCATGGGGCGCCACCACGGTGATATCCGCGGAAAACTGGCAGAGGGTCCGCACCCGCCGGGCCGCGATGTGCCCGGCGCCCACCACCACAATTTTCTTGTCCGTAAGATCCACAAACAGGGGAAATCTGGGACTATTCTTCTTCATAAACCTTCTCCAGCCCTTCCACGCAGTCCCGGAAAGCATCCTTTTCCAGAGCGTCCCGCAGACCGAAAATCATCTTGTTCACCACTTTACCTGCGGAAGTGCGGATGGCGGCGTCCAGATCCTTTTTCTCCGCCTCGCCGAGGGGCAGCTTCGCCAGAATCCTGTGCAGCCGCAGGCTCAGATCCGTCTCCGCCTCCGCGCGGATCTCCTGAATCCTGGGGATCAGGTCCCTGCCGTCCATCCACTGGTAAAATACGTCCATCTCTTCTTCCAGAATGGCCTCCGCCAGTCCCATGGACCGCTTCACGTCCTCCGTCATGGCGTTCATGCGGAAATCATCGATATCATACAGTTCGGCGCCCCAAAGCTCTCCCACCGCCGGTTCCACGTCTCTCGGCACCGCCAGGTCGATGAAAACCACCGGGTGCTGAAGCTGTGCCTGTGCCACCTGCTCCCTGGTGAGGGTATAGTTGGGGCTGGCGGTGGCGCTGACCACCAGATCGCAGCCGGGCAGAAATTCCAGCCGCTCCCCGTAGTTGATCCGGTCGCAGCCCATGGGGATGCTGACCATGCCGCTGCGGTACTGGCGCACCGTCACTGTCACTTTAGCTCCCGCACGGCACAGGGTCTGGGCCGCCAGACGGCCCATCTCCCCGTTTCCGATCACCATGCAGGTTTTTCCCCGCAGGGAAAATCCCCTGGCGGCAAGCATCCGCACCGCCTGATCCATGGCCGTCTGATTGGCCCGGGAAAAGGTCACGTTGGTCTTCACCTTTTTCCCTGCGGTGACCGCGTCACGGAACAGCACTTCCAGCACGCTGTCCGTCACATAGTTTTCCCTGGCCAGCGCCAGCGCCTCCTTCACCTGGGTGATGATCTGATCCTCCGCCAGAATCATGGATTCCAGACCCGCGGTAAGCCGGAACAGATGCTCCGCCGCCTCCCTGTCCTTGCGGCGGATAAAATAACGCTCGTACTGGGTGGGATCCACCTCCTTGGTGATGCACAGAAGCTCCAGAAGATCACCGTCCCACTCCTCCTCCGTGCTGGCCCACAGCTCCATCCGGTTGCAGGTGGAAATCACAACGCATCCCAGAATCCCGGGAACCTTCTTCCACCCCAGCATGGCAGCCGCCGCATTTTTTTTGGTGAAGGAGAACAATGCTCTCACATCCACATCCGCTCTGTTATGGTCAATTCCCACCATACAAATACTCATCTTACGTTCCTCCCAAAGCTCCCCCAAAAGAGGAGCTGATTATCAACGGTACCATCATAGCACAACTGTCCTCAAAAGAAAATCCTATTTTTCATTGACAGATTTCTTTTTGGAGGTTACACTGTTTTTAATTGAATGTGACGAGGTTCCTGTGCTTTCTCCACAGGCTAAGAGGAAAGAGGGGTAGTTTTTATTCCCCCGCGGTCACGCCGCTGTAAAGGACGAGCTGGTTTCAATATGTCACTGGGCAACCGGGAAGGCGAAACACAGCGAGGACTCCTGAGCCAGAAGACCTGCCCGTCACAGGCGAGTTACACTTATGTTACGAACGATGGCTGAGTGTAGGAAGTTCCCGCAACGGTATTTTATCTGTGCGGGAGCAGTCCGTACGTCTGCCCGTCATCGCGCAGGCGTTATTTTTTTGAGAAAGGAGAAAATCGTTATGAATGGAAAACAAAAAAGAATTCTCGCTGTATGCGGCGCTTTCGCCCTGTATTTCGGGCTGATACCGGCGGCGGGGGCCATGCACATCATGGAGGGCTACCTTCCGGTGGGCTTCTGTGTTTTATGGGGTGTCATCTGCCTGCCGTTTCTGGCAGCCGGACTGATATCCATCCGAAAAGTAATCAATGAAAACCGGCGGGTTCTGATCCTGCTGGCTATGTCGGGAGCTTTCATCTTCGTGATCTCTTCCCTGAAGATTCCTTCGTGGACGGGAAGCTGCTCCCATATGACCGGAACCGGTCTGGGCGCCATCCTGTTCGGGCCGGTAGCAGTCAGCATCCTGGGTCTGATCGTTCTGCTGTTCCAGGCGATCCTGCTGGCCCATGGCGGGCTCACCACTCTCGGAGCCAACACCTTTTCCATGGCGGTAGCAGGACCACTGGTGTCCTTCGGCGTCTACAAGCTGGGGAAAAAGCTGAAGGTTCCCCTGTACATCAATGTGTTTCTGGCCGCCTTTCTGGGCGATCTGTTCACCTACTGCGTCACCGCCGTTCAGCTGGGACTGGCTCAACATGCGGACACCACCCTGCCCGCGGCCATCGGCCGGTTCCTTCTGGTATTTGCTCCCACCCAGCTGCCACTGGCAGTGATAGAGGGTCTGCTGACCTGTATGATCGTCATGGGACTGGAAACATACGCAAAGCCGGAGCTGCGGGCTGTGGGATTTCTGAAGGAGGCAAAATGATATGAAAAAGAGATATATTGTGATTCTTCTACTGGTTGCGATACTTCTGATCGCCTTCATCCCCCTGTTCGCCCTGAAGGACGCCCAATTCGGCGGTTCCGATGACGCGGGCAGCCAGGTGGTGGAAGAGGTGGATTCTTCCTTTGAACCCATCGCCGCGCCCCTGATCGAGACGATCCTGGGCGGCGAGCTTCCCGGTGAGGTGGAAAGCATGCTGTTCTGTGTGCAGACCGGTATCGGCGTGGGCATCATTGCCTTCTGCATGGGCCGTCTGGTGGAACGGAAGAAACTGGGAAAAGGCGAATAGCCGGAAAGGAGTCTTGTATGATAGTCATTGACAAGCTCTGTTATCAGTCCGGACTCCGCCATGTAAACGCCGGTGAAAAATTCGCCTTCGCGATGATCACACTTCTTCTGTGTGTGGTGAGTCGTTCCATCGCGTGTGCGTGCATTGTACTGGCAGCCACAGGGATTCTGACCGTATGGAAGGGAGGAATCCCTGTTTTTCGGTATCTGAAGCTGATGACCGTGCCGCTGGCGTTTCTGCAGCTTGGCACCCTGGCCATCATCATTGACGTATCGAAAACGCGGCAGGATTTTCTGGCGCTTCCCCTGGGAGACTGGTATGTGGGCGTCACCTTTTCCTCATTCTTTTACGCGCTTCAGCTGATCGGAACCGCGCTGGCAGCGGTATCCTGCCTGTATTTCCTGTCGCTGAGCACTCCCATGCCGGACATTCTGAATGTGCTTCGGGCCATTCACTGCCCGGCGCTGCTGTGTGAGCTGATGCTGCTGATTTACCGGTTTATCTTTATACTCATGGAGGTGGCCTCCGCCATCACCATCTCACAACATTCCCGGCTGGGCAACCGGAATTACCGGACCTCGCTGAAATCCTTCAGCGCCCTGGCCTCCGTGCTGCTTCTGCGCTCCTTCAAGCGGGCCAATGCCCTCTATGACGCCATGGAAGCCAGATGCTACGACGGCACCATCCGGGTACTGAACGAAAGCTTTCCGCCCAAGGCCGGGGAAATCCTCTGCTTCGCTCTGCTGGATTTGCTTTTCCTTGCGGTGATGGTTCTGGAAAGGATTCAGATATGATAAAAGACGATGTGATTTTAAAAGCAGACAACCTGTATTTTTCCTATGACGACGAGAAAACCCATTCCCTGAATGGTCTGTCCCTGGAAATCCGCAGAGGACACAAGGTGGCCTTCATGGGGGCCAACGGATCCGGAAAATCCACTTTTTTCCTCTGCTGCAACGGTATTCACCGGCCCACTTCCGGCACCCTGTATTTTGACGGCCAGCCGGTGGACTATTCCCGGAAGGGCCTTCTGTCCCTGCGCAGCCGGGTAGGCATCGTATTCCAGGATCCGGACAACCAGCTGTTTTCCGCCAGCGTCTATCAGGAAATCTCCTTCGGCATCCTGAATCTGGGAATTCCCGAGGAGCAGGCGAAAGAGGCGGTGGAGGATGTGATCAGCCGGCTGGAGATCACACCTTTCCGCCACCGGCCCACCCACGCCCTCAGCGGAGGGCAGAAAAAACAGGTGTCCATCGCGGATATCCTGGTGATGAAACCGGAAATTATAATTCTGGACGAACCTGCGGCGGCTCTTGATCCCCGGCATACCGCCCTGGTAAACCGGATCGTGGACCAGCTGACACAGGAGGGGATCACCGTGCTCCTCTCCACCCACGATGTAGATTATGCCATGGCCTGGGCCGATGACGTGATCCTGCTGAAGGATGGAAAGGTCCTGACCCAGGGGACGCCCCAGCAGGTGTTTTCCGACAAAACAGCCCTGGCGGCCACCAATCTGAAGGCGCCTGCCTGCCTGGAACTGTTTGACAGTCTCTGCCGGAAAGGGATTCTGAAAATGTCCCTGCCGGTTCCCAGGACACTGGCACAGCTGGAGACCTATATCTCCTGCCTTACCCAACATTCCACATATTACGGAGGTAAAACACCTATGAACAACCCGAAACAGGCAATTCTGGTGGTCAGCTTCGGCACCAGCTACAATCTTACCAGAGAACGTACCATCGATGTCATCGAGAAAAAAATCCAGGAGGCATGGCCTCAATATACAATCCGCCGGGCCTGGACCAGTAAAATGATCATGGCAAAACTTCTGCGGAGGGATCATGTAAAAATCGATAATGTGACAGAGGCCATGGAACGGCTGGCCGCCGAAGGCTTTACTGATGTAATTATCCAGCCTACCCATGTAATCAACGGTATCGAAAATGACCTGATGAAGGAAGATGCCCTGGCTTTCCGGGAACGCTTCAACAGTATCACCTTCGGCACTCCGCTGCTGACCGGCGAAGCGGACAACAACGCCGTCATTGAGGCAGTTCATCAGGAATTTCCGGATCTTAAACCGGATGAGGCCCTGGTTTTGATGGGACATGGCACCACACATTATGCCAATGCCGTCTATGCGGCTCTGGATTATACGTTTAAAGATAAAGGATTTCCCAATATCTTTCTGGGTACGGTGGAAGCCTATCCCAGTCTGGAATCGCTGCTGCGCCAGGTTAAGGAACGGAATCCCCGGAAGGTGATTCTGGCACCCTTTATGATTGTCGCGGGAGATCATGCCCGCAACGACATGTCCGGAGACAATCCGGAATCCTGGCGATATCAGTTTGAGCAGGAAGGATTCGATGTAGAATGTGTTCTGAAAGGATTGGGGGAATATCCTCTCGTGCAGCAGATGTTCCTGGATCACGTTCAGGATGCTGTGGATTCCCGTCTCCGCACTGAATCATGCTGAGAAAAAGGCCGGCGTATGCGGTGTATCCCGCATATGCCGGCCTTTTTCTTTCCCTTATGTTTTTTCTGTCAGGTATTATTCATGACAATACTGCCGACCACATCAGCAATTTCCTCACAGGCATCCGCGCATTTTTCCAGATAACTGTAGATTTCCCTCCAGGCTATGATCTCCAGCACATTGCTGTCCGCAGAATGCAGGTCATGCATGTTCTCAATGAACATCTGGTCTGCCACCTCTTCCAGAGTATTGATCCGGATAATCTTCTCTTTCAGATCTTTGGAATGACGGAAGTCCGCAAATTCCTTCATCAGCCCGCAGACCTCCTGACAGCACTTGATGACCGTATCCAGCATGCTAACCGCCTCCGGACGGATGCTCTTCACCTGATTGATATAAATCCGGATAAACACTTCCTCGATTTTATCCGTAAGATCATCAATATTATGGCTCAGCGCCAGCATATCCTCCCGTTCAATGGGGGTAATAAACGCCCGGGCAAGCCGGTCCATCAGCTCATGATTCTTCTCATCTGCCGCATGTTCGATCGCATGAATCTCATCCAGCTTTTTCTTCATTTCCTTGGCCTTGAAATTCATCAGCGTATCCTTCAGCATCTGTGCAGCCTGTACGGCATATTCAGCACAGGAAATATAATTTTCAAAATAAAACGCATCCTGTTTTTTTGACATTGGTTTACCTCCGAATGGTTCCTCTTATATGAATAAATACATAAATATCTTAGCCATAACAAAGCTGATCAGACCGCAGCCCGGAAACGTGAAAATCCAGGTCAGCATCATATCCTTCACAACACCGAAATTGATGGCTGAAATTCGTTTTACCGCTCCCACGCCCATAATGGCACTGGTTTTGGTATGTGTGGTAGATACAGGGATTCCAAAAACGCTGGAATATAAAAGACAGAGGGCTCCCGACAAATCCGCCGCGAATCCCTGGTACCGCTCCAGCTTCACCATATCCATACCCACGGATTTGATAATCTTCTCTCCGCCGACGCTGGTTCCCAGACCCATGACGATACTGCACAGCAGCATCAGCCACACAGGGATCTCCATACCACTGACTGAGTTCTGACCATTGGCAAAGGCCACGCCCAAAAACAGTACGCCGATAAACTTCTGACCATCCTGAGCGCCGTGCATAAAACTCATAGCCGCCGCACCGGCAATCTGCGCATAGCCGAAATACCGGTTGCTGACTCTGCGGTCCACGTTCTGGCAGATAATCGTAATAAGCTTGCATACGATCCAGCCGGTGGCAAATCCCAGTACCAGGCTGAGTACCAGTCCATACAGTACCTTTACCCACTCGCTGCCGTTAATTCCGCCGATTCCCTGCTGGATAGCTATGGCCGCGCCGGACAGACCGGCAATCAGGCTGTGGCTTTCACTGGTAGGAATACCGAACACAGACGCGGTGACACTGTACACCACAATAGAAAGCAGCGCTGCGCAGAGCGCAACGGTGGCATGCTGGGTATTTTCCCCGAAATCCACCATATTACTGATGGTGGACGCTACCGCACTGTTAATCTGGGTCATGATAAAAACGCCAAGAAAATTGAACGCGGCGCTCATCAGAATCGCTGTGCGGGGCTTCAGGCACCGGGTAGTAACGCATGTGGCAATGGCGTTGGGCGCATCCGTCCAGCCATTTACAAAGATCACTCCCAGCGTCAGAAGCATGGTAATCATAAGCATGGGATTACCGGCAGCCTCCTGCACAATATATGACAATGAAAAATCCATAAGGGACTCCTTTCCTCCCTCCGGCCCGCCGGCCGGAATGATATCCTCTGGAGGATTTCTTTTTCTGATTTGTTATAAACTGTTTTCAAAAGTATCGATATTTTTCACCTGACCGATGACAACCAGAATATCGTCCTTCCGGAAACGATAATCGGGCATAACTTCAATATTGGTATCATCACCGCTCTCGATGGCAATGATATTCAGCCGGTACTTCTGGCGGATCTTGATTTCCTCCACACTGTGTCCCACCAGTCTTTCCGGTATCTGGAACTGACGGATCTCCACGCTGTTGCACAAGGAGACATAGTCCAGGAAATTGCTGGAAAGCAGGCGCTTGCCAAGTCTGAGCGCCATGTCTCTTTCCGGATATACCACCTCTGCGCCCAGCTTTTTCAGCACAGCGCCCTGCTCTGTACTGAGCGCTTTGGAAATCACACGGGGTACACCCAGTTCAATCACGCACATGGTGGTCAGGATGCTCACATCTACCTTTTCGCCGATGCAGACCACAACGACATCGCAGTTCTGCAGACCGATTTCCTTTAATGTCTCCAGACTGAGATTGTCGGCCACGAAGGCATACTCCGTGTACTGCCGCATTTCTTTTACTTTATTCTCATCCTTATCCACCACAATGACTTCCTTGCCGGCATTTGCCAGGCTTGTGGCCAGCGCCGTACCAAAACGGCCAAGTCCGATTACTCCATAAGCTGCTTCCTGTTTTCTTTTCATTTTTCCCTCTCCTGATTCATTATCCGATTGCAACGGTTTCTTCTGAGTACCGGGCATTTTTTGTCTCCGTATGACCCGCCCATGTTGAAAGCAGGGTAAACGCGCCAAGACGTCCGGTATACATCACCAGTATAATCACCAGTTTGCCCGCATCACTGAGATCCGGCGTGATTCCTGTAGACAATCCCACGGTGCCAAAGGCAGAAATCACTTCAAAGAGCAACTGCATCAATGTACAGTCCTTCTCCAGTACACACATCAGAAACGTGGCCACGCAGACCACCATAATGGAAAGAATGGTGATCACGCACGCTTTTGATATATTCTGTCTGGAAATACTCCGCCGGAAAGCATGCGGCTCCTTCTGGGTGCAGACATTCTTTGTCATCTGCAGCAGAATGAAAAATGTGCTTGTTTTGATACCGCCTCCGGTGGATCCCGGCGACGCTCCGATAAACATCAGCACACAGAGTACGAAGAGGCCTGCCTGTGTAAACTCCCCGATGGGATAGGTGGAAAATCCGGCTGTTCTGGCAGACACACTGTGAAAGAAAGCCCCCATCCAGCTGATATTCTCCGTAGCCTTTAACAGCAGCGTTCCCACCAGCAGCAGGCCGATGGTGGTAGTAATTACCACCTTGGAATGCAGCGCCAGCTTCCGGAAACTTCTCTGCTTCAGAATATCCAGAATTACCAGAAAACCAAGGCCTCCGAAAATAATCAGAAAACATGTGGTCATATTCAGAAGCACATTGTTCTGATAGGGAATCAGATTTCTCAGTCCTCCCAGGATATCGAAACCTGAATTGTTAAAAGCAGCAATGGAATGGAAAATACTGATCCCCAGGGCATGGGGAAGCGGATAATCCTGGATAAAAACCAGGAAGCTGAGTATGGCGCCCGCCGCCTCAAAGCAGAGTGTCATCAACAGCACTGCCTTGATCAGTTTCACGATTCCTCTGTAACTGTCAATATTCAGAGCCTCCTTCACCAGAAGACGGCTCTTGATGCTGACCCTTTTTCCGGCCGCAATGATCAGTCCCACTCCTACGGAAGTAACTCCCAGGCCTCCGATCTGAATCAATGCAGCCACCACCCCCTGTCCAAAGGGCGTAAAATGATCCGCTGTGTCAATGGCAATCAGTCCGGTCACGCACACCGCACTGGTAGACGTAAACAAAGCGTCCACAAAGGTCACCTGTACGCCGCTGCGCACGGAAATGGGCAGAAGAAGAACAAGAGCTCCAAGCAGAATCACCGCCGCAAATCCCAGAGCTATCAGTCTGGCCGGCGGCTGGTTTTTTATGAATTCAATTATACGTTTCATTTCCAGTCTCCATCTGAATTTTAAGTAGGCTTATCAAAAAATCAGCGTGGATACTCTTTTCTTCCCGTCTTTTTTCTGCCGGACGGTCAGCTCCAGCAGAAAATGAACCGGCGGATGCAGGCACGTATCAAAACCGAATATGCACCGCTGCTTCAGCCAGTTCCACAAAGAGAGCAGGACAGACAAAATCAGTGAATAACTGTACGGTACGGACAGCCAGAAAAACAGGGATTTTGCCCGCTGATGACGAATTAATCCTGTCCCGGAAGGAACACGGACATTTTCCGCATAGAAAAAAGAGCTGCAGCCCGCGGAACCTGCCGTATCGTCCGCCTGACGGATGCAATGCTTCTGCGCAGCGGTCCCGTCCACGACATCTACCCGACCCTCCGGTACAAAAAGAGGAAAAAGAAGAATACAGAAAACCAAAGTCGCCAGCAGAACCGCCATCGGCTTATCTTTTCCGCACATCATACACTTCCTCCTTTCGCTGAAAATGGCTGCGCCTGCCCGCAGGCAGCGCCGCAGCCCTTCTTACAGCTCTTTTTCAGAATCTTTCTGAGTTTAGTTATCTTTTTTGCCTTTGCTTCCCAGTTTTCCCATGATCAGGACACAGATCATGATGATCAGAATGGTAATGAAAATTCCTCCCATTCCCTTCCACATGATGTCAAGGGCATTTAAAACGTTTTCCATATTCATATACGATTCCTCCTTACAGCAGACTCGTTACCAGGTTGATAACCATACCTCCGGCGATTACGGAAGCAATCTGTCCGGATACGTTGGCTCCAGCCGCATGCATCAGAATGATGTTGCTGGGATCCTCTTCCATGGCAATTCTCTGCACCACACGGGAGGACATGGGGAATGCGGAGATTCCGGCTCCTCCGATCATGGGGTTGATCTTCTTCTTCAGGAACAGGTTGACGATCTTGGCGAAAATAACGCCGCCGATGGTGTCCATGACGAAAGCGAACAGACCGATTACCATGATCATGATGGTCTCAATCTGAACAAAGTTCTCTGCCTGCATACTGAAGGAAATGGTAATTCCCAGCAGCAGCGTAATCAGGTTTGCCAGATTGTTCTGTGCCGTGTCGGACAGAGTTCCCAGTACGCCGCACTCACGGATCAGGTTTCCGAACATCAGGAAACCTACCAGTGCAACGGAGGTGGGTGCAATCAGACCTACAATTACCGTTACCACGATGGGGAAAGCAATACGCATTGCTTTGCTTACGTTCTGGGGATTGTAGTCCATATGAATTCTGCGCTCTTTTTTCGTGGTTACCAGTTTGATGGCTGCCGGCTGGATGATGGGTACCAGCGCCATATAAGAGTAGGCCGCCACAGCAATGGGCCCGATATAATTCGAGTTCATAATCTGAGATACCAGAATCGATGTGGGGCCGTCTGCCGCTCCGATGATACCGATGGAAGCCGCATCCTTCAGGTCAAATCCCAGCATCGCCGCCACCAGGATGGCCGCGAAAATACCAAACTGGGCTCCTGCTCCGAACAGAAACATAACCGGGTTCGACAGCAGCGGACCAAAGTCGATCATGGCTCCGATACCAATGAACAGAAGAATCGGCATCGCCTCGGAGGCGTCAATACCTACTTCAAATAACCAGGAGATAATACCATGAGATTCGATGCCCCCCTGAAGCACCTGATCCAGAACACCCGAAGCGGGCAGGTTCACCAAAATCGCGCCGAAGCCCATAGGCAGCAACAGCGACGGCTCGTATTCTTTCTTAATGGCAAGCCAGATCAGCAGAACGCCGACAGCATACATCACCACCTGCTTCCATGTCAGGGCCATTACGCCCTCAATAAGAAATTCCATAAGTTTCCTCCTTCAATTTTCATCCTAATTTTGGTTGTACTTTCCAACCTACGCGCAAAAAATAATCCGTAATGTCGTTACCCGGTGGTACGCCTAAACAGCGGCTGCATGGAAAAAGGCATAACCAAAAGGCGAATCACTCCTCCAGGCTATACCTTCACTATTCATAACACTGCACAGAGCAACGATTCAATCATCTGATAATGATTTTCATTACCGGAACTGTCCTCCATCCGGCACTCACTCCTCCCCAGTAAAATATGGGGTAAGAATACCATATTTTCGCGAAAAAGTCAAGATATTCACAGGTTTGTGCAGCAAATCCGGCAATAGTTCAGTCCTATTTCAAAACAGTTTCCGGATTTTTTTGTCCGCCAGGAGTACCCGGGCTTCCCATCCCGGAAATTCTCCCAGGGCTTCCGAAAAGGCCTGGTATTCATCGAGAAGTCCCTGTCCGTGCATCACCCGGTAAGCCCCGGCATCACTTCCCAGCGCCATCTTTGCTCCCAGCCGGTATGCCAGACGCAGCCGACGCTTCTGCCCTTCCCAGATTTCTTTCACCACAGCATCGGGAAAGCGCCCGTCGCCGATCAGATTCTTCACAGTCACCACCGTGGGAACCCAAACCGTATCGCTTTGGGCCAGCGCCCGGATAGTTTCCTCTTCCATAAAGTTTCCGTGTTCCATGCTGTCAAGCCCTGCCTCGATGGCTGCCAGAGCAGCCCGGTTCCCGTTGGTATGCGCCATCACGGAAAAGCCCTCCTGATGGGCAATGTGGATCATTTCACGGATTTCGCCATCCGTAAGGGAATCCTCCGTCAGTCCTCCCCTGTCAAAATCCATAATTCCCGATATCATGATTTTCACAAAATGACCTCCCTGCCGCCGAAGCTCCCCGATCAATCCGCGGTATTCTCTCATATCCCGGAATTCTCTTCCCACAATGCCGCCGTAATGGCCGGCCTTGTGTATGGCGAACACCGGAGTCCGGTAGGTGATTCCGTATTCGGGAGCGATTTCCATGGCCCTTTTGGAGGTTCCGTAGTGATCCCCTCCGTCCCGCAGCCAGATAATCCCCCGCTTGCGGTACTCCTCGAAATGATCCCGGATCACCTGCTCATTGACTCCATGGCTCTGTGCCCGCACGGCCGCATGGTAATCCCTGCCGTTCATAAAAATATGCATATGACACTCCCCGAAAGGGAACGGATACTGCTTTGGTTCCATTATCTGTCGGCGCCTCCCTGTTTTCTCTGTAACTTCCCTGGCGGATACGGGAAAAAGAGCGCAAAGCTTCCTGAAAAATGGCTCTGCACTCTTTTCCCTATGGTGCAATCCTACGCGGACTGCTTTATTTCTTCAATATCCGCCGTATTTCTGGCAATCTGGTTCCAAAATATCAGAAGTTTTCCCTCGACTACCTTCATCCTGTCCGCCATTCTTTTTCTGTCGATTTCCATGGCGGTATTGTATTCTTTCTGGTAAACGTAAAATTCTTCCAGCTTGCTGTAGTTTTTCTCGATTGTATCGTTCATCTTTTGTGTCTGGACTTTCAGATCTTTGATCTGCCCCTTCACATCCTCCATCTGATCTGTCAGGCCGTCCACCCGATTTGTCAGGATATCCATACGGTCTGTAAGGCCATCCATGCGGATCGTCATCTCATCCATCCGCTCCGTCAGGCCATCCATACGGTCTGTCATTTCGTCCACCCGTCCTGTCAGGTCGTCCATGCGGATTGTCATTTCATCCATCCGCGTCGTCAGGCCGTCCACCCGCTCCGTCAGGCCATCCATACGGATCGTCATCTCATCCATACGCGTTGTCAGGCCGTCCACCCGGATTGTCAGTTCATCCATACGCTCCGTCAGGCCGTCCACTCGCTCTGTCAGGCCGTCCACCCGCTCTGTCAAACCGTCCACTCGCTCCGTCAGACCATCCACCCGCTCTGTCAGGTTGTCCAGTTTTCCATGGATTGGCTGAATCATGCAGGCAATTGCCTGCAGATCTTCCTTTGTCAGCAAGTCTGTACCACTCCTTTCCTCTGATTAGCCGTCTTCGTGAACCTGTATCCAGTATAGCACACGGCGTTTTCAAAGTCCATGAGCAGTTTCATTTTCGTCCTTCTGCCAAATTTTTATGTTTGCATATGTATATTTTGCATATATCAAACAAAATCAATCTCTTTTGTCGTCAATCATATAAAGTAACGCATTGCAGATGCACGCCGCAATATTGCTTCCACCTTTTCTTCCCCTGGCAACGATGCAGGGTACGTCTGTCTGCATGATCAGCTCCTTGGAGGCCACCACATTGACAAATCCCACCGGGACGCCGATCACCAGCGCCGGATGGATTTTTCCTTCTTCGATCAGCTCATACAGGCGCACCAGCGCTGTGGGGGCATTTCCGATGGCATAGATCACCGGTTCTTTAAGGGCCGCGGCCTTGTCCATGCTGGCCTGGGCGCGGGTGGTACCCTGCGCTTTGGCGGTCTGGGCCACGTCTTCATCGGACATAAAGCAGTAAACCTGGCCTCCGTATCTGGCCAGCGCCCGCTTGTTGATCCCGGATTTTCCCATCTGCGTATCCGTCACGATGGAAGCGCCTGCCTTGATGGCCTCCAGCGCTTTTTCCACCGCTCCCTCTGAAAAGTACAGGCTGTCCGCGTATTCAAAATCCGCGCTGGTATGGATGCACCGTTTGATAATCAGCTCCTTATCCGGATCAAGAACCCGGTCCCCCAACTCCTGAGTAATAATCTCGAAACTTCTCCGCTCAATGTCCCGCGGCTTCACATTTTCCAGTTCAATTTTCATGACAGGCCCTCCTCCAGAATTTCATAGATTTTTTTCATATCCAGATGCTCCCGCAGGGCCGCTGCGAGAATGTCGTACTGCGTCTCCTTAAACTGAGCGAAATCCACGCCGGTAATGGATTCGGTGTCGATGCCCTTGCGTTTTCCCAGCGCGCGCACCACAGCCTTCGCCACCTCTTCCCGGTCAAAAATTCCATGCACATAGGTACCGTAAATATTATCCCGGCAGGCCCCGTCCAGTTTTTCCTGGCAGGTGGCGGCGTAGTCCCGGATCCGGGCCAGAGGCACGGCCCCGCTGCCAAGGGTGGTCACTCCCATGTGGATTTCGTAGCCTTCCAGTTCTGTACCGGAAAGATCACAAAGAGCGCCTCCGTCATCCAGGATATGGCCATGAACCCGCGTTCTGGTCTTCCGGGGTGAAAATACCGTATCCATGGGAAGCAGTCCCATTCCTCTCATGGAGCCGCCCGCCTCCACGCCTTCCGGATCCGACAGGGTATTTCCCAGCATCTGGTACCCCCCGCAGACACCGAAGATAACCGTTCCTCTGGCAGCCAGTTTCAGGACAGAAGCTTCCAGCCCGCTCTCCCGCAGCCACTGGAGATCCTCCATGGTGTTTTTCGTACCGGGAAGGATCACCATATCCGGATCTTTCAGATCTGACGCCCGGTGCACATACCGCAGGGATACCCCCGGCATACTCTCAAAGGGATTGAAATCGGTAAAATTGGAGATCCTGGGCAGGCGGATCATCGCGATATCGATGACGCCCACCTCCTGATTCCGGTCAAACCGCTCGGTGAGACTGTCCTCGTCCTCCACCTGAATATCCAGATACGGGGCCACTCCCACCACCGGAATGTGGCAGAGCTCCTCCAGCATCTCCACTCCCGGATCCAGGATTGTCTTGTCTCCTCTGAATTTGTTGATAATCAGGCCCCGGACCATTTTCTTTTCCTCTTCCGAAAGCAGCATCACGGTTCCTGCCAGCTGGGCGAAAACGCCGCCCCGGTCGATATCTCCCACCAAAAGCACCGGCGCCTTGGCCATCTTCGCCATTCCCATATTGACAATGTCGTCTTTCTTCAGATTGATCTCCGCCGGGCTTCCCGCGCCCTCGATGACGATGATATCGTTTTCTGCCGCCAGGGTGTCGTAGGCTTTCCGGATATCCGGAATCAGCTTGTGCTTGTAGGCAAAGTAATCCCGGGCGCTCATATTTCCCAGCACTTCGCCGTTGACGATCACCTGGCTTCCCGTATCGTTGGTAGGCTTCAGCAGGATGGGATTCATCAGCACGGAGGGGGCAATCCCCGCCGCTTCCGCCTGCATCACCTGGGCGCGTCCCATCTCCAGCCCTTCCCGGGTGATAAAGGAGTTCAGCGCCATATTCTGAGATTTGAAGGGAGCCACCCGATAGCCGTCCTGCCGGAAAATCCGGCACAGCCCGGCGGCCAGCAGGCTTTTTCCCGCATTGGACATGGTTCCCTGAATCATTATCGCTTTTGCCATGCTTCTCTCACCTTCCCGACTGCCTCAAGCAGTCTCTGATTTTCCTCGTGGGTTTTCACCGCGATCCTCCAGAATCCCCCTGACAGTCCCGGATAATTGCTGCAGTCGCGGATCATGATCTTCTCCTCAAGCAATGCCTCTCCCAGCCAATCCTCTCCCTTGAAAAACAGATAATTGGCCTGGGAAGCAAAGATGCGGTACCCCAGCTTTTCCAGCTCCGCTTTCAGAAACGCGGACTCCTCAAACACCAGTCTGCGGGCGCGGTCCACAAATTCTCCCTCCCGCAGAGCGGCGATTCCCGCCTCCTGAGCCGGAATCGAAACGTTCCAGGGCTGAAGCCGCATTTCCATCCGCAAAAGCAGCTCCGGATCGGAACAGATGCCGTAGCCCAGCCGCAGCCCGGCCATGGCGTAGGTTTTTGTGAAGGCCCGCAGAAGAAACAGATTGCCGTGATCCGGCAGAAGATCTTTCAGCGTATGCTTTTGGGGCTCCCTGACAAAATCCAGAAAACATTCGTCCACCGCCAGCAAAATCCCCGCCTCCCGGCAGAAATCCGCGATTTTCCGCAGCAGCCCCGGATCCGTCAGGACGCCGGTGGGATTGTTGGGATTGCACAGAAACACCAGATCCAGCGTATCGGCCAGGCGGCGGATTTCCTCCAGCAGCGCCTCCCCCGGCACAAATCCCTCCTCCTCTTTCAGAAAAAAACGGTGGATCTGGCAGTCCGCGGCTTCAAGCGCCTGTTCGTATTCCGCAAAGGACGGGGCAAACACCAGCGCCTGGCGGGGTTTTACGGCCCCTGCCAGGGCAAAAATAAGCTCCGCGGCCCCGTTTCCGAAGATCAGCCAGTCCTCCCGGACCTGGAGCTCCTTTGCCAGCTGCCTGCGCAGAGCCTCCTGGGAAGCGTCCGGATAACAGCGGATCCGCTCCATACTGTCCCTGGCCGCCCGGATCACGCCGGGAGGCGTCCCCAGGGGATTGATGTTGGCGGAAAAATCCAGCACTCCGGGATGCCGGTACACATCCCCGCCATGCACATAACTCTTCATCTGTGGTATCTTCCTCTCTTCCTACAAAAATGTCAGTCCCAGGCAGATGGCCGCCCGCGCCAGGCCGAACAGAAGCAGCGCCAGAAGACAGGTGGCCAGCATCAGCCGGTGGGAACGGGGGATATCCTCAATCTCCACTTCCCGGCACTTATCTCCCAGAAAATCTTTTTTGTGAAGCTTTCCGAAATACCAGGCGTCCCCTGCCAGCTGGATTCCCAGCGCTCCCGCCATCACCGCCTCCGTGTGGGCGGAGTTGGGGCTGGAATGTTTGTACCGGTCCCTGCGGTATATGCGTCTGGCTCCGGCCGCGTCCATGCCGCACAGTTTCGCTCCCAGAATCATCAGCCAGGCGGAAATCCGGGCGGGGATGTAATTGAGCACATCATCAAGCCTTGCTGCCGCTGTGCCGAAATACCGGTATCTGTCATTTTTATAGCCCACCATGGAATCCATGGTATTGACCGCCTTATAGGCAAATCCCAGCACCGCTCCGCCGATCATCATATAGAACAGCGGCGCCACGATGCCGTCGGAGGTATTTTCCGCCACCGTCTCCACCGCGGCTTTGGTCACTCCCTGCTCCGTGAGGTTTTCGGTGTCCCGGCCCACAATCATGGAAACCGCGTACCGGGATTTTTCCAGATCCCCCGTCTTCAGCGCATCGTACACCTTCCCGCTCTCATCCTTTAAAGAGCGCAGCGCCAGCAGCTGATAACAGAAAAAAGTCTCCAGCAGAAATCCCACCGCCGGATGTATGGCGCGGGCTGCCCACAGAATCAGAAAGGGAATCCCGGCGGAAAATGCCACGATCACCACCACCAGCCAAATGCCGGCCATCCGTTCCCCTCCCTTTGTGGCAGGGAATATCCGCCGAAGTCCTTTTTCGCACCAGGCGATTCCGTTTCCGATGATCCGCACCGGATGGTACAGCCACCGGGGATCTCCCAGCATCAGATCCAGTAAAAATCCCAGCAGAACTGCCAGTAAGGTTCCTCTAAACATCTTCTCTCCCTCTCCGGGAAGCGCCCTGCCTGTGGGTCTCCCCGCCAAATTCCAGTTTTTGTATATCCGTCAGCTCTTTTTTCCCGGAAGCCCATAAAGCTTCCTCAAGCCGGGCCTCATAGCCCTCTCCGTTTTTCACGCTCCAGCTGTAGTAATCCCCGGAAGGATTGGCGAAACGCTCCAGAACGCTCATGATGGTTCCCCCGTGCACCACGAAGGCAGCCGTGCCGATCCCTTCCGAAAGACACTGTTCCACCGCTTCCTCAAAGCCGCGGACGCTGCGCGCCTTAAATTCCTTTGGGCTTTCCCCTTCCGGAAACGGCAGGGTTCCACCGCTGTCGATCCACTGCTGATAGCGGGGATTCCCGGACAGCTCCCTCCAGTTTTTGTTCTCAAACTCCCCGAAATCACATTCCGCCAGATTTTCCAGAATCCGGGGCTTCTGTTGGGGATACAGAATCTGCGCGCTCTGACGGCACCGCAGAAGGGGGCTTGTGAACACCACCTGGGCCTGTGGAAAACTCCTTCCGGCAAGTTCCCTGCTGCCCTGGGGGCACAGCGGCTCATCCGTGACACCGATATAGCGGGATTTCCGGTTTCCTTCCGTCATTCCATGACGAATCAGCACCACCTTCATCCCTTGATCACCGTCCCGATGCCGCAGCAGACCCGGACCACCTGATCCGCCCGGGCCGCCAGCCGGGTGCAGATCCGCCCGCAGGCCTCCCGCCAGGCCCGCTCGCCGGCATCCATGGGTACCACACCGTATCCCACTTCATCGGAAGTAACCACCTGAAGGCTTTCCCCGCATACTGCCAGAATCTCATCCGCCACCGCTTCCGGCGCCGCCCCATCTTCCATCCTGCGCCGGATATAGGCATGCAGGCCGCACACTGCCCGGGCTTTTAAAAATTCCTCCCGCGAACAGACCGACCCGTCCGTCCAGTCCGCTCCGGTTATCTGATAATGCGCTTCGGCATAGGCCCGCTTCCCCTGCCAGGCTCCGCCAATCACCATTCTCAACATCCGAATCTCTCCACCTTTCTTTTTCCTGGCCCCATGGCCACAGAGGAACCCCTAGCGGATTTCCTAAAAAATCAGCGACGCCACCGTCACGGCAAACGCGCAGAACAGCTCACACAGCGACAGAAAATACCCTGCCAGATCCCCTGTGG